>JAFUZM010000021.1 GCA_017476605.1 Clostridia bacterium
GTAGGATTCTGGAGCCTTGAATAGAAGTAGCCATCTGCTTCCAGGTCGAAGAGCTTTCCCATAGCCTCGCCGGTATCGTATTTGAATGTGGTCGACTGAATGATTGGAATCTGTCGTGGTTCACCGCTGGCCGGTGTATAGCCGCCCTGGACACATCGGGTTTCAATCCTTGCTTTGTTCACTTGACTACCTCCGCGTTTTGTAATATCGGGCATATAAAAGCTTTTGAGAAGCTCACGGTTTCATATGGAAAGGATAGCATAAAATGGCGCAGTGTGCAAATCTTCATTTAGCGACGATATCGCTCTTTGAGAAGGCGGGCAGACAATTGAAGTGCGGGAGGATTTGGTATGATGCCCGAAAGCCTGCGATGTATAAATAACACATATAACTTCATATAATGAAAAAATATACAAATGACCTCTGGAAGATTAAGAAATGTTCTGTTATACTCAAGTATGCAATTTACAGGAAGCAAGCACAATGAAAATCCGGAGAAGAATTGGGATGGCGTGGAATTCTCGAATTCCCGGGCAGGGCGCAGAGAGGAAGAACCTATGAAAGTGAGAATCTGTAATCTCATCCAGAGCATGACAGGCAATGAGAAGGAAGAAGAACGGATGGTCGAATCTATTGTGATTGATATGGAGTCATCCGGAAATGCCGAAAAGGACTTGATTTTCGCAATGCTCGAAGCCAATATCCATCTTCCGGGCAATGGAATTGTGGACAACGAACATGCATCTGAAGGATTTTACCGCATTCTCTCACACAAAGGTCATCCGGTCTACAGCTGCAGACTTTTGAACGAATAAAATAGCGCAAGTGATTGCTCAAAAAATAACCGGTCCTCACAACAGTGAGGGCCGGTTGTTTTATCAGGCTTCTACGCGAATCATGCTCTTTACCTGGACGGTTGCAGGGTCCAGTGAACTGAGCGCATCCTGGACGGACTGTTCATTTGCTTCATGGGTGATTAAAATGATCTGTGCAAGGCCATTTTCGGAGGGACGCTGCAAAATAGAGGCAATGGAAATCGACCTGGCGGCAAAGGCACTTGCCACGCTGCTGAGGACGCCGGGGGTGTCGGCTGCATCCAGACGGATGAAGTAACGGCAGATCCAGTTGTCCGTGAAGGAGATATGTGCCTCCGGTTCATCGGTGTTGTTGAAGGAGGGGGCAAGGGGCATGCTGAGATGCTTTGCAGCATAGAGAATATCCCCGCAGATGGCACTTGCTGTAGGCTTATCTCCGGCACCGCGGCCTTCCAGCATCATATCCTGGCAATACTTGCCGTGGTTGAAGATGGCGTTCAGGGTACCATCTACACGGGCGAGCGAATGATCATTCGGGAGAAAGGTGGGATGAACGCGAACCTCAATGGAGTCGCCGGTGCGCTTGCCGATGGCCAGCAGCTTGAGGGTATACCCCATTTCGCGTCCATAGGTGATGTCCTCAGGAGAGACGCCTGTGATGCCTTCTCTGTGGATCTTAGCATATGGAACATGGGTATGGAAGGCAATGGAGGAGAGAATGGAGAGCTTGTAGGCAGCGTCATAGCCCTCGACATCGGCTGCAGGATTGGGCTCGGCGAGCCCCAGACGCTGTGCCTCTGCAAGCACATCGCCATAGGAGCTGCCCTTCTGTGCCATCTGGGTCAGAATGTAGTTTGTGGTTCCGTTCACAATGCCCATGACCTCATCAATCTCATCTGCATCAAGGGAAACGGTGAGAGAACGGATAACAGGAATGACGCCGCCAACGCTTGCCTCATAATAAAGTCCGGCATTGGTGGATTTGGCGGTAGCGGCAAGGGCAGACCAGTTGAGCGCGAGTGCCATTTTATTTGCGGTCACCACGGTTTTGCCGTTTGCGAGAGCCCTTTGCATAAAGGAAGCAGCAGGCTGTTCACCGCCCATAAACTCACAGACAATCTGTATGTCGGGATCTGTCAGAACGTCATCTGCATTCTCGGTCATGATCGCTGTCGGAACATCGTTCCGCGCTTCGGCAATGCTCTTTACAAGTGCGCGCTTGATACGGATGTCAATATTTTGTCTTTTCAAAATCTCATCGTGCATGTCCATCAGAAGGTGGTAAACACCGCCGCCGATGTTTCCGCAGCCAAGAAAACCGAGATTGATGATATCAGGCATATGAAGGAATCCTCCCTTTTCGGAATCGTTGTATTTGTGTATGCCCAAAAGAATATAGTTTTTTCTAAAGAAAGTCAAGTCACCAGAAAAGCGGATGCAACTGAGGAAGAGAAGAACAGGGACATGTCAAAACTGCAGCCGAGGTCTGGCGGAATCACCGAAGGGCAATGGGGGTCGACCAGGCGCGTTTTCCGGTTTCATCGTGGAGCTCAATGCGCAGGAAGCGCTCGCTGGCCTTGATGCGATAACTGGCCCTCGTGAGATTTGACCCAAGCACGACACGCCCTGCGGTATACGTCAGATTGGAACAGAAGACAACGGCATGAACCGGGGAGCAGGTGACGACGACTTCCTCACCGATGATCTCAATCTGGCGAAAACGAGGTCCCTGGGTGGCGTAAACTGCTCCGTTTCTCAGGGCAGCAAGAAGGGACTCAGGTGTTTTTTCCGCTGCCTGAATCATGGTGGCAGCAACGCCGCCCTCCGGATAATACTGATGACTGTCGTCATTTCCAAGAACAGGCCATAGGGTGAGGCCGGATGACCAGGCGATATCAAGCAGATTCGAGGAGTCGGCCCGGTCTGCGTTGGTGGGAAGAGTGGAAACGGAATTGTAGATTTCAACGCCGTCGACATGCGCTAAGGACATGAGGAACTGGGGTGAATTCAGTGACCATGCAGGATGCGCGAGGATCGCCGTTCCGCCACAGCTATGGATGAGGTCAATCGTTTCCTGAGGAGGCGTTCCACGCTTCCATTTTTCTTCAATGTCTGCACGCACATTGAGCCCAAGGATATGAGCGCAGTTTAGGGAGTCGGCATAGTCAAGCTCCAGCCCCGGAATCATGAGAAGACCCTCTGGCGGGTCACATGGAATGGTCACACTGCGATGATCCGTGATGGAGAGAACCTCATAGCCGCGTTCATGGTAAAACCGCATGCATTCTGCCGGCGTCAGATGACCGTCCGACATGGTTGTGTGACAGTGAAAATTGGCTTTATAAAAGGGAAGGGAATCGGAAAAGAGCTTCATGCAATCCACCTCGTAAATGATTTGTGGGCATTATACAGGTTTGATGCCCAAAGAACAAGTGAGCACATGGATACGGATGATCAACCTTTGCCACGTGTGCAGAGCAAAATGAAACAGGCATCTGCAGGGGGCGAAATTCCTGCAGATGCCCGTATTTTCTTTTCGGGATGTGAGAAGCCGGATTATCTGTTCTTTGAAAACAGCATCCGGTCATTGTCAAAGACCTGGCTGGTGCTGTTTGAGTACATGGTAAGAAGCCTTTCAAGCGTCATGTCCTCGCGTTCCTTTCCCGTGATATCAAAGAGGATTTTCCCTTCATCCATCATCAGGGTGCGTGTGCCTGTCGTAAGGGCAGCAGACATATTGTGGGTAATCATCATGGTCGTCAGATGATGCTCGCTGACCAGCTGCTTTGTGATCTCCATTACCTTTGCCGCTGTGGCGGGATCCAGTGCGGCGGTATGCTCATCCAGAAGGAGGAGCTTTGGGGTGACAATGGTACACATGAGCAGAGTGACAACCTGGCGCTGTCCGCCTGAGAGCAGACCGACCTTTGTCTTCATCCGATCTTCCAGCTGCATTCCAAATTGGGCCAGACGATCCCGGAACAGCTCACGCTGTTTTCTGCTGGGTGCAAAGGAGAGAGGATGGGCTGTGCTGCGGGAGTGTGCCAGAGAGAGGTTTTCCTCAATGGTCATATTTGGCGCGGTTCCGCGCATCGGGTCCTGGAAGACACGCCCGATGCGGAGTGCACGGCGATGCTCCGGCATCATGGTCATATTGATCCCGTCCAGCTCGATGCTTCCGTTATCTACCAGAAAGGTGCCGCAGATTGCATTGAACAGGGTACTCTTTCCGGCACCGTTGGATCCGACGATGGTGACAAACTCGCCCTCATCAAGATGCAAAGAAAGGTGATCCAGGGCTGTATGTGCGATGACCGTGCCTGGATCAAAGACCTTAACGATGTTTCTGAGATCAAGCATCTGAATTCCTCCTCTTCTGACGGCGAATGGCCGAGTGGAGGCGGAGAGCCGGGAGAGAAAGTGCAAGCCCCACGATGATGGCACTGACCAGCTTCAGCATATAGGCGGGAAGCGGACTGTACTTTGTGGCAATTGCAATGATGAAGCGATAGATGAGGGAACCGACGACGGAGGAGATGAACCCAAAGGTCACATTTCTGCGCCCGAAAACCGCCTCGCCGATGATGACGGAGGCAAGGCCAATGACCAGAATGCCGGATCCGGAGGAGATGTCCGCATAGCCCTGATACTGCGCAATGAGCGCGCCGGAAAGGGCGATGACGCCGTTGGAAAGACAGAAGGCCAGAACCTTGCAGGCATCCACATTGATGGAGGAAGCACGTACCATATCCGCGTTGTCACCGACGGCCCGAATGCACATTCCGATGTGTGTCCTGAAAAAGAGAATCAGAAGGAGAAGGGTCAGAAGACAGGAGACAAGGGAAAGCACGGTCTGTGCAGACTGCTTGCTCAGAAACGGGATGATTTTAAACAGCGTGTCTGCGCGGACGAGGGAGAGATTGCTGGCGCCACCCATGATCAGCAGGTTGATCGAATACAGGCCGCTCATGGTAATGATGCCGGCCAGAATGGGATGAACCAGAAACCGCGTCTGGAGGACGCCGGTCACGCATCCGGCAAGCACACCGGCAAGAATGGCGGCAGGAATGGCCAGAATGGGATGCCCGGCGGCAGTGACGGCAGCCGATACGGACAAACCGAAGGCGAAGGAGCCTTCGGTTGTCAGATCCGGAACAGAAAGAATGCGAAAACTGATGTAGATACCGAGCGCCAGGATTCCGTAAAGAAGCCCAAGCTGCATGGAACCGATAAAAAGCTTCAAGAAAATTCACGCTCCAAATCCATCCGGATGACCCGGAAAATGGAATTATTCACCGAGATACTGAACCTCGCCCATGGCGATGACAGCCTCAGGAAGAGTAAGACCAAGGGCACTAAGGGTTGCCTTGTTGACAGATACGATATCTGCCGGAACGACGATGGCCGGGACCTCAGCAACGGGGGTGCCGCTGAGAACCTTGACGGCAATATCCGCAGTCTGCTCACCGATGGCCACATCGCTCATGGCAAGGGTGGCAAGGCAGCCGGAGAGAACGGTGGTTGCAGAGCAGCAGTAGGTGGGAACGCCAGCCTCTGTGCAGAGCTCAGCCAGAACATCGACGGCAGCCTGAACGGTGGCATCGTTGGCAATAAACATGGCGTCAATGCCCTTGTCAAGGAGAGCCTGAGTGGCTGTCTGAACCTCAGCAGAGGAGGAAACGGTGGTTTCAATGTACTTGTATCCCTTTTCATCCAGATACGCCCGGGCGTTTTCCATGGCATTTACGGCATTGACCTCACTGGTGCAGTAGAGAAGGCCGAATGTCTTGATGTCCGGTGTGATGGTAAGTCCAAGATTCAGAATGTCGCCGGCGGGGATGGCATTGCTGGTGCCGGTGGCATTCATATCCGGGGTATCCAGTGCGCTCATGACGCCTGCGGCAACCGGTGCAGCGACGGAGCAGAAGATGCAGGGCGTTTCAGACTCAAGACCGACAAAGGACTGCGTGGCCGGGGTTGCAACGGTGAAAACGACATCGTAGGTGCCGTCGTCCATTGCCTGACAGATGGTTGCCAGATTGGTGGCATCGCCCTGGGCGTTCTTGTAGTCAATGGTCAGATTCTGGCCCTCTACATAGCCGTTGACGGCAAGACCGGAGATGATGCCGTCTTTCATATCAAGAAAGGCACCGTTTTCGATCATCAGAATAATGCCAACCTTGATATTGTCGGCGGCGAGTGCGACGGACATAACGGAAACAGCGAGAATGAGTGCGAGTACGAGTGCAAACAGCTTTTTCATAGTGGGCCTCCTATTATTGGGGTAATGTATGATGCCCGGGTCAAAAGGTAAAAAACTCGTATAAAATCAAGAAATTTATAACAAAACTATTGACAAAATCGATTAGATGTTATATAATACTCCATATTAAGTTATGGAGGATTCTAATATGATTGCTAACCAAATACA
>JAFUZM010000194.1 GCA_017476605.1 Clostridia bacterium
CATATTCTGAACATCGGCGTTGACGGCATCAAGGGTGCTGCCATGCGAGACGCACTAGCCGCGCATGACGTCTGTGTATCCGTCAAATCCGCCTGCTCGGTGGAAAACACCCCTTCCCGAGCGGTCTATGCAATCACAAAGAGCCGTCGTCAGGCACTTGAGGCCTTTCGAGTCAGCCTCAGTTCCATGACGACAGAGGATGAAATTGCCCACTTTCTTGACATTTTTGACATTGTACTAAAGGAGCTGAAACCGTGAGTCGATCCTTAACCCCCGTTCAACAGATCGAACAAAGCATTTCAAAACGCTATCATAAAGAACTGTGGAGTCCATTCTGCCAGGCCATTAAGCGGTATGAGCTCATCCGCCCGGGTGACAAGATTGCCGTCTGTATTTCAGGCGGCAAGGACAGCATGCTCATGGCCAAGATGATGCAGATGCTGCATCGCCATACCGAGGTTCCCTTTGACGTGGAATACCTCATCATGGATCCCGGATACAACGAAATCAACCGTCGCAAAGTGGAGAGCAATGCCCGCTTCCTTGAAATCCCCTACACGCTCTTTGAAAGTGACATCTTTCAGGTTGCCAACTTTCAGGACAAGAACCCCTGCTATCTCTGCGCCCGGATGCGTCGCGGCTGCCTGTACAACAAGGCGCAGGAGCTGGGCTGCAACAAAATCGCGCTGGGGCATCACTTTGATGACGTCGTCGGCACCACCGTCATGGGTATGTTTTACGGCGGCCAGCTGCAGGCCATGATTCCAAAGCTCAAGGCCAAGAATTTCCCGGGCATGGAGCTCATCCGGCCTCTCTATCTGGTGCATGAGGAGGACATCATCTCGTGGAAAAACACCAATGCACTTTCCTTCATCCAGTGCGCCTGCCGTTTTACGGAGAACTGCACCATGTGCGACAATGGTCAGGGTGGCAGCAAACGTCAGGAGGTCAAGCAGCTCCTCAAGCAGCTGAAGCGGGACAATCCCAGTATTGAGCAGAATGTCTTCTCAAGCATTCATTCCCTGCAGCTGGATACCATGGTCGGATGGAAATACAAGGGAAAGGAATACTCCTTCCTGGATCACTATTATGATCCTGAGGAATAACTGATAACAGAACAAGCATACAAAAAGCGCTGCCAGGCAGCGCTTTTTGTATGTCAGACCTTGCGAATGTAGTTTTCCTTGCGAGGGGCTGCCGGGCGTTTGCCCTCCGGCTTCCCATAGCCGAGAATCACATTTCCAACACCCACGTATTCCTCGGGGATGCCCCAGGCCGCCTTAAATGCCTTCCCTTCCTCAGTCTCAAATGCCTCTCTGGCGCGCCAGATATAGCAGGAATCCACGCCAATGGCATTGGCCGCATTGAGGAGGTTGCCGATCACCAGATTGGCATCTGCCTGCTCCAGAGGAGATTCGCTCTTTCCAAACACCACGATGACCGTCGGGGCACCATAGAACGTATGTGCCTCCGGGTTCCCGATGGCCGCGCCGTTGAGACGCTCCACCTGTCCCAGTATCTCGGGGCTTTGAATCGCAACGATCAGCGGAGACTGTTTGCCCATTCCGGTCGGTGCAAATGTGCCCGCCTCAAGAATGGCCTCCAGTTCCTCGTCCCTGATCTGCGTGCTTTCGTAGGCACGGCAGGACCTTCTGGTCAGCAAATTGTTCAACGCTTCGTTCATGACAATGCTCCTTTCATTTACAAAACATAGGGGGAAAGAAAATCAAACACGGTATCAAAATAGAGGTCAGGATCAAGCATACATGAATTCCCATGTCCTGCGCCTTCTACGACCAGCAACTGTTTTTCTGCCCGGCAGGCCTCATAAACCTCATAGACCATCTCCGTATGCACAAACGCATCCTCCGATCCATGAATGAACAGAATCGGCACCTGCGCCTTTTCGATCTGCCTGAGTGCAGAGGCCTCCTTGAAACTGTATCCTGCCCGCAGCTTTGCGATTCCGCCGGCAATGTGTAAAAACGGGAACGTGGGCAAGTGAAACAGATACTTGAGTTCATCCGAAAAGATGTCCCAGACCGAGGTATATCCACAGTCCTCAACAATTGCCTTTACCTGAGGGGACAGCGGTTCCCCTGATGTCATCATCACGGTTGCGCCGCCCATGGAAACACCGTGCAGGACAATCTGTGCCCCGCTGTCCTTTTCCAGAATCCAGTCAATCCATCTGAGTATATCCCTGCGATCCAGCCATCCCATTCCGATATACCCGCCCTCGCTTTCCCCGCATCCTCGCAGATCCGGGAACAGGACATTGTATCCCCGCAGTCCATAATAGACACCAATACCATCCAGGCCTTTGCGATTGCTTCGATATCCATGCACAGCAATGACCCAATGCGAAGAGTCCGGACAGAGGACGGTCTCGCCTGTAAGCTTCAGCCCGTCCTCCGACATGACGGATATTGTTTCGACAGGAGATGCCTCTCTCCATTCTTCGGCCATCTGCTTTTGCATCTGCCAGTTTTCGTCAATCTTTCGGATTGCCTCCTCCGACAAATTGGAAGCTGGCCCGACATTGGATGTCCCCGATGTCCGCCCAATTGCAAAGCTGACCAGATAATTTTCGCCCCACAAAAGAGCGAGAACCAGACAAATGCAAACAGTGCACGCGATCTTCTTTTTGCTCATGAATTTTGACCCTCAAGTTTCATCCCATCTCCACTTGTTTTTATAAAACAGAAATTTGCCTTTACAACGGAATTCTTATCTGCTATCATACAGGAACCAAATATGCCTGTCAATGACCAAAAAATACCTGAGTAAGTAAGAAACAGCAAAGTAGGAGAAGCGTCAATGTCAGAACTGCATAATTGTCCCTGTACACCGGAGTGTGTGCTCAAGTCCGCCCTGGACAGCATCGGCGGAAAATGGAAGCTCCCCATCCTGTGTTCCCTCACGGCCAACGGAACGAGCCGGTACAACGAGCTGCTGCACAATGTGAAGGGAATCTCCAACACCATGCTGTCTCAGACACTCAAAGAGCTTGAGCAGGATCACCTCATTTGCCGCCAGGAGTTCCTTGAGGTCCCCATTCGGGTGGAATATACACTGTCGGAGCAGGCAAAGAAACTGAAACCCATTTTACTTGAGCTCATCCAGTGGAAACTGGAGAGCACAAGGGAGAACAAAGGCCAGGAGGAATAAATGAACAAAGCCGTCCGCTACTTTTCAAAGCTTGGAAATACAAAGCACATTGCTGAGGCCATTGCCGCCGGTGCCGGTGTCCCGGCTGTTTCCATTTCGGATGAGCCGCAGCTCACAGAGCATGTTGACATCCTGTATCTGGGCGGTGCCCCCTATGCAAACATCATGGCACCGGAGCTCAAGGCCTATGCCGAACAGTTGACTCCTCAGATGGTTGGCAGCGTCCGCCTTTTTACCACCTCCAACTGGTCACGCAGAACCGTTCTGGCTCTCAAAAAGATCCTGGGAGAGGCCGGAATCCCCGTGGAGAAGGAATACTTTTATGCACACATGCTGAACATCAGGGGACGTCTTGATGCAGCAAAGGCATTTGGCGGGCGTTGATTCATTTTGCGCGCAATTTTAAGATAAATACCCCAAAGGAGAAACAAGCCATGAAAACCCTCAACATCGTCAACGGTCCTCAGAATGCATCCTCCATCATCCTTGGATGCATGCGCATGCCAGCACTTACGGTCGATGCCGCAGCCAACATGATTTCAACGGCGGTTGACCTGGGCATCAATTTCTTTGACAACGCCACCTGCTATACCGCAGGCGAGGCAGAGACGCGCTTCGGAGATGCCTTTGCAGCCTCCGGCATCCGTCGCGATTCCGTCATCATCCAGACAAAATGCGGCCTCTGCTTTGAGCGGGATGAGTTTGACTGGACGAAGGAAAACATCCTTGCGAGCGTCGATGACAGTCTGCGCAGAATGAAGACAGATTATCTGGATGTACTCCTGCTGCATCGTCCTGATCTGATCTTCGAGCCGGAGCAGGTTGCCGAGGCATTTGACATCCTTGAAAAGAACGGCAAGGTTCGCTTCTTTGGTGTCAGCAATGTGCCCACACTGCAGATGGAGCTGCTGCGCAAATTCGTCTCTCAGCCCCTTACCATCAACCAGCTTCAGTTCTCCCTTGAGCAGAGCCAGCTCATTGACCAGGCGCTGTATCTGAACAACAAGACCACCGACATGTCCGTTGACCGCGATAACGGCACTCTTGACTATTGCCGCCTGCACGACATCACCATCCAGGCCTGGTCTCCGCTCCAGTACGGTTTCTTCAAGGGCTGCTTTGTGGATGATCCCCAGTTCCCCGAACTGAACAAGGTGCTTGGGGAGATCGGCGACAAATACGGCGTTCCCAAAACTGCCGTTGCCATCGCCTGGGTCCTCCGTCATCCCGCCAGGATGCAGGCCATTGCCGGTACAATGAATCCCCAGCATCTCAAGGATATCTGCGAGGCTTCCCGCGTCACTCTTACCCATCATGAATGGTATCAGCTTTATCTGGCCTCAGGCAAGAAGCTGCCGTAAGCTGTTCTTTTCACGTTGTTCGTCCAAACAAGGAGGAGCCCAACCAATGGATGCCAAGCAATTCTGTTCCTGCACCGATACCAAATGTCCCTGTCATCCGGTCAATCATGATCGGGGATGTGCCCCGTGTGTACAAAAGAATCTCCGGCAAAAGGAAATTCCCAGCTGTTTCTTCCATGACATTGACTATGAAAAGCCCACCAAAAACTGGCATTACGAGGATTTTGCTGCTCTGGTAGACGCTGCCGGTCTCAACAGCCACATGCCCATGGATGCGATGACCGCCATTTTGACCCGGCGGAGTACGCGTCAGATGCGACCGGATGTCCCGGAACGGGAGCTGATCTGCAAAGTCATCGAGGCCGGACGCTATGCGCCCTCCGGCTCCAACAGCCAGAGCACGCACTTCCTCGTCATCACCAAACCCGATGTCCTTGATTCCCTCGCGGTCCTTGTACGGAAAGCTTTTGCCAGGATGGAGATCGGAGAGGATGCCTACATTTCCCTTCGCCATTCCGTTGCCGCCTCAAGGAAGGGCGATTACGTCTTCCATTACAATGCCCCTGTTCTGATTGTCACTGCAAACAAAAAAGGCTACGGCAATGCCATTGCCGACAGTGCCTGTGCCCTTCAGAACATGATGCTTGCCGCCCATGCACAGGGACTTGGCTCCTGCTGGATTAACCAGCTGCACTGGCTGGATGAGGAGTCGACAATTCGCAGCTTCCTTGAGCCCCTTGGACTCGGTACAGATGAGACCATCACTGGTGGCCTGATCCTTGGGTACCGCCAGAACTCTGAGCCGGCAAAACCGCTTTCCCGAACGGGAAATCCCGTTACGTGGATTGAGGAATAATCCATTTTCACCATGGGATGTAGCCCATGGTGATTTATCATGCTCCGGGGCCAGGAAATGCCCTGTTTCACATCCGAATGAGAAGCCCTGCCATTGATTCGCGCAGGTGCGCGTACCTGACAGGGACTCACTCAATAAACGCAAAGGAGGATCCCCATGCCAAAACTCCGCCCGATTGAGCTGGAGGACATTGTCCTCTACCAAATTCCATCTGCACTTACCTACAGCCCGGATGGTGCACGCCTTGCCTTTGAAGTGACCCGTGCAGACCTCGAAAAGAACAAGTATCATACGGATGTTTATGTTGCGGAAAACGGATCGGCCCGCCGCATGACCTTCA
>JAFUZM010000195.1 GCA_017476605.1 Clostridia bacterium
AATGCGTTAATTGGAGAAAATGATGCTGGTAAAACAGCTGTTATTGATGCGATTAAACTCGTCTTGCTTACGCAAAGTAATGATTATATAAGGGTAACTGATGAAGATTTTTATTCTGACGGTAATTATTCAGCATCTGAGTTCAGGATCCATTTGACACTATCAGAATTTAGTGATAATGAAGCCAAGAATTTCGTTGAATATCTGACGTTTTCAAAAACGGAGAATGGGAACATAGACTACCATCTTCATCTCCATTATCGCGCATGGAAGGAAAAACAGCGGATATATACGGAATTAAGAGCCGGTGAGTCAGCGGATGGCGTTGTTCTTGAAGGAAAAGCAAGAGAGTTATTAAAGTGCGTTTATCTTCGTCCATTGAGAGATGCAGAACGCGAGATGCATTCAGGGCGGAACTCCAGAATATCTCAAATACTTCTAAATCATCCGGTATTTAAGGGAGCGGAAGATCACCGTCTGAAAGAGATACTGGAAAAAGCCAATGATGAAATTGAGAAATACTTTACTGAAGAAGATGGAAGCGTTATCCTTTCCAGGATTCGAGAAACATTGGCTGAGTTCAACGAGCAGAATGCTTCAGATCGCGCCAAAATCAGAACCTCTGCAATTCAACTTAAAGCGATTTTAGAAAGCCTGTCTCTTTCTGCGCCGGAAATCTATCCCGGCTTGGGGGAACTCAATCTCCTTTTTATTGCAGCTGAATTGCTTCTTTTGGAACATGATGACAACGGTGGGCTGCGACTTGCGCTCATTGAAGAATTAGAAGCACATCTTCATCCGCAAGCTCAACTTAGACTGATTCAGTATCTGCAAAAAGAATATCAAAACGCGGGGGTCCAGCTAATTATCACAACGCACAGCACTGTACTTGCAAGTAAGATAAACCTGAAAAACCTGATACTTCTTAAAAATGGACAAGGTTACGAACTATCCGCAGATAAAACGCAGTTGCAAAAAGGCGATTATCTTTTCCTTCAAAGATTTCTTGATACAACAAAAGCAAATTTATTTTTTGCAAAAGGTGTTATTATGGTCGAAGGAGATGCGGAAAACATACTCATTCCCACAATCGCAGATATACTTGGATATCCATTAGAGAAATACGGCATTTCTATAGTCAATGTTGGAAGTGTCGCATTCATGCGCTATAGTAAAATCTTTATGCGGCAAGATGGAACTCAAATGAGTATCCCGGTCTCCGTAATAACGGATTGCGATATTAAACCTAAATATAATGATGCTGATTTTGATGCAAATGTGGCCGAGATGGAAAAGGCGGTTGAAAATAAAAAAGCATATTATTCATCTGGTGATGTCAAGGGATTCATTGCTCCGCGTTGGACCTTGGAATACTGTTTGGCGCTGAGTTGTTTGTCGTCGGACTTCCATAAGGCCATTCATTATGGGAAGAAAATTAAGAATAGCGATAAATACGCTTTAACAAGCGCAAAAATCAAAGATGCAGATACGGCCGTAGCTGATGAAGAAAAAGAATGGAAATCTCTCTCACGTGACGAGAAAGCATTCCGCTGTTATTCATTGATGCTTAATGACGACGGAAAAAGTGGGCTTAAAGCAATCGTGGCGCAATGTTTGGTGTCTATCCTTCGTTGGCAGATAGCGATTATTCCAGAAGGCATCTCACAAGAGCAAATGTTTGATTTGGATCTCTATCAATGGAAGGTTGACTATGAGAAGCAAATAAAACTAAAAGAGAAATTGGAAAAGGATGATTACCTGAAATACATTGTTGATGCAATAAAGTATGCCGCAGGTGATAATTGCTAGGAGCGTGGATTAATGTGTGATTGGGAAGTAACATCTGATGAAATCGAAGCAGCAGAAAAACTTCTTCTGCCGCAGGGCTTTCATTTTGCAGAAGATGCACAAGATGTTATCAGATATTGGAAATCGACGGACGTATCAGCATGCCCCGGTAGCGGAAAAACAACAGTCCTTTTGGCGAAATTAAAACTGCTTGCAGATAAAATGCCTTTCGAAAATGGCGCGGGGATATGTGTGCTATCACATACGAATGTTGCTGTGAATGAAATAAAAACAAAGCTTTCGGATTATGCAGAAAAACTGATGGGATATCCGAATTATGTGGGAACCATCCAATCATTTGTTGATTATTTTATTACATTCCCGTATTTAAGGTCGGTAACCTCAGAGCCAATTCAGCTAGTTGATAACAAAGTTTATGCACAACATCTAATAAAACTATTCCACAGCAACAGAGCATATCAAACGATAAATAATAAAATCAATACAACTATCAGGCAGAGACAAAGTCGATATACTGATTCTGCATCGTATGTTGAAAACTTGTACCTATACAATGGGGCCTTGATGATAAGGGGGCAGGAGAAGCCCATTGCAAGGGCATCGGCAGATTCTGCCAAACAATACTCTGCTGCGGTAAAAGAGTTGCTGATGAAAGAAGGTCTTGTTACCTATAACCATGCGTATACATATGCATTAAGCGCACTGTCAAGCAACACTTCGCTTTCCAGCTTGCTTAGTAAAAGGTTTCAATTTGTGTTTATTGATGAATATCAGGATTGCAGTCAAATTCAAAGAGATATTCTTTCCATGGAATTCAATGACGAAACTTGTTGTGTGTTTAGAATTGGTGATCCTGATCAGGCAATTTATAATTCCGAAAATGAATTAACAGAGGATTGGCTGCCTGCGGCCGATGCTCTGCATATTTCATCGTCAAGTAGGTACTCTCAAGAAATTGCCGATATTCTTTCACCGCTCCGTTCTGGAAAACTACCAATTAATTCTTTGACGGAAAAATCCTGCATCACACCGAGTGTTATTATTTTCGATGATTCAACTATAAAGTGTGTTGTCAATAAATTTATTGTAATTTTAGAGGAATTGGGATTGAATGATCCAGACGGAACATATAAGGCTATCGGATGGATAAAAAATGAGACCGCTGCCGGTAGAAAGATAGGAGATTATTGGGATGGATTTCAAGCGAGTAACGGTTCAATGTCGGAAAACAGATATTGGCCAATGGTTGATGCCATTTGTGATGAATTAGTCTGCGGAAAAATATATAAAGCGGAAAGCATATTTAGAAAGCTGCTATGCCGAGTTTTAAAGTTCCTGAAACAAACGGACGATGAGGGAAAAACATATACTTTCACAACTGTTAAAAAGGCATTAGATGACCGCTATTTTGATGTATACCGCAAAGGAATTATGTCTCTAACAACCATACCAGAATATAGCAGACTCCAAGTTGACCCAATAGTACGATCCACAATTAACGTTATGCTTGATCCGTCAGGTGAAGGGAAGGTCGATGCATTCTCTGCGCTTCCACGATACTTTATGGAAGATACAGTCATCCACTCAACAGGTTTTGCGAATCGGAATGTAGTGTTTGATCCAATCAGAGGAAGAAAAATCATTTTCAGCACGATTCATGGGGTCAAGGGAGAAACACATGATGCCACTTTATACTTAGAAACCGAGACAAGAAGATCATCAGATATTAAGAGAATAATTGCGCAATACACCGGAGCAAGACAAGAAAACAAGAAAATCAATAACTATAGCAGGAAGTGCGCATATGTTGGTTTCAGTCGGCCAAGAAAGCTCCTATGCGTTGCCATACATGAAAAAACCTATACAGGGAATGAAGACGCGTTCAAGGCATGGAAAATATACGATTGCAGAGATAATGGAAAGCCATGAAAAGCTTAGAGTGAGACGTTGGGGCCATCTCTATGCGAGATGACCCCTGTCCCTTTTCCATAACCATATATCGTCACAGCATCAGCCGTTGACTTTTTCCTTAAACGCCTTGCCAGCCTTGAAGCTGGGGACAGTGGAAGCGGGAATCTCTACAGCCTCCTTGGTCCGGGGATTCCGGCCAGTCCGGGCGGCGCGGGTCTTGCTCTCAAAGGTTCCAAAGCCGGGGATGCTGACTTTCTCACCAGCAGCGACGGAGGCAACGATGGAATCGAAAACGCTGTCCACAATGGCGTTAGCCTGCTTCTGAGAGATTACTTGTTCCTCGGCAATCTTTTTGACGAGTTCCTTCTTGGTCATTTATGATCAGTCCTTTACAATTTTTGATGCAGGGCGATTATACCAGATTTTCGGGAAAATACAACAGATTTTTCATTGTGGAGGCAAATGCAGCAGCAGGCGCCATATACAGCAAAAGGCGCTGCGGGATACAGCAGATGGTGCCACGTTATCACGACTCCGTAAACGGGTTCCACTCATGATCATATAAGGGCGTAGAGGAATAGTCCTGGTCAGAGAGCGCCGACAACTTCTGGATCGTGGAATCCGTCAGTTCCCGAAGTTCGGTCTCATCCTCCTCCAGATGACCGCGCATTGCACTCAGCGCCTCAATGGTGCCGGTCCTGGTGCCTCCACCGTAGGCTTCAACGAGAAACATCTCTTCATAGGTGAAATCATTCATAACAAATCCCTTTCTGCGGCTTTCCGCGGTGTCGTTTTGCCCGTGTCCAGCGACTGATAGTATTTCAGCTTCGCCAAGATTGAGGGCTTTTTTTCTTTCCCCTTGACAGGGGACTTCTTCTCTGTGGACTGCTTTTTCTCCCGCTGAATGGCATCTGCCAGATCCATTAGGGAGATGGTCTGACCGGCATTGACCTGGGCCTCCAGCTCGGCAACCGTTGGCTTTGCGGATTCTTCCTTGGGGCCGTTGTTGATGATCCCATCGATCATGCCGTAATCGTCCTCCATGGAGACCTCCGCATTTTTCAGATAGTTCTCCGGAAGGAACGCTGGAAGCTCCTTAAAGCCAACGCTGTCCACATAGTGACAGGATACCACACCGCTCTGTCGAATCGCCACGATGTCGCTGATGGACAGGCTGTGCCCAGTGAAGTCGGCGGGCCGATCCATGTTGAAGGTCTCAAAGAGCTGCTCCAGCTTTTCGGATGTATTGCCATACCGGGGCAGATCGCCGGAATAAACCGCTTCATAGTTTTCGTACTCAATGGGGTAGCCGTTCTTCTCCATCCAGTCAGATTCCAAAAAGCGAACTTCCCGGGCGGCGTCCGTTTGACGGAGCTGGTAGATGGCAAAGCTGTCGCCCTTGCCCTCCAGGAAAGCTTTTTCATAGGCATTCTCCTGGGCATCGGGAGCCATCGTGCTGAATACCTCGGACCATTCCTCCCGGCCAATACCGAAAATCCCCGTGTGCATCTCGATATCATCCGGGTCAAAGACCATGGCCTCGGTATTCCCATCGTAGAGCATATATATGGTGCAGTCTCGTTCAAAAAGCTCCTTTGCCCGGTCCTTGGTCAGCGGCAGCATATCCTCGCTTACATAGCCGTACTCCTGCATGGTCTCCACGGTAATAGTGGGGTCCGGCAAAGGGATCTCCACCGGAGCTTCCTCAATGACGGGTGCCTCCGGCTCCTTTGTGATGCCCTGCTCCTTGCAGATCTCCGCAAAGTGTTTGTCGATGCTGGTAATCAGAGTGGAGGCGGTCTGCCGGATCGTCTCCAGACTTGCCTTGAGTTCCTTGAGCTCCTTGCCCGCAGACCAACTGGCGATATAGCCAAAACTGTTTTCGCCGGTCTCGATTCCATAATATTGGGAGACCGAATAGCTCACGCTCTCGGCCTCGACCTCCTGGGTCCGGTTATCTTTCTTCTCCGTTCCCTCCGGTAGCTTGTCATAATTGTGGAGCATACTGTGGGTGATCTCATGGATCACCGCGGAAATGGTCTGTACCTGGCTCATGCCCTCCCGGATGGCGATCTTCTGTTCAGAAGAGCTGAAATACCCATCAAGGCTGGGCTTGAGAGATTTCATCTCGATGGGAACCGGAGAGGACCGGCGCAGGGCCTCCATGAACACGTCGAACTGCTCCACATTCCCGTGGAGATCCGAAGCCAGTTCCGGAAGGGGTTTGCCCTCCGTCTGCGCCACGTCATAGACGAACACCACCTTGAACCGTGGCATGGTGATCTCCTTTTCCTCCATGACGGCTTTCCCGTTCTCATCCAGGATGGGCGCTTTGGTATCCGGGTCCAGCAGGGCTTCCTCCACCTTTTTCTTATAGATGATGGGCGCGAGGATCTGGATGCCCTTTTCGCCCTTTTTTACATGACGGCCAAACTGCTTCTTCCACTTGTTGAAGCCTGCAACCCTTGTGGCGTCGGGCTTCTGTACATGGATCAGCATCAGATTGTTGATGGAATAGCTGTGGAACCGGCTCATGGTCTGGAGATAGGATTTATACTTGTCGCTCTCAAACAGGTCCTTGATGCCCTGTTCGATTCCGGCAGTGATCTCCTTCAGCCGGTCCTGATTGCGTTTGTTGTCAGCCATGATGGCCTCCTTTCCTGAAAAAGGGACCGCTCCGAAGAACGGCCCCTTTGTAAATCATTTTTTCCCGCGAAAAGTGGGCGGCTTGATTCCAGCGGCTTTGTACTGTTGGCTCTGCTCCAGCCTGCGCTGGGGACTGTAGGGCTTTCGGATGCTGACACAGGACTTGTGAACCACATAGCTGACCGCGCCGGGATGCTCCGGGCGGTCCGGGTAGATCTGGTCCGGGAATCCATCATGCAACAGCTTGAGCTTTGCAATCAGCTTCAGGTCGTGGGTGTAGACGGTGGCATTTTCCGAAGCCTCATCATACAGGATGATCGTCTCCCTTTCCTCTGGGGTCAGCTTCATGGAGATCCACCTCCTTCTCCAACAAGAAGTTGGCGATGGATACACCGCCCACGATAAAGCCGATGATCAGTCCGGCGATAAATACGATGACCGTAGTCATGTCAGGCTCCTTTCCGGTTGGGGAAATCCAGCTGATAGAGCACACGCTTCCCGTTGTCGGCCAACACCAGTACCGCATCAAAGGTCTTGCCGGTACGCTCCGAATACATCCCGGCGACCTCTGCCCGGCCATGCTTCAGCAGCTCCGACGCCAGCTTCCGGGTCAGATTGATCCGCTTGCCGGAGAGGAACTTGTTGTCCCGCCACAGGGCGAACCGGCAGTCATTGGCCTCGCAGAAATATCCCAGCTTGCTCTCCGTGACCTCACCGCCGCAGCGGGGACAGGTGCCCACCACAGGGCGGCCGGAGGGAAACAGAACCTCAGCGCCCTTAATGGCTTTATAGCTTTTCACCAGCTCGGTCACAAAGGCTTCCACGTCGGCCATGAACTCGGCAGGAGACAGCTCACCCTTCTCAACCTGGGATAGCTTGGTTTCCCAGTCCACGGTCATCAGCGGAGACTGGAGCGCCTCCGGCATCACAGTCACCAGGGAGATGCCCAGGTCCTCCGGCATCAGGTTCACCGTCTTGGCCTTCTGGTCCCGGCATATAAATCCGCCAGCCACCAACTTTTCGATAACGGATGCGCGGGTGGCCGGAGTGCCAAGTCCCTTCCGTTCGGTATCCTTTGGGGTTTCCTTCGCTCCGGCATTCTCCATCGCGGAGAGCAGGGTGTCCTCGGTGAAGCGTTTGGGAGGTGTCGTCTGCCCGCCTTTGATGGTGGCATTCCGCAGGGTCAGACGCTGGCCCTGCACCAGCTCCTCCAAAGGGTTTTCGCGGACATCCTCCTCCAGATACTTTCTCCAGCCCAGATCCTGAACGGTCTTGCCCTTCAGGGTGAAGGTCTCGTTGCCGGACTGGATCTCG
>JAFUZM010000022.1 GCA_017476605.1 Clostridia bacterium
GGATCCCTGTGAAGCCTTTTAAAGGCTTATTTCTGATGCAGTCATCGTGGTTTTCTTGTATAAAACAGTACAGTTATCGGAGGATCCATGCTAAACTCTGGACAGAAGCGGTCTGATTGAAATCCCATATATATCTGCAGCCCGGACGCGCTTTGTTCAACCAGGAAAAATCGAAATTGATGCAAACGAAAGGGCAGTTATCGGATAGCGCAATGCTGCTTTTTCGTTTGCACCATCTTCGATTTTTTCCTTAACGATTTATTCGTTTGTCATCAATACAACTGACGGAAGAAGAATATCCTCGATGAAGTCTACCCGGTCAAACACCGTGGGCTTGAAGTAAGAAGAAATTGCGACAACGATATCTTCCTCCGGATTCACATATATTACATTTCCGCTATTTCCGATTGCAGCATAAATCTTCTTTTCCGGATTAATGATCCACCACAGGTATCCATATTGCATTCCCCGGAAATATTTGCTTTCCACTTCTCTGGGCTTTGTCATTTCGGCAATCCATTCCTCTGAAATGATGCGTTTTCCTTCCCATACTCCTTGGTTCAGGCAAAGCTGTCCGATTTTTGCCATGTCTGACGCGCTCATGCACAGCCCATATCCCGGTGTTCCAAGCCCGTCGGGGTCCGCAAACCAAATATTCTTTTTCGGGGATTTTGAGATAGTAAACTCCTTGTGCTCCTCAGCGCTCTTTGCATAGTAATTCTGATGTTCCGCAATACCGAGCGGGGAAAAGAGATATTGATTGGCAAAGTCCACAGTTTTCATTCCCGCAGCATGATAGAGAATTCCCGAAAGAATATGCAGGCAGACCGTCCGATAGTCAAACTCATCAGTGATGCCCTTTCTTCCGCCAAGGAAGTCAAGTGAGGCGGCTGTCCAGTCATTGCTGGAACACACCTTTGTCCAGGGATCTCCTTTTCCCTTATACGGTGCACGCATGGTAAGAAGATGCCTGATGGTGACATCATAGATGGTCTTCTCACCATGCTTAACAGAATACTCAGGGAAGAACGAAAGCACTTTGTCATCTACACTGCCGATCATACCGTGATTAATGGCAATCCCGGTTAGGAGCGCCATAATACTTTTCGTGGCGGACATGATGTGCGTACAATCCGTCCGCTGGTAACCGTTCCACTCCGCAGAATATATTTCCTTGCCATTTTGCAGAATGCTAATCTGGCAGATGTTGGGGTGGTTTTCGTGTATATATCTGTATAATTCTTTCTGATGCATTCTCTATTATCCTTTGGAGGTTTTTGCTTCGATACTGTCGCCTTTGTCTGTATCTTTACGAAGTCATAAACAAAGCGCCAGGTACTGCTTACTCGATTCCCCACTTCTCATTCCATAAAGTCTGTATTTTGTCCCTCATAGCAGGGCGGATCAAATACAGGCTCCAGATACCGGTGATGATGAAAACAACAACGGTGAGAATTATGCCGATCGTAACTGTTTCTGAAGTCATAATACCGTTATCCAGAGTAGGATCTATCACAAAGCACATATAATCATACAAAGCGTGCATGACGATCGGAACCAGAATACTGCCGGACCTCAGATATACAGCAGCATATAGGAAACCGCCGAAGATTGTTGAAATGCCTTGTATCACGGCCATCGTGGGGTTGGCCCCCTGAAAGATGTTTCCTATGTGAAGGATACCGAAGATCAAGGCTGTTATACCTACAATAATATACATTCTGTTTTTGCTCTTAAGATACCTCATCGCGAGCGGAATGGTAACGCCTCTGAAAATGGTCTCCTCAAAAAAGCCCGCAGCCAAAGCCATAGCCAGGCTGAGCAATGTCGGATTGAAATAGAATCCGCTGTCAAAAACTGATGCAGCATATGAAAACACTAATTTGAATATAAACGGTATGGATATAATGAGTAATTCCCCGGCAGAAATGCCCGCTTTAAAAACTCCCTTGAACTCAGGCGCGAACCATCTGTTAAAACCGATCAAAAAGACTACCGCCGCAATGCATGAAACGATATGCCCGGCGAACGAGTCCCCTGCAAGCGCAGTGGGTACACCTATAACTACTGAAGCGATCAGGCATCCCAATATCATGGCCAGAAGCGGTACTTTTTCGCACAATATGTGTCTTTTTGCCTTAACTTCATTATTCATTTTGATATTTCTCCTTATTTTCCAGAATAGATAAATGGCAACATATCCTTATGTGTAATCTCTCTGCCTTGGGCTTTGTCTTCGCACAACCGGATTTTACAACGCAGCCACGATCTCTGTTACCGCCACCAAAGCAGCGTCTCCGCTGATCGTAATGCGATTATTCTCTTCCAGCCTGCAATACAGATATCCGCCTCGTTTTGATGCCTGATAAGCATAAATCTGTTTCTTCCCCAGTTTCTTAGACCAGTAATCTGCTATCTGGCAGTGCGCTGATCCGCAGACAGGATCTTCTGCGATGCCCAGCTTCGGACAGAAACTTCTGGAAACACAGTCGGTTTCCTTCCCTCGCGCGGTTGCATTCTGAATACGTCCATCTATCTGCGTCAGGAGAGCCTGATCAGGCTGCATGGTACGTACCTGATCCTCGGATTCAAATATGCAGACAAGATCCAGGCCAAGTACCGCTTTGATCGGACGGACTCCAAATGCCCGTTCCATTGCATCTGTAACCGGGATCTCTCTCAATTCATAAGTCGGGAAATTCATCTCGAAGAGGTTATCCTTTCGCCTTATCGTCAGAATCCCGCTCAGAGTATTAAACTGCACCATTTCGCTGTCCGGCTCATAGAAATTCAAAATTACAAACGAAGATGCCAGAGTCGCATGCCCGCACAATTCTACCTCCGTTGCCGGTGTGAACCAGCGCAGGTGATATCCGGCAGCTTCTTTCACAATGAAAGCTGTCTCCGACAGATTATTCTCCATCGCAAGTTTCATCATGAATTCCCCGGAAGGCCAGTTTTCCATCACGCAGATAGCAGCCGGATTCCCGGAGAATGGTTTACTTGTAAATGCATCAACAATATATTGTTTCACAGATATGCTCCTTTACAAACTTCGATTTGTCGAGATCTTAATCCCCCGACAC
>JAFUZM010000023.1 GCA_017476605.1 Clostridia bacterium
ATCTGTATATCCTGTGACAACATACGTATACAGATCCTCGGGCAGTTTCGTCAACAGTTTCATTCCCTGGTCATCTTTTCTTCCCGGAAAATCAATTATTACCCCCATATAACAAACTCCTTGTGCATCGTGCTAGGGAACATTATTTACAGCACGTATTATCGCACAAGGAGCTTGTTTTTGTACAGTTTTGACTGGCCTTTAGAATGATACAAAAAAGCGGCCTTCCGCATAGCAGAAGGCCGCTCAATCTATTATTGGTTCTGAGGCGATGGATCAGAAATCAGAGATGAATTCGGTCCAGACCTGATCGTAAATCTTTGTATCTTCGCCCAGGTACTTAAAGACCTGGCACTTGTCAAGAATCTCCTGCGGGGGATTATTGACCGGGGACTCGTTGTACTCCTCCTCACCCATCAGCTCAATGGCTGCCTGGTTCGGGATGGCATAGCCGACATACTCATAGTTTGTGGCAGCAATGTCCGGGCGGCAGAGGAAGTCAATGAACTTTTCTGCTGCAGATACATTCTTGGCATTGGATGGAATGCAGACGGCATCAAAGAAAATGTTGCTGCCCTCAACGGGAACCACATAGTTGAGGTCCTCATTTTCCGGCATGCAGTAGGTCGCATCGCCGCTCCACACAAGAGCAACGGCCGCCTCACCGCGGATCATCTTGTCCTTAACCTCGTCCACGACATAGCCCTGAACCAGTGGCTTCTGACGAATCAGAAGCTGCTTTGCAGCCTCAAGCTCATCGGGATTCGTAGAATTGAGATCATAGCCGCACATGATAAGGGCAATGCCCAGCGTGTCACGCGGAGAATTCAGCATGTAAATGGAATCCTCATACCGCTCATCCATCAGGGTCTCCCAGCTGGTGGGCGTCTCCTCAACCATATCCGCATTGTAGAGAATGCCCATGGTGCCCCAGGTGTAGGGAACGGAATATTTGTTCTCCGGATCATAGGACTGGCTCATGAAACGCGGATCAATGTTTTTGACATTGGGAATGTTGTCCCAGTTGATCTCTGTGAGACGGTTCTCGCGAATCATACGCTCAACCATATAATCGCTGGGGAAAATCACGTCATAGCTTGCTTTTCCGTTGGCAATCCTGGCATACATATCCTCATTGGTCTCGTATACCTCATAGATGACGTCGATGCCGGTTTCCTTTTCAAATTGCCGGATCGTGTCCATGTCAATATAGTCGCCCCAGTTGTAGACGGAAAGCTTTTCTGCAGCAAGTCCGCTTGCGGAAAGTACAATCAGCAGTGCAAAAAGAATGAGAACAGTTTTTTTCATTGTTTGACTCCTTTCATTTGCAGGGAAACCATCAATACGGGATCTTCACATTCTCCAGTTTTGCAGGTTCACCAGGTTTTTTAATATCTTTCAGATTGAGACCAATCAAAAGAACGAAGACGCAGCCAAAGATAATGGTCGAAAGTGCATTGATCTTCGGCGAAATGCCACGCTTGGCCATGGTATAGATCGTGATGGACAGATTGCTGACTCCGGAGCCGGTGGTAAAGAAGCTGACCACGAAGTCATCTATGGACATGGTCAGTGCCATCAGGAATCCGGACAGAATGCCCGGCATGATATCCGGCAGTATGACCTTGAAAAAACCCTGCAGGGGCGTTGCCCCAAGGTCCTGTGCCGCCTCCGCCAGATTAGGTTCCAGTTGGCGCAGCTTTGGCATGACAGAAAGGACTACGTAAGGCACACAGAAAGCGATGTGCGAAAGAAGGAGGGTCATATAGCCCATCTGAATGCTCGCGATCGCAAAGAGCAACATGAGAGAAACACCAGTAACGACCTCGGAGTTGAGCATCGGCAGGTTAATGATGCTCATCATCACCTGTCGGGGGCCACGGTGAATGTGATACAGAGCGATCGCACCGAAGGTTCCAAGGATCGTGGAGATGATGGCTGCCAGAAGGCCGATGGAAAGTGTTGTGCCAAGTGCAGAGAGAATCTGCTGATCCGAGAACAGCTCTTTATACCACCGAAGGGTGAATCCGCCCCAGCTCGCTCTCGATTTGCTGTCATTGAAGGAATACAGAATCAGGAGGAAAATGGGCGCATACAGAAAGAGCATGATGAGACCGATATATACTTTTCTCAGCTTTTTCAAATGATCCGCACCTCCTTCTGAGGATTCTCCTCTTTGTCAATCTGCTGCAGTGTTCCCATGAGAGCAAGCACCACCACCATGACAAGAAGCGAAAGCGTCGCACCGAAGTGCCAGTCACTGGATTTACCAAACTGATTCTGGATGATGTCACCGATGAGGGGCACCTTGCCGCCGCCCATCAGCTGGCTGATGACAAAGGTGGTAACCGCCGGCACAAAGACCATGGTGATTCCCTCCATGACTCCAGGGATGGAATACGGCAGGGTGACCTTAAGGAAGCTCTGCCTCGGACTTGCGCCAAGATCCGCGGCCGCCTCAAGCAAGCTACGGTCAATCTTCTCGATAACCGTGTAAATGGGCATGATCATAAAGGAAAGATAGTTGTAGACCATGCCGAGGATGACCGCATTTTCATTGTAGAGAAAGACGATCTTCTTACCGACACCCATGGAGGTCAGCCAGGAATCAAAGGCCGGAATCTTCTCACGAAGTGAGGTAATCCAGCTGTTCAGAATGCCCGTATTTTCAAGAATGGACATCCAGGAATAGGTTCTCAGCAGGAAATTCATCCACATGGGAAGGATGAGGAGCATCAGCCAGAGCGTCGGACGCTTGAAATCCTTTCCGGTCAGAATCAGTGCGACCGGATAGCCAAGAATCAGGCAGATCAGCGTCGTAATAAGCGCAATTTTAAGGGAACGAAGGAGGAGCCGCAGATACATGGGTTCCAGCATCCGCTTGAAATTATCAATGGAGACAACCGTCTTTTTCTGCCAGGGCTCCACATTCTGGACAGTGCCATCCTCAAGCTGATACGCAGTCTCTCCATTTTCAAGGGTGATTTCCGTATACTCAACGGGTACCTCGATGGTAATTCCATACCAGACAATGAGAAGAAGCGGCAATACGATGAAGATGATGGCCCACAGTGCGAAGGGCAGGATCATTGCATTTTTCCTTTTCACTGCACACTCCCCTCTCTCTTCCGAACATCCGGCGAGAAATCACTCTTATGCATCACCTGAATATCCTCAGGTGCAACGGTAATTTTGACATGCATTCCAACTTCTCTCGCGTGGGTTGAATGTACCAGCAGTACATCCTGGCCGCAACGTACCTTCATCTCGTAATGTACGCCCTTGAAAAGAAGCGATTCCACTACTCCAAGAGGCGCATCTACCGGGTCCGTCTCCGGCTTCAGCTTCACATCCTCCGGGCGCAGCACCACGTCAACGGGTGCATTTTCGCCAAACCCGGCATCCACACACGGGAAATCCACATTGAGGAAATGCACCAGACGATCCCGAACCATGGTGGAAGGAAGGATGTTGCTGGCACCGATAAAGTCAGCGACAAAAGCAGACTGTGGCTCATTGTAAATGTCCACCGGTGTTCCCAGCTGCAGAATCTCGCCCGAACGCATCACCGCTACGCGGTCACTCATCGTAAGGGCTTCCTCCTGATCGTGCGTAACAAAGATGAAGGTAATGCCACTTTCCCTCTGAATACGCTTGAGCTCCAGCTGCATTTCCCGGCGCAGCTTGAGATCAAGCGCACCAAGGGGCTCATCCAGGAGAAGCACATCCGGTGAATTGATGAGCGCACGTGCGATCGCAACGCGCTGCTGCTGACCTCCGGAGAGTGAGGCGATCCGGCGCTTGTCAAAGCCTGCCAGACCAACGAGTTCCAGCATCTCACTCACGCGCTTTGCCGTCGCCTTTTTATCCTCATGCCGAAGATCCGGACCAAAGGAAACGTTCTGCGCCACATTGAGATGCGGGAAAAGGGCATAGCGCTGGAAAACAGTATTGATGTTCCGCTTATACGGCGGGAGCGGAATAATGTTTTCTCCCTTATAGAGAATCTCACCGCTGGTTGGCTTCTCAAAGCCGCCAATACATCTCAGGAGTGTGGTTTTGCCGCATCCCGATGGTCCCAGCAGGGTGACAAATTCATTTTCTCCGATATCAAGACTGACACCGCCAAGTGCGGTAAACCCGTCTTCAAAAACTACTCTGACATTGCGAATTGAAAGAATGGTATTCCCTTCCATTTTTCCCTCCAGATGGTGTTCCTGCTTTCGCAGTCGTGATCAGAAATTCGGCGGTGTGCTCACCCAAAGCACAACGGCAACATTCTTGCCCGGGTTAATCAAATAATGTGATGCACTGGTGGTATAGGAGAAGCTGTCCCCTTTTCGCACATGATAGGAATGCTCCCCAATGACAAGGTCTACCGCACCGGACAGAACATAGCCAAACTCTTCGCCCGGATGAGGCAGATCCTCCTCGCTGCTGGCCCCCGGCTGCAGCGTGATCAGGATCGGCTCCATCTCCTTTTTCTGTGCATTGGGGATCAGCCAGCTGATCTTGACGCCATCCCCATTTTCCTTTTCAAAGACATCCTCTTTGCGATAGACCGGATTTTCCTGTTCATCCGAGAAAAAATCATGAAATGAGGTTCCGAGTACATTCAGAATGTCCTCAAGCGTTGAAAGCGAAGGCGATGTCTGATTACTTTCAAGCAATGAGATGAATCCTTTGGAAAGATCACAGCGATCTCCAAGCTCGCTCTGCGTCAGATTGTTTTTCTGTCGCAGCGCCCGTATCTTCTTTCCGACATTGATGCTCATGCCCATCACCCCTTTCAGAAGCTCCCGAAAGTTTAAAAATACAAAACTCAAAGTTTAATTGAGCGAAACGCATTAAATCATATTCACAGGTCCCTGTCAATATGTCAGAAAAATTTTTTCTGAAAAAAAATTAAAATTGTTCGTGTTTTGCGCAAATAATGCTGTTATTACGTTATAGTTTGTCATGTTTTACAAATCTTTAAATTTACTTTCCCTAAACTTTTCATCGGCTTTTCCAACGTTTTTTCTTTGGTTTTTCCTTAAAAAAGACGGAAAACTTCTATTCCAAAAATTGATTTTTCATAAGTTTCTCATTTATCTTCGTATCCCCGGGCTTGTCTTTTTCATGGAAAACAGCTTCCATCACACAATCATCTCATGCGCTCCGAGAAAAAGAGACCGTCTCGCAACAAATCTTAGCGAGACGGCCTCTTTCCATTAATTTACCTTATTATGATGGTTAGTCAAAGCCTTTACTCCTTCATTCTGCTCAATGTGACTCCCCCAATACCAAGTATAGCCAGGAACAACATCAGGAAGCAGACAGCAGGAGAGAAGTTATCCCCTGTCTTTGGAACATCACCAGGCATAGTGGTGACTCTCAATGTTGTTTCTACACTGCCATCTGTAAAGGTGATATCCACCCTATGGTCTCCTTCTGAGAGCGTATCCAGAAACGCAGCTTTCAGTGTCAGAACCAAACTGCCTTCCTCTTTTTTGTAGTTGCTTTCCGCTACTGCTTTCCCGTCTACAGACACACCGGCAAAGTTCTTATACGTCAACGTATCATTTTCACTGCGCTTGACCGTGATGACCGCAGCCGTTCCTTCTCCAATCACATGCGTTGCGCCTGTAACAGAAACCATCCTATATGTCGCCTTTTGCTCGTTGATGGTCACAGTGGCGCTTCCGGTATAGTCCTTATAACCATCCGCTGTCACTTTGAAGTAAACCGTCAGCGGACTGTCAACTACATTCGTAATGGTCGGGCTTGCATCCAGGTCATATGTACCCGCCTTTTTACCATATTTGATAGTTGCCCCACTAGACGGATCGGTCACGGTCACGGTAATACCATGTTCTTTTCCGTCATAAGCGCCTTCAAAACCTTCAGCGGCTGCAGTAATCTCCGGATTCTCCTTCCATACCGCGTAAAGGGTTGTATCAGTATCCGGCATGGTGAGGGTGGCTTCATCCGCATAAACAACAGTTGTTCCTGCACTGTTAGTATCCCAGCCCTGGAATACATAATCATCTTTTGTAAATGTATTCTTGTTCAGCTTTATCGGTTCCCCGGGTATATCTACCGTCGGATCCATCTCGCCCGTTCCACCGTTAGCGTCGTAAATGATCTGTGTCGTGCCCACCTGGCCCGCAGACAGTTCAGCCGTTTTCGTGATTGTTGCGCGTGCCGGGATATCTATTGTCCATGACCAGGCAATTCCGCTGTCTTCAGAAAAAGTACTTGTATCTGTTTGATTGTTAAATACAT
>JAFUZM010000196.1 GCA_017476605.1 Clostridia bacterium
CACGCATATGGGACAGAAATTCAGCTTTGATATTGAGGTTATTCGTGAGAAGGACGGCCCTTCTGAGTTCTATTCCTTTGACTTGAATTTGCCGTACAACATGGATGGTATTGTTGTAAATCTTATGGGAATGATTGAAAATCTTCCCCAGGAGGCATGGATGAGCGAGTTCGTCCCGATGCCGACAGTTGAGGATGAGGAAGTTGTCATTGATGAATTTGATATCGGATCGGAAGGATAAGATGACGTCCGGTTTGAAACTCATCACATCTGGTCCATATTTCTTTGAAATGTTTGCAGCCAGTGTCTGCAGATAAGCGGATCCAAATATCCCTCAAAATGGTGAATTTTGAGGGATATATCTGTTTCTGCAGGAAAACAATTTAGGAGTTTGTCAGGGAACGAGCACTGACAAAAGTCACAACCCAAAAGACCGGGTTGCTCGTTAGAGGAGGGAAGACGGTGGAATTTGTCTTTGCAGGCGGTGCAATGGAAGTTGGCGGAAGCTGTATCTATATGAAGATACTGGGACATGGCATCCTTCTGGATTCCGGAATTCGCCAGGGAACCGGTGTGGATCCGCTGCCGGACTTCAGAACCATACAGGAGGCAGGCGGGATAGAAGCCATTATCGTCAGTCATGCGCATATGGACCATACCGGTTCATTGCCTGTGATCAGCAAGGCGTATCCGAATGCACCGATTTTCATGACGTCCATGACCCTGGATTTAACAAGAGTCTTACTGTATGACAGTCTTAAAATCATGGGACGTCTTGAGGATGAGATTCCTCTGTTTACCATTGAAGATGTTGAACTGATGCTGGGCAGGATACGCGTGATCCGACTGCTCTCGCCACTTGAAATTCTGCCCGGAATTAAAGTGACCTTTCATCCTGCGGGACATATCGCAGGAGCTGTCTGTACGCTCATTCAAAGCGAGGAAGGAACTGTCTTTTATTCCGGAGACGTTTCGGTCTTCCAGCAGAGGACCATTGAAGGAGCCAAGCTCCCTGCACTACGCCCGGATGTGGTCATCTGTGAGTCTACCTATGGAAATCGGCTCCATGGGAATCGGCAGGCAGAGGAACAGCGTCTTGTGATGGCGACAGCGGAAAGCCTTCAAAAAGGGGGAAAGGTATTAATTCCGGCATTTGCACTTGGCCGGTCACAGGAGGTATTGCTAATCCTGCGAGAGGCCATTCAGAATAAAGCCATCCCCGCGGTTCCCGTCTATGTCGATGGAATGGTGCGTGATATCTGCCGTGTGTATAAAAACAACGAAATCTTTCTGAGAGGAAATCTGGCTAAACGGATTCAGAAGGGAAATGAACCCTTTTTTACAAAAGAAATCCAGGAGGTCAAGCAGACGGAAAAGCGTGAGGACCTTCTGGCAAAAGATGGACCGGCCATCTTTGTAAGCAGCTCCGGTATGCTGACCGGTGGCCCAAGTGTCCAGTATGCTGAGGCACTGGCTTCTCAGGAAAATGCAACGATTATGCTGACCGGCTATCAGGATGAGGAAAGCCCCGGACGTGAACTGCTGAATCTCCTTGATGAAAAAGAAGAGGAACGCCGCATTCATCTGAACGGCAAGAGCATTCCCGTCAAATGCCGGGTGATTCAGGTTGGCCTCTCGGCACATGCGGATAAATCCGAACTGATCGCAATGATCGATCGTCTTGCCCCAAGGCATGTGGTTCTGGTGCATGGAGACGAACAGGCCATTGATGATTTGGGAAATGATCTGGCGGGGGATTACCGCAGACGTGTGTATCGGCCGATGATCGGCGAAAAAGTGGAGATTGTTCTGAAGAAAAAAAGAGAGCAGCTAAGGAGAACACTCGAGTATAGCTTAAACCAGAGCGATTTTCCGGATGCCGAGGGATGCGGGCGCCTGTGGACATACTGGAATGATCATCTCACAGGCAAATCTCTCACGATGGAGGAGACGACCTGGCTTTGGTTTGGGAAACCTGTGGATTCCGGAGAACACACAGGAAACGGTATCAGTGAACAGGAAGCAGGGGAACTCATCCGAAAGCTGATTGACAGTCCGTATTTTGAAAGAGATTATAAACGGATGTATCTGATCCGGTGCCGGACAAAAGACGAGATCGACGAGGAGACAAAGGAGAAAGCTGTTACCATTCAGGATGTTGAAGCGGAAATCCGGGAATTGCTTCCCTGGGACAACATTACCAGAATCAGCTTTTATAATGACAGAAAAGAAGCGGTGATCAATGTCGATTTTCCGGATGCGGCTTCAAAGGAAGACGTGAAACTGGCAAGTGAGGAACTGCAACGTCGTGTTGGGTATACGCTTAGCCTCAGCAAAAGCATGAATTTTAATGAGGCGGATCGGCTGCTATATTCCCTGTTTGGCGCTCAACTGGACAAGATCTCCTATTACACACAGACTCGGATCTATGAGGGAACCCTCTATACGGAGAAGACGGAAGCCATCGAAAATGCAAGGCAGATGTTTGAAAAGACAACCGGATGGAAACTGGTGTTCCGCGGCGAAAAGAAGGAAGCTGTGAAAGGGAATACACCCGAGGAGGCGATTCAGGACGAGTACTGGACGATCCCGGAGGAGCTGGGCTCTCCCAAAGAGCAGAATGCAGCAATGAAAGAAGCGGATTATGCGTTTGACAGGGAACATCGTCCGTATAAAATCTCCGTCAGAAATGACACGGAAGGGCCATATTTTGATGTTTCCTATATTACGCCGGAATTTGGGCTCACCTGCAAAGAGTACATTCAACAGTTTGCAAATGCAAGCGGCTGGCGGGTCCATATTGCGCAGAGCGTAAACCAGGGCGAACTTATGCGAAAGATAGATCGCCTTTGTATGGATTATGGCATACGAATGACCAAAAATCCCTCCATTTTGCAGGGGGATAAAGTAGTACGAATTGTGACAGACCAGGAGTTGCCTGAAGACTTAAAAGAAGAGGTCAGAAAGCTGACAGGATTTGAACTGAGTAAAAAGTGAAGAGTCGAGAAAAGTGTATATATTTGGAGAGAGAAAAGCAACAAGCTGCAAAATCAGAACTTCCTATGGCATACGACTGGAAAAAGAATGGCTATCACACGGCGGTTTAAACTGTACCAATGCTCGTAGTCACGCTGATCGTTGCCGTCATTGACGCAGGGAAGATCGTCTGGAATACTCCTCATAGCTTCATCGCCAATACATGGATATGGCTGTTTGTTTTTTGACCGCCCTTCTTAATCACAGAAGATTCATGGAATAAGGGAAGGTCGATTTTCAAGGTCTAACACAGGAGTGGCTGCCAATTTATAATCATTTTTTTCAGCATTACCCTTTGAGTCGGATTTACAATATGCTAAAATAAGAAAAAGTCCGAGGAGGATAAGAAGATGAATGATTTGTTTCCACGCTCTGACACAGACTTGAATAAACCTGAACAGCATTCTGTTACTCCTTACGATGCTGAATTTCCGATTGAAATGTTTATCAATGGGCTGCGGAGAAAAATGTCTGAAGCAGAGGCAACTGCAAGAAATTTATATGAGGAGATTATCAGTGACGCTCCGATTGCTGACCAAATTAAGAAAGCTACGACAAAGTCTTTACAACTTGTGGCAGATTTAACTGAAGAGGAATTACGAAAGATAGACGAGGGCGTTGTCAAACTTTCTTTCGAGAAGGGGCGCGAGGTTTTTCAGTACAAGGACAACAATACTTATGGCGCGAAGATTCCTGTAAAGCGTGAATACCTGAGACGGGAAATTGATCCTACCCATATGGCTATGGCTTTGCAGATGAAGGCAATGCAGGAACTTATGCAGAAGATAGCTGACCAGATACAAGTTGTTGATCAGAATGTACGTTCTGTTTTGGAAGGACAGCAAAACGATAGGTTAGGTTTGTATTATAGCGGAGTCTCTCTCTATCTGGAATCCAAGCATGTAATTGATGAAATACTTAAAAAGGAATTGATTGCGCAGGCACTCAGATCACTCAGTGAATCTTCTTTTCAACTCTCTTTGTCCCTTAAGTCAGATATTCAGTATCTTGCTGAGGGACGGTATAATGCAGAAAAAAAGAACAGGACAAAACTGATTGATGAGAAGATTAGCAATATTCACAGATCGTTTGGTTTCATTCATCAGTCAATGATATTAAAAGCTGGAGTTTATTGCGAACTTGGTGAGATGCAGGCCATGACCCAAGTGTTATCGGAGTATTCTTATTTTCTGAAAAACACTATTGCTGCAAATGCTCAGATGCTTGCGGAATGTGATAAATCTGATCCAGGCACAAAAAATGGGGTTTGGAAGCAAAGAGCAAATTTTGCTTTGGATATTGAAGCTGTTGAGAAGCAGTTGAATAATCCCGAGAAGGTAATCTATCTAGGATACGTGGAGGAAGGCGATGAGCAAGATTAAAGGATGTGTCAATACAAACTGTGTTGATTACAAAAAGAAGAGAAAGTATAAGAGTACAGATGAATACTGCGTACATTGTGGGAAGAAACTGACGTTTGTTTGTAAGGATTGCTGGATGCCTATCGAGGCTAATAATAAAGTTAACTACTGTATGCGGTGCCAAGCTAAGCATGATGATAAAGCCGATAAGGTGAAGAAAGGCGTAAACAAGGCAGCTGCAGTTTTTGGAATTTTAAGTTTAGGAGCTTTAAAAAAAGTATTCCGGCGATAATAACTTATTGTAAACATATTGTTCAGTAATAATAGATCATTCGTGAAAGATGGTTCTTCATCCTTCGATTCGAGTTTATTATTTTAAGAAGCGAAAATGTATAACAATGTAGGCGGAAAAATCAAAGGTTTTGCATTGGTTCTCTGTATTATAGGAATAATCGCAAGAGTTATTGTCGGAGGTTATTTTATCGTATCTGATTCGGACTTACAACAATCTCTGGGGTTAAGAAGAGCAGATCATAATCTATTATGGGTGGGAGCGTTGATCATTGTTGGTGGCTCTTTTATTTCCTGGCTTGGCTGTCTTGGTATTTATGGATTTGGAGAATTGATTGAGAGTTCGAGAGAAACAAAGAAAAATTCACGAGAAATACTGGATCTTTTAAAGCAGACATCCAATAAAGAAGATATTATGTCTGCAGAGGATGATAGGGAAGAAGACGATTCTTATGGGAACGGCAGTAATGGAAGAAGTTTGCGACAAGACAGAAGAACCGTCTCAAGTCAAAACTGCAGTAAGACGGAGACGGTAGACGTGTAGTGAATAGAATGTGTGTTGATAGCAGATGGATCGGCGTATCTGGATCACGAGGATAAGCTTTGTCGTTCTAGCACGAAAAAACAAACAGCAGCCACCGAAGTTCTTTTGGGTGGCTGCTGTTTTATTCTCACGATCAGACGGGCGTGCAGTCCTTGTTGAGCGCTGCAATGATGTTGGGGAGTTCGGCATCTACAATGTCGTTATCCAACTGGCAGGTACCGGCGTTACGATGACCGCCACCGCCGTAGGACAGGCAGAGGGCACCAATGTCCGCATTGCTGTCTTTATTGATGATGCTCTTACCGATCATGACAGCGGTATTCTGCTTTTTAAAGCCCCAGGCGACGTGCACGGAAATCTGGGTTTCAGGGAACATGGCATATACCATGAACCGGTTTCCGGCATAGATGGTTTCCTCGTTGCGAAGGTCCAGGACAACGACGCGTCCATGAACTTTGGCAAGGCGCTCCACCTGAGCTTTGAACAGGTTCTGCTGCTCAAAATAGAGGTCTACGCGTTCCTTGACATCGGGAAGGGCCAAAACATCACTGATGGGATGATCAAGACAATAGTCGATCAGAGCCATCATCAGATCGTAATTGGAAATACGGAAGTCATGGAAACGGCCAAGACCGGTGCGGGCATCCATGATGAAGTTCATCAATACCCAGCCGGTAGGATTCAAAACCTCGTCCAGCGTGAAATCGGCGGAATCTCCCTTGTCTACGGCAGCCATCAGCTCCTCGGAAATGCGAGGGAGGCGCTTGTGACCGCCATAGTAATCAAATACGACACGCGCAGCACTGCGTGCATCCGGATCAATGATATAGCGATCTTTATAATCAATACCAACAAGTCGCGTAAGCTCGGACTCATGGTGATCAAAGGCAATTCCGACGCGAGGATCAAAAGGCAGGTTTGTAGTGATATCTGTAGAACGAATATCGACCTTGCCATCCTGGACATCTTTTGGATGAACAAATTTGATCTCATCAATCAAATCAAGTTCTTTGAGGATCATTGCACAGACAAGACCATCAAAGTCACTGCGGGTTACAAGTCTTCTTTTTACAGAATTTTCCATGGTTAATTCTCTCCTCCACAAAATATGTGAATTCTATGGTTTCCTTGTTATGATACTACAAATCGGTGAAAAAAGAAACACAATAACCGCTGATTTGATGACAATTTTTTAGGCAATGGGAAATCGCTGCAGAAAAGTCTGAAGGAAGCAGCATGGAGAAGGGAAAGATGCTCCCATGACTCTTGTCAATCAAGTTAAAATGGTGTTAAACTTTATCTCGCTGCAATGCAGCAATGATTGCATATACGGAAAGGGGTCAAACGGTGAAACCATTTTCTTTTGCAACGGTATTGATACGACTCTTGGCTGCCTTTTTTGCAGGCGGCGTCCTTGGGTACGGACGCTCAAGGAAGAAACGTGCCGCCGGCTTGCGAACGTATATTCTGACAGCGACAGGTGCCTGTATGGCCATTCTGCTGTCCCAGTATGAATATCAGATGCTGACAAACGTTTGGTACACGGCGGGATTGCCGGACATTAAATTTGATGCCTCGCGGTATGGGGCACAGGTGATCACAGGCATTGGCTTTTTGGGCGCCGGGACGATCATTGCAGCTGGACATCAGCAGGTTAGCGGGCTTACAACGGCCACAGGTCTGTTTGCATGTGCCTGTGTCGGAATTGCGGCCGGAGCCGGATTCCTGCAGTGTGTGATTGGGGTCATTGTGATTTCAGTTCTTGTTCTGGATTGCTCCTATCCGCTCGAGTACAATTTCAAGCGTCGTCTCAGAAATATGAATGTATTTGTGACGTTTGACAATGCACAGGATATTTCAGAGGTGACAGAACTGCTGGAGTTCCATGGAGCACATATTTTCGAACTCGATATGGAGGAGACAGAGGAAAACGGTCGCATGTATCCATCCGCAGTGATGAGCATACGGCTAAGCAAAGAGCATCCCTCTCATTCCAATCTTCTATCCTCTGTTGCGGAGCTCTCCTGTGTTCGCTCGGTTCAGGAGCTTATTTCATGACATGGAGTTAGAGAAAAAATGATTCATGCATTAGATGGATTACGCACATTAACGACTGGTGCAATTTGGTTTCGCCTGATTTTAGCTGCAATATGTGGCTCCATTATCGGCCTTGAACGGTCCTCCAAAAACAGGCCGGCCGGATTTCGTACGCATGTTCTTGTCTGTATTGGTGCTGCAGCCGCATCCATGACCGGACATTATCTGTATCTTGAAATGGGACTGCCAACGGATGTGACGAGAATTGCCGCTCAGATTATCACCGGTCTGTCCTTTTTAGGTGCAGGGACGATTCTGGTCACAAAGAACAACAAAGTTCGCGGATTAACAACGGCAGCGGGACTTTGGACAACCGGTATCATTGGGATTTCAATTGGCTCGGGCTTCTATGAGGGCGGTGTGATCTGTACAGGCCTTGTCTTTGCCGCCGAGATGGTTCTTGGAAAGCTTCTTGTCTATATGAAACGTGATTCCATTATATCCATGGAACTTATGTTTCATCGGAAGGATGCACTCGATCAGATGATGCGCACATGCAAGGACAGCAATCTGGCGATCAAACGACTTCAGGTAAAGCATGAGGATAATGAGGAAAATCGTTATTACGCCAGTTTGCGGCTCCATGTTCCGTGGAATACCCATATGGATG
>JAFUZM010000197.1 GCA_017476605.1 Clostridia bacterium
GACCATTGAATCCATCCATCATGCGAGAGCGGCAAAGTGCCCGGTCATCGTGGCCATCAACAAGATTGACAAGCCGGGCGCCGATCCGGATGTCGTCAAGCAGGAACTGACCCAGTATGAACTCATTCCGGAAGAGTGGGGCGGCGACACCATTATGGTTCCCGTGTCTGCCAAGACAGGTGAGGGTGTCGATGAACTGCTTGAAAATGTCCTTCTTCTTGCCGACATGCTGGAGCTCAAGGCGAACCCGAACCGCAAGGCCCGCGGCGTAATCATTGAAGCAAAGCTGGATAATTCCCGCGGTTCCGTTGCAACCGCTCTCATCCAGAACGGTACGCTGAATGTCGGTGACATGGTGGTTGCCGGCAACACCTACGGTCGTGTCCGTGCCATGGTTTCAAGCCGCGGCGACCGTGTCAAGACTGCACTCCCGGCGACTCCGGTGGAGATCATCGGATTTGGCGCCGTTCCTGAGGCCGGCGATGAATTCATCGCGGTTGAGGATGAGAAGCTGGCCCGTCAGGTGGTTGAGGAGCGCGCTGCGAAAGTGCGTATGGAGCTTTCCAAGAAGAGCTCTGCCTCTACGCTTGAGGAACTCTACAGCAGGATGGCTGAGGGTGAGGTCAAGGACCTCAACATCATCATCAAGGCGGATGTCCAGGGCTCTGTCGAGGCTGTCAAGCAGTCACTTGAAAAGCTCTCCAATGATAAGGTCCATATCCGGACTATCCACAGCGGCGTCGGCGGCGTAACGGAAAACGATGTCATGCTGGCCGGTATTGACGGCGCAACCATCATCGGATTCAATGTACGTCCGGATGGCAAGGCCAGAGAAGCTGCTGCACGGGATGGCATTGATATCCGGTACTATCGAATTATTTATCAGGCCATCGAGGATATCGAGAAGGCGATGAAAGGACTTCTTACCCCTGAGTATAAGGAAAATGTCCTTGGTCATGCAGAGGTCCGGAACGTCTTTAAGATTACCGGTGTTGGTACCATCGCAGGATGCTATATCACGGATGGCAAGATTCAGAGAAATGCACAGGTCCGTCTTCTCAGAGACAACGTGGTTGTTTTCGAAGGAAAGCTGTCCTCTCTGCAGCGCTTTAAGGACTCTGTCCGTGAGGTGGCAGATGGATATGAGTGCGGTGTCGGACTCGAGAATTATGCGGACATCAAGAACGGTGATGTTGTCGAGTGCTTCCTGATGGAAGAGATTGCCGTCGATTAAGTAATGTAAAACACGTCCGGAGGATTCTGGACGTGTTTTTCAAATCACAGAGAAACGCGGCGAATGATCTCATTCTCCGCTTTCCACCTCTCTCTTTCCGGGAGACTAAGAAAGAGAAAGTATGAAAAGATAGCCCCTTGTGATGGAGATTTCTTGGAAGATGTGCTATCATATTCCGTGAGGCGACCAAATGGAATCCCTCAGGCGACAGGCGAGGGAGCGTTTCTTTTACGAAAAACATGGCCCACGATTCTCTGCCAGATGCAGAGCGTCACAGGCCCCGGAGATAATGAATTTACGTTGAGAGGAAATATATGGCAACACAGCAGTTTGAAAGAACCGACCGGATTTCATCTGAAATGATGCGTGAGATTGAGCGCGTGATCCGGGAGGAGGTAAACGATCCGAGAACGGATTGTCTGTTTTCCATTACACATGTGGATGTTACCCGCGATTTGCGGTATGCAAAGGTATATATCAGCATCTATGAGGAGGACAAGCGCACTCCGATGCTGAAAGCACTGAAAGGCGCGGCTGGCTTTATTCGACATGAGGTTGGGACGCGGATTCAGCTGAGGTATACCCCTGAGCTCCTTTTCCATCTGGATACCTCCATTGAATATGGGGTGCATATTGCGGAGGTGCTCAGTCACCTGGAGACGGGATCCCGCGAACCGGATGAGAAAGAGACGAAGGATGAGGAATAAGATGGATTACGAGGAAATGCGTGCCTGGATGGAGCAGATGAGGAAAGCGAATTCGCTGCTCCTCATTTCGCATGTATCGCCGGACGGGGATACGATCGGCTCTGTTCTGGGTTTGCGACTTGCGCTGCTGCAGATGGGAAAGAAGGTCCAGATCGTCTGTGATGGCACCATTCCGGACAGCATGGATTATCTGAGTGGCCACGATGCGTATCTCACGGCGGATCAGGTCGAGCTTGACTATGATACGGCGGTTGCTGTAGATGTGAGCTCACCGGAGATGATGGGGGAATCGCTCCCGCTGTTTGAACGGGCAGAGCACCGCGTTGTCGTGGATCATCATGCGACGAATCCAGCGTATGGTGAGGTGAACTGGATCAGGCGGGGAGAGTCCGCATGCTGTCAGCTGATTTATGACGGGATTCGGGCATTGGACATCGAGCTTACAAAAGAGATGGCGACCTGCATCCTGACCGGCCTTTCGACGGATACGGGTCATTTTCAGTATGCCGCTACGAATTATCATAATATGGAATCTGCTGCGGACCTGGTGCGTCACGGTGCGGACATTTCCTATATCTCAAGGCGGATGTACCGCTCTCAGCCGATGCGCAGAGTGGAGATGACCAAAATTGTCTATCGTAAGATGCACTTTGAATGTGATGGACAGATCGGCGCTGTGGAACTCGAGAAGAAGAATTTTGATGAAACAGGCTGCAGCTTTGGTGAGACAGATGGCCTTGTGAATCTGGCACTTGAGATCGAGGGAGTTCGCTTTGCTTACCTGCTCAGTGAGCGGGAAAACGGCATCAAGGTTTCCCTGCGGGCAGTGGAACCGGATACGGTCAATGATGTTGCTTTGCAGTTTGGCGGTGGAGGTCATGCGCAGGCGGCGGGCTGTACGCTTCATACAACCCTTGAGGAAGCGTCGACATTGATCTTTAATGCACTGAAAGCGAAATTGGGATGAATGGATTTGTTTCTGTAAATAAGCCGACAGGCATGTCCTCGGGTGCTGTTGTCGCCAGGGTAAAGCACCTGCTGCCAAAGGGGACAAAAATCGGGCATGCCGGAACGCTTGATCCCGAGGCATCCGGCGTACTGCCGATTATGATCGGAAAGGCCACACGGCTGTTTGATTACACCACCAGCAAGACAAAGACCTATCTTGTGGAACTGGTGCCTGGGATTGAAACGGATACACAGGATCTATCGGGGGCGGTTTTAAAAAAAGAGCGGGAATTTACACCTAAAGAAGTGGAGCAGATTCTCCCGAAATTCATAGGAGAAATCAATCAGATTCCTCCCATGTACTCTGCGATTAAGGTCGGCGGGCAACGGCTGTATGCGCTTGCCAGAGAGGGAAAACAGGTGGATATCGCAGCTCGCAAAGTATGGATTGAGTCTATCCATATGCATGGCTGCGAGGGATCTCACATCTTTCTTGAGGTAAGCTGTGGGCGAGGAACTTATATGCGCACCCTTTGCCATGATATTGGGAAAGCACTGGGGAGTGCTGCCTGCATGGGCTCTTTGGTCAGGACCCGGTCTGGTCCCTTTGTGCTTTCAGAAAGCGTGACGCTTGAAACACTTTATGAAAACGGGATTGAACCGTTTCTTCTGCCAATGGATACCCCACTGAAAAGCTATCCGTCCATTACAGTGGATGAGAATATGGAAAAGACGATCCGGAATGGGGGACCTTTTGCTCTTCCGAATGAAGGAGCGGAGACGTCTCAAAATGAACCGACGCGTGTGTATATGGGATCGACGTTTTGCGGAATTGTCCATAGAAATGCGGACAAATACTATTTTGATTGTATGCTGCTGGAGTGAAGAAGTTGGAGATACTGACAAGCGAGGAACAGTGGAAGGCCGGCGAAACGGCGATTGCATTTGGTATGTTTGACGGCGTCCATCTGGGCCATCAGAAACTGATGCATACCGCAGTGGATGCAGCAAAACAGCGGGGAATAAAAAGCCTCATATATACATTTTCCAATCATCCGCTTGAGATTATTGCACCGGAACGAATTCCAGATCAGATTGAAACGGAGGAGGAGAAGATAGAATCCATTCGGCAATCCGGTGCAGATGCGGCTTTGCTGAGGCCTTTCGACCAGAGGTATGCCTCCCTTGACAGGGAGACGTATGTCCGATTTATCGTGGAACATCTGAATCCGCGGGTATTTGTGATCGGGTTTAACTACACCTTTGGTGCAAAAGGCCAGGGGAAAGCCGAAGACCTCAAACGTATTGGATTGCAATACGGTGTTGAGACCATTGTGGTGGACGAAGTGGAGCTGGGCGGGGAAACGGTTTCCTCTACCCGCATCCGCCTTGCCCTCCAGGATGGAAATGTCCATCTGGCAGGACAACTGCTGGGACGTGCATACCGAATCAAGGGATGCGTGGAGAGCGGAAAACATCTTGGACGGATATTTGGATTTCCGACAGCGAATGTCCAGGTGCCACCCAAAAAGGTTTTGCCAAAGTTTGGCGTCTATGCCTGTTATGCCTTTGTGGAGGGCAGCCGCTATATTGCCGCCGTCAATGTCGGCGTACATCCGACTGCACCGGAGGGAACGGTAACAATAGAGGCGTTCTTGCAGGACTATGACGGAAAACCGCTTTACGGGAAAGAGATGACGCTGGAGTTTTGTGCTTTTATACGACCAGAGAGAAAATTTGATTCAATGGAACTCTTAAAAGAGGAAGTCGAAAGAAACTGTCAGCAGGTGAAGCAGATATTGCATGGATAACATCAGGCAGATGTCCGTATTTCCCTGATGCTGTGCGGGATAATCAGAC
>JAFUZM010000198.1 GCA_017476605.1 Clostridia bacterium
TGTGAATTGAGATCGTTCAGATGCGACAGAAACTTTGTCAAATCTGAACGATCTTTATTTAAATAATTTAATCAAAAGCGCCAAAGAAGCCTATTCAGCTTCTCTGGCGATGGCGATCCCGGCGGGATTCGAACCCACGGCCTGTCGCTTAGGAGGCGACCGCTCTATCCTGCTGAGCTACGGGACCATATGGCAGAAAGACGTTTGAACGCTTCCGGTGATGATGATCAGGGGGAAGAAGCTGGCGTCTGTTGGTGGCTTGATGGTGCTAACCTACGAATGTGGATATAGGGGAAGCTTCATCTCGTGACCGGGGTGTATTATAGAGGAAAGGAATGGAATTGTCAAATCCATGTTCCTGGAAATATGGGGGAATTTAAGACTGAGGCGGATCTGCACAGGGCAAACTGGCATATCTGCTTGCAAATGACACCAGGGGCTTTGTGACTGGCACATAGACCTGGAAGATTTGAAGGATGGGCTTTCTCGATGAAGAAAAAACTGCAGCCCGTCGGAGACGGGCTGCAGAGAGGATCATAATCAGTCGCCAAGAGAGATGCCGATGCTGCGTGCAGACTTGATGGCCTGTGCATCATCCGGAACGAATTTGGTCTTTCCGGCAACATCGGAAAGAGGATTGTGGCCGACCTTGCTGCCGATCATGGCAACAGCCTGACCATAGTCCTCATCTTTGATCAGCTTGGCAGCGTGAACACCAAAGACGGTAGAGAGCATACGGTCGTAGGCGCTGGGCGTGCCGCCGCGCTGGACGTGGCCCGGGACAACGGCACGGGCATCAATGCCAATCATCTCGGTCAGTTCCTCTGCAAGACGGGCGGCAATGCCGTGGAAATGGGTTTCGGCGCGGAAATCGGCGCGCTCTTTTTTCTTCATCCGTGCTTCTTCGACGGTCATTGCACCCTCGGCGACGGCAATGATGGAAAAGTCCTTGCCGGCATCGGCGCGGCGTTCAATGGCTCTGGCGACCGTCTTGAGGTTGTAGGGGATTTCCGGAAGCAGAATGACGTCTGCGCCACCGGCGATGCCGGCGTAGAGGGTAAGCCATCCGGCTTTATTTCCCATGATTTCAATGACCATGCAGCGACCATGGCTGGCAGCGGTGCTGTGGATGCGGTCAATCACATCGGTGGCAATGTCAACGGCGGTATGGAAGCCGAAGGTAACATCCGTTCCCCAGATGTCGTTGTCGATCGTCTTGGGAAGAGAAATGACGTTGAGGCCCTCTTCGGACAGCAGGTTCGCGGTCTTGTGAGTTCCGTTTCCTCCGAGGACGACAAGACAGTCAAGTTTCAGCTTTTTATAGTTGTTTTTCATTGCCTTGACCTTGTCAACGTGGTCATCCTCAATGACCCGCATGTTGCGGAATGGGGTGCGGCGCGTTCCGAGAATGGTGCCGCCCAGGGTCAGAATGCCGGAGAAGTCGGACTGCTTCATTTCCTTGTAGTCGCCATTGATGAGGCCGGAATATCCGTCCTGGATGCCGACGATCTCGGCATCAAACATGGAGTAGCTTGCGCGTGCAACGCCGCGGATGCAGGCGTTCAGACCGGGGCAGTCCCCGCCGCTTGTCAGGATACCGATGCGTCTTTTCATAAACTGATCCTCCTTTGAAGAAGTAAAATAATGTTTTACAGGATAAAAATGGTCAGGAAAGGAATTGAATATTTGATCATTATGTGGTCAAATTTCTGTTGACAAAATACGAGCTTCATCTTTTTGACAATTGTAACATGAACTTGCAAAAGTGACAAGCAGAATCTTGACGATGAGGGAAATAAAAGCTATACTCTATAAAGCAGGAAAATGTACTTCTTTTTTTCTAAATCGAACCGGATGAGGATCAGGACGAGACGTCGGGAAAACGAATGTGCATCTGTTCCAAGGAAATCATATAAAGGAGATTTGCCATGAACTGGATTCAGATCAACGAACAGGATAATGTGGCAGTAGCGCTGGTTGCTCTAGGCAAAGGGGAAAACGCGTGCGGCGTGACATTGGTCGAGGACATCCCTGCCGGTCACAAGTTTGCCCTGAGCGACATTCCAAAAGGTGAAAATATTATCAAATACGGCTCTCCGATTGGTCATGCGACTGCAGATATTCCGGCAGGCGCATGGGTCCATACGCAGAACGTAAAAACAAATCTGTCTGGCTTGCTTGAGTACGATTATCATCCACATCCCTGCGCACTGCCAAGGGATCATGAGGCAACCTTTGAGGGGTATGTCCGTGAGGACGGGCATGTCGGCATTCGCAACGAGGTCTGGATCATCAATACGGTCGGATGCGTAAACGGAACAGCGAAAACGCTGGAGCGCCTCGGCCAGGAACAGTTTGGCGATCGGGTAGACGGCATCCACTGCTTTGTCCATCCATACGGCTGCTCGCAGCTTGGGGATGATCTTAAGAACACACAGCATCTCCTTGCCGCCATGGTGAAGCATCCCAATGCAGGCGCAGTGCTCGTGCTGAGCCTCGGCTGCGAGAACAACAACCTGAATGTGTTCAAAGAGGTTCTGGGCGAGGTGAACCCGGAGCGTGTCAAGTTCCTGATTACCCAGGATGTGGAGGATGAGGTAGAGGCAGGACTTGAGCTTCTGGATGAACTGACGTCGTATGCGGCAAAGGCAAAGCGCACGACGGTCTCGGCAGATCAGCTGGTGGTCGGTCTCAAGTGCGGCGGAAGCGACGGACTGTCGGGAATCACGGCCAATCCGCTTTTGGGCAGCTTCTCGGATCTGCTCACCAGGCACGGCGGCACTACGCTGCTGACGGAGGTGCCGGAGATGTTTGGCGCCGAGACACTCCTGATGAATCGCTGCAAGGATCAGGCAACCTTTGAGAAGATGGTGAACCTGATCAACAACTTCAAGGAATACTTTATCCGTCACGGACAGGAAGTATATGAAAATCCGTCCCCGGGAAACAAGGCGGGCGGAATTACAACTCTTGAGGACAAGTCACTGGGATGCACACAGAAGGGCGGAGCCGGCGAGGTTCGCGATGTTCTTTTATACTGTGAACCGGTGAAGGAAAAGGGACTTAACCTGGTGCAGGCTCCGGGAAATGACCTTTGTGCCATTACGGCTCTTATGGCTGCCGGTGCACAGATGGTGCTCTTTACCACGGGACGCGGAACGCCGGTAGGCGCGCCGATTCCGACGGTAAAGGTGGCAACAAATAACCGGCTGGCGGAGCATAAGAAGAACTGGATCGACTTCAATGCCGGAATCCTGGCAACAGATGCCGGCATGGAGGAGACGACAGAGACGTTCTTCAGGGAAATCATGGAAATCGCGTCCGGAAAGAAGACCAAGAGCGAGGAGCATGATTTCCGGGAGATTGCCATTTTCAAGGATGGCGTGACACTGTAACCCACTGCCAGGTTGGCAGATGATGATAAAGATGGAGGATTGAGTACTATGAAAGCTTTTATGGATGCTGACTTTATGCTGAGCAATGAGGTTGGCAAGAAACTGTATCATGAGTATGCAGAGAACATGCCGATTTATGACTATCACTGTCATATTTCACCGAAGATGATCTATGAGAATTATCAGTTCGCAAATATCGGCGAGCTGATGCTGGGCGGCGATCACTACAAGTGGCGCGTCATGCTGTCCAATGGCGTCGAGGAAAAGTACATCCGCGGCGATGCTGACTGGCTGGAGAAGTGGAAGGCGTTTGCCGGTTCTCTCAAATACTGCATCGGAAACCCGATGTTCCACTGGACGCATCTTGAGCTGCAGCGCGTTTTCGGAATTACGGACATCCTGAGCGAGGAAACCGCAGAGGATATCTGGAACCGGGCAAATGCCATGCTGGCAACCGAAGAGTTCCGCGCTCGTGGCCTGATTGAGAAGTTCAATGTCAAAGTCATCTGCACCACGGATGATCCGGTCGACAATCTTGAGTATCAGATTGCCATGGCTAAGGAAAAGAGTAGCTTCAAGGTCTATCCTGCCTGGCGCCCGGATAAGGTCATCAATATCGATCGTGTCGGCTTTACCGATTACATCAAGCGTCTCTCCGAGGTTTCCGAGATCGACTGCTCAACCATCGAGAATCTGATCAAAGCACTTGAAAAGCGCGTTGATTATTTCCATGCCAATGGTTCCCGTCTCTCTGACCACGCGCTGGACACCGTCCCGTACGGAACGCCGGACATCAAGGCGGCTGGAGAAACGCTTGCAAAGGCACTGCGCGGTGAGGCACTCACAGCGGCTGAGGTTGAGGGTTATAAGACCTTCGTTCTCGTCGAGCTGGCCAAAATGTATAAGGCTCGCGGATGGGCACAGCAGTATCACATTGGCGCAATGCGCAACTGCAACCCGAGAATGTTTGCACAGTACGGCGCGGATGTGGGCTTTGACTCCATTGACGATACCTGCATCGCGGAGAACCTCGCAAAGCTCCTGGCGGCTGAGGAAGCAACCGGCAATCTGCCGAGGACCATTCTCTATTGCCTCAATCCCAAGGACAACTATGTCATCGGCACAATGCTGGGCAACTTCCAGGGTGAGGGCATCCCCGGAAAGATTCAGTTTGGCTCCGGCTGGTGGTTCTGCGATCAGAAATACGGCATGCGGGATCAGATGGAATCCCTGGCGGCACTGGGACTCCTCGGACGCTTTGTTGGCATGCTGACCGACTCCCGTTCCTTCATTTCCTATCCGCGTCATGAGTATTTCAGAAGAATCCTGTGCAACATGATCGGCGAGTGGGTTGAAAACGGAGAGTATCCGCTTGACTACAAGGTTCTGGGCGAGCTGGTTCAGGGCATCTGCTATAACAATGCTGTTAACTACTTTGACATGAAGGTTGATTAAGATGAAAGAATTCTGTCATCCGGATTCTGAAAGCTGGATTGAACTTGGAAATGGTCAGCGCAGGAAGATCTGTGCATATAATGACCATGCGATGGCGGTGCAGGTGAACTTTGATGATGGCGCTATCGGTGCGCTGCATCAGCATCCGCATACGCAGATTTCCTATGTGCTCTCCGGTGAATTCACCTATCAGGTGGAGGAAAAGAAATTTGAGATGAGGACCGGTGATTCGGTCGTTGTCGACGGCGGAAAAATGCATGGCTGTACCTGTGTCAAGGCGGGCACCCTGCTCGACATTTTCTCGCCAATGAGAGAAGATTTTATTAAATAGGAGGAGATTCCCATGGACGTTTTAAAAGAGCTTTCCCTTATTGGTATTGTTCCTGTTATTGCCATTAATGATGCTGCAGATGCTGTGCCTCTGGCACAGGCCCTTTGTGAGGGCGGCCTTCCCTGCGCTGAGGTTACGTTCCGTACTGCAGCTGCCGAGGAAGCCATTCGGAATATGACGCAGGCTTATCCGGACATGCTGGTGGGCGCCGGCACCGTGCTTACCAATGATCAGGTGGATCGCGCTGTGGCCGCCGGAGCAAAGTTCATTGTTTCCCCGGGCCTCAACCCGACAACCGTTAAGCATTGCCAGGAGATTGGCATTCCGGTATGCCCGGGCACAGCCAATCCGAGCGACATCGAAACGGCACTGTCCCTCGGCCTTAAGACCGTGAAGTTCTTCCCTGCTGAGGCTGCCGGCGGACTTAAGTACATCAAGTCCATCGCGGCTCCGTACGTTGACGTCACCTTCATGCCTACCGGCGGAATCGGTGAGAAGAACCTGCTGGATTATCTCTCCTTCAAGAAGATCATCTGCGTCGGCGGCAGCTGGATGGTTCCGGGCGATGCTCTGGCAGCCAAGGATTGGGATCGCATCCGCAATCTGGTATCCTCTGCGGTTTCCCTCATGCTGGGCCTTGAGATCGCTCATGTAGGTATCAACAGCGCGGATGAGGCTGAGGCAATGGAGACAGCCACAAAGCTGTGTAAGCTCTTCGGATGGCCGATCAAGGTTGGCAACAGCTCCATCTTCGCCGGCACTGCCGTTGAGGTCATGAAGAAGCCTTTCCGTGGCGCAAAGGGCCACATTGGCATCAAGACCAACTTCGTAGACCGCGCAAAGGCGTATCTCGAGCGTCAGGGCTTTGAGTTTGATGAGTCCAGCGCTTCCTACAAAGAGGGCAGACTGAATGCCATCTATCTGAAGGATGAGATTGCGGGATTTGCCTTCCACATCGTTCAGAAGTCTTAAAATCGACATACCATTGGGAGAATCGGCACCTGCCGGTTCTCCCTTTTCTGATTTTTCGGAAGCATGGATGGTTCTGCGCTGCCGCAGGCAGAACAAAAAGTTCTCCGACATCAAAACAGAGGATTTCCTTACTGGCGGTTTTGTATTATAATGAAGCGCGAATTTGGCTCTTTCATTCAAACAATAATGATCTGGGGAGATGAGCTCTTGGGATATCTCTATTTGATGATGGTGGCGCTGTTTTTCAGCTTCGGCGGGACCTGTGTAAAGATGATTCGGCCGTATTTTACGGCGCCGATGATCACCTTTCTGCGATTCTTTGTCGGTGTGGGCTGGCTTCTGGTGCTGAAAGTCATTAAGCGTCAGCATATACGGGAAGACTTCTGGCAGGCATTCCGTAAACACTGGGGATGGCTGGTAATGGGGGCGCTGTCAAAGCTGATGGCCTATATCACGGAAAATACGGCATTGTCGATCGGTGTTTCCTACGGAAACATTCTGACACAGCCGGTGCAGATGGTGCTGCTGACGATTTTGGGCGTCACGGTCCTGCATGAGACGATGAGCCGCAACAAATGGATCGGCGTTTCGCTTTGCGTGCTCGGCATTTTTCTGATTTCCTGGAACGGACTGTCCATCGAAACACTTCTCAGCGGAAACCTGATGCTCACATTGCTCTATGTCATCTCGGGAATCTTTGCCGGCCTTTTTGTCTTTGCACAGAAAAAAGTGGCAGGGGACTTTGATATTCTTGACAGCAACCTGTTTATGTTTTCTCTGGCGGCCATATTGGCCTTCCTCATTCCTGCAGCACAGGGAACCATTCTTCCGTCCTCTACGCCGGACTGGCGGTGCATTGTGGCCATACTCTGGTTTGGATTTGTGACAGGAATCGGATTCTATCTGAACGCAAAGGCTATCCCGCTGGTTCCTTTCCGCATGGTGGCCCTCCTGCAAAGCACAATGGTTTTCTTTGCACTGGCATGGGGCATTCTCTTCTTCCATGAACCGGTGAGCATCTGGATCATCAGCGGCACTGTCCTGTTTGTCCTTGGTATCGTCATTATGCAAAGACGAGAAAAAGGCGAGGCAGGAAAAGCCTGAGGAGCTATGCTGGCATGCGAAATGTCAGAAAGCAGGTACCTGACAATTGGCTTGACTGATCAACAAATCCAGGTATACCTGCAGATGGAATCAGAAACGTAAAAAGAAATCTCTCAGTTGGCTGAGAGATTTCTTTTTATGTCAGACTTTTCAGTGGATCAATGACGCAATTGCAAAGGATCTCCGTGAGATGTTCAGGAGTCGCTTCAAATTCGCCCATCACCCATGAGCAAACGAGCTGAACAGAACCATATACGGAAAAGCGGAGATAGAGCTTAACGTCCTCCGTCAGAGCCTCTTTGCCGACTTTTTGCGAAAGATAATCCAGATAGTTCTTGAAGGTTTGCTCGGTGACATAGCGGAAATAGGACTGGTATCCCTTTGTATTATTGAGAAGGTTCAGCAGATAGTTTCGGTTTCGCCAGCTGTACTGAACTGTCTCAAGCGTGTAATCAGCCCAGGTATAGCTTTTGTCATCGATTCCGCGGAATCGTTCGTCAAAATTGCGGGTATACTCCCAGGCGATGAGATCATATTTATCCGAAAAATGGCGGTAAAAGGTCGCAGGGGACAGGCCACAGTTATGGGCGATTTCCTGAATCGTAATCTTGCTGACATCTCTTGAGGCTGAAAGCTCCATGAAGGATTCAACAAGGAGCTCTTTTGTCGTTTTTCTCTTTATCATGCTTACTACTTAAGGGGAGTGAGGGAAAAGGTAAAAGGGAGTGACTGCATGGGACTGATGTGCTTGCAATTTATCAGGTTTCAGCTTTCTTTTTTAATCGATCGGTTTGGACTTGAGAATGGCCCAGTTGCCAATAGAGAGGAGCATTATTGCAGCATTTTTTCACAAGATTCAAAACCATGTTCTGAAAGTAATCGTTATACCAGCAGGTGATGTGATTTAACTCCTCATAGAGTTTTTCTGGTTCGTCAACATAATCGGCAAATGAGATGACAAGCTGCTGCCATGTATCCTCAAGTTCATCCTCGATCTGATCCCGGGAATGAAAGTGTCTCCGGCGATATTCCTCCTTTTCTTCAGGGTCCATACCCATCGTTATAAGTGGAAGAAGCGCACTGTTCATGGAATAATTTTCCTCGAGGGCGTCACAAAGAAACTGATAGAGTTCTCTGAAAGGTTTCCTTGCTTCCCAATAGGTGTATTTTATAAAGTTTTGCATTTCTTTGATGGAAGGAAGATATGGTTTTTTCGTCCCCGCGTTTTCCCAATTATAAAGGTATGCAGCAATCATATTATCTTCGGGCTGAGTATCCTCATCGGGAAAGTCGTCCATGGTTACATTGTATAGATACTCGACGCCATGGCGAGAGGACACATTAAAAAGGGATGAAAACCTGTTCTGGCAGAATTCCTTAAGGGATTCAGAAAACTGCTTTTCGGTAAGCTTGGGAATCCGTTTGGGATCTGAGCTTTGCCATCTGCGATAGAGCTTGTAGAGAATTCCGACGGGCTCGGCTGTATAGTAGTACTCTTGTAAGAGCAGCAGATGATCAAAGACTTCATACATACTCCGCTTATGCTCAAACTCGGAGGTGTGCATTTCTTTTATGATGGCTAAGACATCCTCTGAAAGGAGGATTCCGGTGTAATGAGCTCTGTCATCTTCCTCATCATATGGATCGGTTTCCCGGATGATAACATATCCTTTATCTTGCATGTCGGAAAAAAGATGCCGGTCATAGGAATCACAAGTAAAAGGATAATAGCCTTCTTCATCTTTTTTGAGGACGCCATTATAAATATCCTCGATGATGATCATACACTGGGTATCTACGGACAGAAGAAAGGATTCGATTTTCGTGCGGTCGAGGTGATGCTCTGCAATGATCTTCGCAAATATTCTGCGCTCATCCTCAATATAACGCAGTTTTCTTCCGATAGAGACATCATGCAAGAGATTATCCCACTGCCGCTTGCTGATCCTGGCTGATTCCTCATCGAGCTTTTCGAGTTCCTCTTCATCAAGAGGCTCGTACTGGTCGTCTTCCCAGTCCTCCAATACCCGCAGATACGACTTGGCAGTCCGGACATCGTATGGGCGATAGGCTCTGACGATATCTTTAATGTCCTCTTCTGACCAGTCAACCGGAAGAGGAAGCTCGTGATCATAGAGATATAAAAACAGATATTGTCCCGTGCGCATACAAAGAAGATCTTCAAGTGTTTTCATTCATGTATCCTCATTTTGCAGATTTGTTTGTGATGGACAGATTCACGGCTGTTTGAAACCATTCAGTTGCTGTCAGCGACAAACCATGATGTGAACGCTTCCACAATCATATCATAAGGCAGGGATTGGATCAATATGCTGTTTCGTCTGATTCACTGTGCCAAGAGAGGATGAAACATTTTTCGATTTTGTTTCATTCATATCCCCTCCGTGAAACAAAACCCGTTTTTGTCTCTTTTCTCACAGAATAAGCTTGGATACAATGCATTCAGAATCGATTTCTGATGAGAGAAACGATATCAGTGAGACGGACAAAACGCAAGGAGGAATGATGGAGATGAGCATCAAAAGAAGAGCAGCAGTTCTCATGACGGTTCTTTGCATGTTGTTTGCCATGGGCACGGCAATGGCAGAGGAAAGTGTTTTCTATGGGCAAAACGATCACGGTGTCGGTGGCACGATCCGTGTGGCGGTTACCATGGAGGGCGATACGATTAAAGCCATCAAGACACTTGAGCAGATGGAAACCCGCGGCCTTGGTACCACAGCCATTCTGCAGCTGACGAAAGATATCGTTGCATCCAATTCTCTGGATGTGGATACCGTATCCGGGGCCACGCTGTCGAGCATTGCCTTCACCGGTGCCGTACGGCAGGCAGTGGAGGCGGCCAAGGGATATGACCCGACGGCTGAAATCGAGCTGGGGGAAAACGAATATCTGGGCATCAGCAACAATGGACTTGGTGGCAGGATGATGGTCAAGGTTTCAATTGAAAATGGAAAAATCTCAGCCATTGATGTTCTTGAAGCCCATGAATCCGAGGAAATCGGCGTAGCGGCGATGAATGTCCAGATTCCCAAACTGGTGGAGAGTAACGGCGAGGCAGTGGATGCCATCACCGGAGCCACCATTACCTGTGATGCACTGAATGAAGCAGTGGCTGCGGCCGTAGCTGCTTCTCAGAAATAAAAAAATGGAGGAAACCGATATGAAAAAGATTATTGCACTGCTCATGGCGCTGATGATGCTCGGCGCTGTGGTTGCTCTCGCAGAGGAAACCCCTTCCTGGATGCCGACATGGGATCGGGACGCGGATGTTGTGGTCGTGGGCTTTGGCCCTGCCGGCGCAATGGCTGCTCGTGCCGCTTATGAAAATGGTGTGAGCACCCTGATCGTGGAAAAGGCCAACAAGGAATTTGCCGGTGGCTCTGCACCTACCAGCATGGGCTTCATTAAGCCGTACAGCGTGGAAGAAATCTTTGACAGTGCTCAGGGCAGACTGACCAAGGAAGAGGCACAGCGCCTGTATGACACGGAAAATGAACAGCTGGATTGGATGGTCGCAAACGGACTCAAAATCACCAATTCGACATCTGAGGGATATGGCCGTGGCTTCTATGACGTAGTGGTAAAGGCCATTGAGGGCATGGGAATTGAAGTTCTTTATGAAACACCTGCCGTACAGCTGATTGCAGATCCCATTACAAGCGAGGTATATGGCGTCAAGTGCCAGCAGGCGGATGGCTCCGATCTGTATGTACGTGCCAACAAGGGCGTTGTCCTGGCCACCGGCGGATACGCCGCAAACAAGGACCTCATGACCCGGTTCCATTTTGCTGATATGATTGATTATGCTCTGGCGGGTGCCTCTACTCAGACCGGCGATGGCCTGCTGATGGCAGCCAAAATCGGAGCAGGACTGGATGGCGTAAGCAATCAGCAGATCGAATGGTATGGATATTCCTATAAGACCGCAACCGACGAAATGGGAACCGCCATTCTGCATATGGGTCCGTCTCTTGGACCGGACTCCCGTATTTTCGTAAACACCAAAGGCGAACGCTTTATGGATGAGGAAATGTACATCGTCCACAGCAAATGCGAAATGCCGTTCCTGGCCTATGATGGAACATTCCCTGTTTATAATGGATACTTCAACCTGCCGATGTATGTGATCTTTGATCAGGCAATGCTGGATGCCGGCCCTGTCGGCCCCCGCGACTATTGGTGCGGCTTTGCCTCAATGTACAATGTGTACAATTGGAGCGAGGACAACCAGGCAGAGGTGGAACGCGGCTGGATCGTAAAGGCTGATACCATTGATGAACTGGTCGAAAAGCTGGCCGCACAGAGCGGAAATGCCCCCATTGATGCCGAAAATCTGAAGAAGACCATTGCTGCATACAATGAAGGCTGCGCCAATGGCACGGATGCCTTTGGCCGCTCCGAATTCTATCTGGATCCCATTGGGGATGGTCCCTACTATGCCGCTCAGATCCTGCCCACCATCGTTTATACCATCGGTGGCCTGCAGGGAGGTCCCAATGGAGAAACCCTCGACTGGGAGGGCAATCCCATTCCGCGCCTTTATCATGCGGGCGATGTCGGACAGCCCACAAAGATTCTGATCCAGGCACTGCAGGGTGCACTTGCCACCGGACGTATTGCCGGTGAAGCCTGCAGTCAGCTTGAATCCCACTGATTGTTAAAAAAAGACAGACATCCGTTTCGGGTGTCTGTCTTTTTTTACTCATAGAGCATTCGTATACAGGAGGGGATGCAGGCGTCCAGCAGGCGAAGCAGCGTGGCATCATCCGGTTGAAAGCCGTTTAAGATCCAGTCGACAGTGGCATGAGCCCCCACAAGAGAAAATGCATATACGGCATACTGTTGCTCTTCCGTCATCTTTTCGATGATGTGCCCACTGGTTCTTTTTACATTTCCCATGAAGTAATTGCACAGGAATTCTTCAAAGGAATTCTGTCCGCGATAACTGGCAATGTTTCTGAAAAACTGCTTATGTTCCCGCATGTAGTCGTGTATGATGAATGTCCATTCCTTCCAGCTTTTGAGATCCGGCATGTCCCGGATGATCTCCTCTACCTGTTTCTGATAGACCCAGTTGACCACCTCATATTTGTCGAGAAACAGGCGATAAAAGGTAGAACGGGAGACACCTGCTTTTACCATGATATCCTGTGCGCGAAGCGACTCGAGAGAAGTCGTATTGAGCAGCTCCAGGCATGCATGAGTAATTCTTTCCCTTGCTCCTTCTTTTTGCATCACAATACAGTCCCTTCCAAGATCTTTCTTCCTGCTTAAATGAGAGGAAGAAGCTGAAACTACGGGTAAGGCATGGGGCATTATCTTGTTTTGATGATTTCATCAAGATGATCCAGAATATAGTGTTGGGCACTGAGATTGTAGAGGACGACATCATACTTTCTTCCGTCTGCTCCGGCTCGCTCCTCTATGGAAATGCCCAAAGCGAATCCGTTGTCTGTCGGGACGCGCTGCTTATCTCCCTGAGCGTTGGTTGTCAGATGAAGGAATCCCTGCTGTTCAAGAAACTTTGTGATGTGTTGAGGAGTGATTTTCCCCATCGCAGGATCCTGGTTGAGCGCATTCAGTCGTTCTGTAATCGCAGAGATAAAGATTGGCTGATCAAAGTACTGGAAGCCTGCGATCTGCTCGGCGGTCAGCGAAAAACGCTTTTTTGCTTTCGGAGACTTATGGAGCCCGCCCTTGGAAATGACCTGTCTCAGTACATCGGATGTGTAAAACAGGCACCTTGAGATTCGCACATTATTGACAATGTCAGCTTCCGGAAGCTGTGCTCCGGTCAACGGGTTCCGACCATTTGCAAGCTCGTCCAGGTAATGCTTGGCGTGCTGCATGATTTCCAGTTCGGTTGCCATTATGAGTGCCTCCTTTGAAGGTTTGTACATGGAAATGAGAAGGCGGATTTGTGCTCGGACGGGAGTCCGGATGCATCATGCTTTCCCTTTGATACCGCGAAAGCGCACATGTGTGGATTCTATGAACCGATCAGATCTGGTTAATCAGAATGAGATGGGGGTCATTCTGAGATAAGATCTCTTTTGTAAACCCGGCTTTACTTGCAAGGAGATAAAATATTTCCCGGCCTTTTGAAGAGACGAACTGGCCTTTAAACTTTAATCTGTCCAGTTCTTGCAGGCCGGTTGCTTTTGAACGGTATTTGCATTCACCAAGAATGAGATGATGATTGTCATAAGCAATAACGTCTATTTCTGTTTCCTTCCATTCACCATCTGACATAAACGGTCCCCACCATTTTCCGACTGATCGCGGCACAAAGGGAAGGTTGTTTTCTATGGCGTACCGGAAACTGTTTTCGCGTATGATATCCTCATAGCAGAAGCCAAGGAACTCCTGGAATTGATCATTCAGGATGATTTCCCGGGATTTTTTCCCGTATGAGGAAATCAACGAGATATTTGGCTCAATAAAAGTATAATGAAAACGAAAAAAAGCATCACAAATACGATAACGACGTTCTTCTTTTTTTGACAAAGGATTACTGACAAGCGTAATGATACCAAGATCAATTAATTTGGTGAGATAAGGATAAATATTCCGTTGGTCCAGCTTTGCCTGATGGGCAATTTTCCCGGAATCCTTCTCGCTGCCGGCAATTGCCCGAAGAATGGTCACATAAGTTGTCAAATCCCGGACTTCCTGCATGAGAAGGTTCGGGGCTTCCGTAAACAAGCGTCCGTTTCGGTCGAATAAAAGTGCTTCGGATGCTGCTCTGACGGAGGGATAGTCCCGAAAGAACATGACATATTGCGCAATGCCGCCGGTTTGGGCATAAACCTCCATGGCCTCTTCAAAAACCGGAAATAACTGATGAATCTCTGAAAAAGAAAAGGGAAGAAGCTCCAGGAGTGTGTCAAAACGCCCGTATAGTGGTGATTCTTTATCCTGAATCTGCTTACGCATAAAGGAAAGGTTGGAACCGAGTAGGATCAGTTTCATCCCCTTCAAGGCATGATCGATGATCCATTGAAACTCCACAGCAACATTCTCATCTTTTTTTGCGAGGAAGGGGAATTCATCAATCACGAAAATTGTCGGATGGGGGGTTGAGGAAGAAGAAAGATAGGAAAAGACATCACGGAATGTTTCATATGGGCGAACTGCACGTTCAAGAGCGGGCTCAAAGGAGGACAGCGCGGAAACGAAATCAGACAGGCATGAGGCATAATCATAGGAGGTGCATTGAAAATACAGCGCCTTTGGGTCAGACTGATTCTCAATATAATCAAGGATGAGGGCGGTTTTTCCGGTACGGCGGCGTCCGTAGATGGCCATGGCTTTGTAGCGTGGCTGACTTAGGAAAAACGCCAGTTGTTCTTTCTCTTTGTCTCTGAAGTAAAGCATCGAATGAATCCTCCAGTGCAATTCTGTACAGGAGAAGTATAAAGGGTTCTTTAAGAAATGTCAATCAATTTACGACGTATCGAAATACGACGTAATAAAATACGTCGTATTTAAATACGATAAATACAGATAATGAAACGTATCATAATTGAGTGGGTTCAGAATGAGAACATGCAAAGTTTCCTGTGACGCTGACAAACACTTTGTAGTTACGGATGTTGCTCCCAACTGGAAGGTCATTTTCCTGTATCCTCGTGATCAATCCTATTTGATAATCTGGAAGTGGTGAAGGGCATCCTCAACGGCTTTTTTCCTTGTCGGGCGGGCATTTGGGGACACCCCGGATTCTGATTTCGGTTTGTTGTGACAGCCTTCTTCGAGGATGCCGTGCTTTTATCTGGGCTGTATACAGGTTGGAAACTTTCAGACTGGGGTGTTCCAGCACATAATCCTTGATTTGCTGACAAGTTGCGTCATTCAGCAGGCGGTGAGGTATCCAGATTTTCCAAGGGGAATTCCACATGGACGCTTTAGTGCTGTATATTTCCTTTGGAAAGCTTCACCACTGTCTCAATAGAAGATGTCCAGCAGAACATGTCAACGGGCTGAACGACAGAAACCGTATATCCATGCCGGGTCAGATGAGCAACGTCACGGGCAAGCGTAGAGGGACCGCAGGAAACGTAAACAACGCGCTTTGGGCCGGCAGCAATGATCGCATCAAGGACAGCGGGATCACATCCCTTTCTGGGCGGATCAAGGACGATGACATCCGGGGATAAGCCATCTGCCACAAGTTCAGGCAGGATATGCTCTGTTGCACCGGTAAAGAACCGGGCATTCTGGATGCCGTTTCTTTGCGCATTCTGGATGGCGTTCTGGATGGCGGCATCGACGATCTCAATCCCGATCACTTTTCCGGCTCTCCGTGCCAGTAAAAGAGAGATCGTTCCCGTCCCGCAGTAGGCATCCACTACAGTTTCAGTACCGGTTAATCCTGCGTAATCGACCGCCAGCTGATACAGCTTTTCAGTTTGAACGGCATTTACCTGGAAGAAGGAGAGAGGGGAAATGGTGAAACTGAGATCACTCAGCGTGTCCTGCAGCGTAGGAGCACCCCAGAGGGTGTGGATTTCCTCTCCCAAAATGGTGTTTCCGGGCTTTGTATTTACGGACAGAAAGACGGTTTTCAGCTGCGGCAGATGCTTGCGAAGACTTGCAAGGAGCGCATCAAACTGGGGCAGCTTTCGATCCGCGGCAATGATGCCCACCATGAGCTCTCCACTTTTTGTGCATCTTGTCATGATATGGCGGACAATGCCTCTATGTGTCTTTTCGTCATACACAGGGATGGCATATGAGCGAATCCAGTCAAGAATGAGACGGACGGCGTCCGAGGAGGCCTCGTCCTGAATCGGGCAGCCGGTTTCGGGCAGGGAAATGATGTCATGGGAGCGGGGGGCGAAAAAGCCGGAAACAGCCTGCCCGTGGGACATGCCTACGGGATACATGCCCTTATTGCGGTAGTGATAAGGATGGCCCATGCCAAGAACAGGGGGAACCGTGATGTCGACACCTCCGACGTGCAAAAGCAGACTTTCTACCTGTGCACGCTTGTATTCAAGCGTTGCTTCATAGGTCATATGCTGACAAACACAGCCACCACAGCGCTTTGCAATGGGACAGAAGGGACCCCGGCGGTCCGGACTGTCATTTAGGCGTTGCTCGACCCTGCCGTAGGCATATCGCTTCTCGGTTTTGACGATTTTGACAAGTGCACGCTCACCGGGGAGAAGATCCGGAACAAACACGACAATGCCATCCTGGCGGCATACGCCCTGGGCATCCTGCCCAAGGGAATCGCAAAGCATTTCGTGAATGGTGTTTTTCTCAAACATGGTGCATATCCTTTCTCTGTTGCGGCAAGGGGGAAATCAAGGACGGGAAGATGGTTCTTTCGGCATTATACTTGCCAGGAAGGCGAAAATCAAGGCGATGGGAAAACGCGGCATAGAGGCTGCTTGGTGTCAGACAGCAGTACGTGAGAGTGAAGATTTGGCCATGTTCTGCCGGCCATTGCCTGCGCAAACGGGCAGTCGATAAGGATAATTGGGGGATTCAGCGGGGAATTTCGCTTTCAAAGGAAAAATTTGTCTTGACTTCATTTGCGGGGGTGATTTATACTATAGCAGATTCTGCACGGCAAGATGAAAAGACATCTTTTGCCGTTCAAGTGCTGTTACTGTTCATGTTTGGATGGCGCAACCGCTGCCCCTTAGCGCTTTGTGCAGCTCAGACGATCTGTGCTTTCCGGAATATGAATTGAACGAAAATAGATCATTTTCAAGGAGTGAATTCACAATGGCTTCATCAGTCAGAACCTATCAGCCGAAAAAGCGTCAGCGCGCCAAGGTACATGGTTTCCGCTCTCGTATGTCTACCAAGAATGGCCGCAAAGTTCTTGCCCGCCGTCGTAATCGCGGCCGCGCAAAGCTGACAGTTTCCAATCCTGCCTAATCTGGTAGCTTAAACCGCCGTCAGGTGGTGTGTTCCCCTGCCGGTACAGGAGAACCATCGGTCCGGCCCGGCAAGTCCGGGAGCGGACTTTTTTATTATCTTTTGTCTTCTTTGCTTTTTTCTGAGAGCAGGGGACGAAAAACGAAAGACTGCGAACCTAAGCAGCAAGAACAACGATGTGGAGGCAGGACGTTTTGCAAAGAAAATACAGCCTCAAAAAAAATGCGCAGTTCAAGTATGTCTTTCGCCGCGGGAAATCCAGTGGATCCAAGGAAATGGTTCTGCTTTATACACGCTCGAACACGCTGAAAATCGGGTTTTCCGTCGGGAAAAAGATCGGAGGTGCTGTTGTTCGCAACCGTGTCAAGCGCCGGATGCGGGCAGCATTTGACCCTTTTTTGCCGCGAATGAAAAAGGGACTCTATGTGGTTATTGCAAGACCCCCTGTTGTGGATGCTGAGTTTAAGAGCATCTCGCGTTCCATTCAGTATCTGCTGAAAAAGCAGGAACTGCTTTTGCCGGAGAATGTTCCGGTCGTGGAGGTGGAAACGGAGAAATGAAGCGTGCACTGATTAGTATGATTACGTTCTATCAGAAGAAAATCAGCCCTATGCACCAGCCATGCTGCCGTTTTACGCCGACATGCTCGACCTATGCAAAGCAGGCAATCGAAAAATACGGAGCTTTGAAAGGATCCGGTCTTGCAGCACGACGCATCCTGCGCTGCCATCCCTTTTATAAGGGAGATCTTTATGATCCTGTTCCATAGGACTGTCCGGAGAGCGAGGGGCTCTCACTGACAGACCTTCCCTCATCCGAACGCGGATGAATCCAATACCTGAAAGCGATCTTTTAGAAATGGGCATGAAGAGACCGCTTTGCCGCAAGAATGCCCTTAAAAGGAGAACAAATCGTAAATGAGTTTTTTGAACAATCTGCTGCTGACGGCAATTAAGGCAATTTATTCACTGATCAACAACTATGCGGTTACGATCATCGTATTTACGATTCTGATCAAGCTGGTTGTTATGCCGCTCAATCTTAGGAGCCGCCGCTCGACCATGAAGATGGCCACGGTTCAGCCCAAGATGCAGAAACTGCAGGAAAAGTATAAGGATGATCAGGAAAAGCTCAATCAGAAAATGCAGGAGCTGTACAAGGAAGAAGGAGTAAGCCCTCTGGGTGGCTGTCTCCCGATGATCATTTCCATGGTAATCCTGTTTGCCATGTTCTACGCACTGCGCACCTTTGCAAATGAACAGCTGGTCCGCCAGTATCTGACCTTCCAGGCCAATCCGGACATGGATGCCAAGTCACTGCTTGAGCCGTTCCTTTGGATTCGCAACCTCTGGATGCCGGATACGCCGTTTTCCACCTACATGCCGGATGTCAATTCTCTGAGGCTGGTTGACTTTAACGTCTGGAATCAGGTCAGCGCACAGCTGGCAGCTGCCGGAACCATCCCCGAGGCACTTCACTTTGTGGACCGCAATGCGGTGACCGAGTATATTGATACCGTTGTTGTTCCGTTCATGGCATCAGATGCCTATTCCGCATTTGTTGCGCCTGTCCCGGGCCTTGGAAATCTCAATCTCCTGTTCTTCCGCTTTTCCATTTTTGCAGAGCGGAACGGCCTGTTCCTTCTGCCGATTCTTTCCATGGGAACACAGTTCCTCATGCAGCGTCTCACGATGAAGAACACGCAGATGGATCCCCAGCAGGCAGGAAGCCAGCAGATGATGATTTACGTCATGCTGTTCATGTCTTTGTGGTTCTGCGCACAGTACAATGCCGCATTCGCCCTGTATTGGGTTATTTCAAACGTATATGCAATTGTAGAGCAGATCGGATTCAACAAGTATTTTGCAGCTCAGGATAAGAAAGCTGCCACTGCCGAGGAGGTTGGTATTTAATGAATCGCGAATTTACCGGAAAAACAACAGAGGATGCCATCAACAAGGGACTTAGCGAGCTTGGACTCACGATTGCCGATGTTCGCGTTGAGGTGATCGAGGAAGGCGCAAAGGGACTTTTTGGCTTGTTCGGAAGCCGTCCGGCCAAGGTTCGCATTATCGTGCCGGAGGCAGAGAAGGAAAATGATGATGGCCTCAGCGATCTGCTGGGCAGCATCACGCTTGACAGTGATCAGAAAGCTGCACACAAGCAGGAGCCCAAGAAGAAGGAAAAGAAAGAGGCACCGGCAAAGGAAGAACCCAAGCAGGTGAAGAAGGAAGAGGCTAAGGCAGAAAAGAAGGAAGCGCCGAAGCCTGCTGCCGAGGCAAAGCCGGAGAAGAAGGAAGCACCAAAGCCTGCTGCCGAGGCAAAGCCGGAGAAGAAGGAGGCGCCGAAGCCCGCCGCTGAGGTAAAGCCTGAGAAGAAGGAAGCACCGAAGCCGGTTGAGGAGAAGGTAGAGGAGCCAAAGCCCATCGTAGAGGCTCAGCCGGAAACAGAAACTCCTGAAGCTGCAGAAGGTTTCGTAGCCGAAGCTGCGGAAACCGCATGGAAAGAGACCTCAGAGGAGGAAAAGCCGCGCAAGGAAAAGAAGCAGCGGGAACCGAAAGGGGATACCGAGGCAAAGGCAAAGCGCGAGGTGGTTGACTATGTCCCGGTGATTGAAGAGACAGAACCCTTCGCACCGGAGGGAGATGCCGAACTTCTTCCTGAGGATACGGCCGCCGGCAAGGCACAGCGTTTCCTCCTTGAACTCACACAGCGGATGAATGTCGAGGTGCAGGTCTATGTGACGGCAAATGAACCGGATGCCATTACTCTGCACATGATCGGCGACAGCCTGGGCATTCTCATTGGCCGTCGCGGCGAAACACTGGATGCCCTTCAGTACCTGACCAGCCTGCAGATCAACAAGGGCCAGGAGGAATACATCCGGGTGACCGTGGATTCCGAGAACTACCGTGCAAAGCGGGAGGACAGCCTGCGCAGACTGGCACTCAGAATGGCAAATCGCGCGCAGAAGACGGGACGCAGAGTGGTCCTTGAGCCCATGAATCCCTATGAGCGTCGCGTTCTGCATACGACGCTTCAGGATCATCCGGCGGTATCCACTCATTCAGAGGGCGAGGAACCCAATCGCCGCGTCGTGATTGTCCTAAAGGCGCAGCCGGAACGCGCAAATCAGGATTCAAAGGAGAAGAGCGGCAATGATGGCCGGTCTCGCAGACATAAAAACAGAAAAAGAGGATCCAGAAAGCGTTCGGGTGAACCGAAATTTGAGCAGGAGACCATAGAGGTTGAGACTGTGGCTCAGGCTCAGGAAGCGGAAACCGAGGAGTAATCAATGGGGCAGTGAGGAAAACCTCCTGCCTTTTTTCGTTCAAAGAGTTTTATAGGAGGCATCCTATGGAAAAAGCGATCGAGAAGGGCCGCATGTGCCTGATGGCGTTACTTGGCAATGAGGCACTGTTCCTGCTCGCTGCGTATCTGCTGAGAGGCATACTGTTTATAGATCCGCTCAAATGGCACATGGAGAGCATGACCAATCTGTATGCATACATTTTGTGCCCCTGGGGTGGCTATCTGATTGCTGCCCGTCTGTATCGGCTCAAAATGGGCCAAAAGGCAGGGCGGGAAATGCCGCTTCTCTTTATCCTGTTTGCCTGGATTTCCGTTCCGCTTCTCTGGCGCTTTGGAGCGACATTTAACAATGTGGTCACGGACATCGGGTATGCAATTGTGTTCTTTGGCCTGTATGCCTCTCTTCGTGAGCTGCCTGAGGAGGAAAGAGGCAGGCGCCTGAGTGAAATGTCGGTACTTTTTACCATACTTGGGCTCATTTGGGGAAGCTTGCTTCTTTACTGTGCCGTGACGGGAACGGTATGGGGCCAGGACACTGGCGGTGAAATTTTTGGGGTCAAGTGGAATCTCCTTTACTGCGGTGTCCACTACAATTCCCTTGGCATGATGGCCAGCGGGTGTCTCTTTATGGCACTTGCACTGTTTGAGCGGAATCGGAACATCGCTTTGCGTATCCTGGGACTTCTGACAGCCCTTATTCTGATTCTTTGTATCATTCTGTCCCAGAGCAGGACGGCCAGATATGCGATGCTCATTGCGTTTTCCATTGGCGTCTTCCTTTTGGTCTTTATGAGAGCCAAATGGCGGGCACCGGTAAGGCTTCTTGTCTCTCTTGTCCTTTCTGCGGCGGTTCTTGTCGGCGGATATGAGCTGGCGGGCCGAATCATGGATCTGGCGCTTACCCATTACGCAAACCTTGCGAACGGGAAGGCATTTTCGGCCGATGCCTATGTGGAGACGATGATGCTGGGTTCCACGGAGGCACTGGCTGAGGAAGCGGAAGTAAAGAAGGGCGAAGCGCGCGTTGCAGTGGATGCAACCTTCTCGGAGCGCACAAGAATCTGGGAAAACCTGTTTGAACTGTGGCGTTCGGATGTTAAGAACCTTGTCATTGGGCGGGGCGTCGGCAATACGGGAAGCCTCATTGCACACGGGACATCCCATGAAGCGGACGGAACCGCCGCCGTGCACAATACCTTTCTGCAGTTCATTGCGGATTTTGGCGTGATCGGGCTTCTTTTACAGCTGCTCTTTTTGCTTTATATTCTCCCTATGGCCTTTCGCGGTTTTCTCTCAGGGGCGAAAGGCACAGGGCGGGGACTTCTCTCCATAGGGATGCTCGCCTGTGATATTCTTTGCATCGGGATGATGGAAAGTGCGCCTCTTGGACAGATGACGCCCACCAATCTCATGCTCTATACGTCCCTTGCTCTTCTGGTTGCCAGCGGGGATCGGGCACTGCAAAAATAAAGCTTGTCAGAAATCCAGGGACAGACTATAATCAGAAATCATTATTACGGTCATTCGACAGAAGGGAAGCACAATTTGTGACAAGGATCGTTCGTATACTTACACTGGTATTGGCGCTGCTCATGATTCCGTCTGTTGTTTTCGGTGCCACATATGTATTTCCTTACGAGGGATTTCGCTATACGCCGCAGGAAAATGAAATCGTGCTGACGCAGACCAATCTTGCGGAATATGAGGAACTGCTGGCTTCACTGGGAACCTCGCCGGAGGCCGTCCTTGCAAACTATCTTTCAACAGGTGTTGTCATGGAGGTCATCGAGGACAGAGGACAGATTGCTGTCAGCGTCGTCGACAGCCCTTTTAAGGAGATTTCCAGCAGCCTCAGTGAGATGAGCGCCGAGGAAGCAGCACAGGTACTTTCGTACTTTGAGGAAAGCGGCTTGTATGAGACCTGCGATCTCGTGGCCGGAGAGCCGGACTATGTTCGCCTGACGACCTCGGCCATGTTTGCCTCAATGCCTGTATATTCCATTCGGTATGTCACCCTTTCCGGCAACAAAATGTATACCCTCAACCTGACGGTCATCGGGCGCTCGGTGGAGGAGGCAGATGAGGCAGCAATGCTCAGCCTCCTGAGTGGCATGAAGATGTTTGCGGCCAGAACGAGGGCTACGGCAGAACCCACAGTGACACCGGTAACGACGCCGGAGCCGGAGGAGAAAACGTCTCTTGCCAAGGCAGAAAACACGAGCGGAAATCTGTCCGTTGATGCGGTCCCCGCGGTCAATTATGAGGGACAGCTTGTTCTGACCGGCAGCACAGACCCGGAAACCGGGATCACGGTGAAGGTGGATGGAAATATCGTAGGCGAGGCAACCGCCACGGCAGAGGGAACGTACTCTGTCCGGGTACGGCTTCTGCAAAAGGGTGACAACCGTCTTGAGATTACGGCAGGGGATGCCAGTGCAGAGATGGTGATTACCTATATGCAGCCCCTTGCTGAGGTAACCATTAACGAACCGACGGAGAGCGAATTTACCGGAAGCAGCATCCTGCTGCGTGGTACAACGGTGCCGGATGCAACGGTATACTTTAATGGGGACGGCGTCAACACAAACGTCAAAGCGAACCGGAATGGCGCATTTTCCATCCGGCTGACCTTTGAAAATGCCGGAACCTATCATATCAATATCCGTTCTCATATGACCGGCTATACGGACTTTAACAGCAGCATTACACTGACTCGAAAGCTGACCGAGCGGGAGGAGCTGGCGGCATTCCGCCTGAACATTTCGCCAGTGGGCTATGAGCAGCTGAAGGCGGAACCTGAACGTTTTGCCGATGCCAAATTTATTTTCCGCGGACGGATCACGGCATACACGGATTATAACGGTCGGCCCTGCGCTCTTGTTCATACCAGCAATCCGTCCACCGGAAACTGGCGCAATCCCATTTACATTGTCATTGATGGCGACACCATTCCTCCAACGGACAGTGTTGTGACATTCTACGTGATCGGCGAGGGAATCACCCTGCCGGTGGATGGACAGTATTCGGACAGTGGCATGGAAGAGGAAATCCCCGTAACGGTTGCATTCTATCTGACAACCGACAGATAGCTGTTCACAAAGTTCATATGATTTGACCAGAAGCAGGACGGTGAACCTAAAACTGGAAGATCAAGATGAACAGAGAGATGTCAATATGTGTCTTGCCAAGAAAAAGATCACAGGGTGACACAGGGCATGCAGGGGATGGATGCGTCTGAAGATGATATAGTTCATAAAATCACAGAATCTTTCAGTGTCACCAGGGAGTACGCGCTTGTACTTCTTGTGCTGAAGCGATCATAAAAATGATCGTAGAGTTTCTTAACAGCCGTGCGAAATAGAGATGCGCAGTTCAGAGCAGAGTGAGGGAAAACTGCATTTCCTTTGTCTTTTACAGCCGTGAGTTGCCTGAACCTGAAAACTACATTTGAGATGAATAACCGTCGGATCCTGACACGGTAAGTATACCTGTCAGGTCTGGCGGTTTTTGTCGATAATTCATCGCAAGGAACGGAATGAAAGTGAACTTGCTGAATGTTCTTGATGTAGAATGGGATAGAATTAGGCTGAACTGAAACGGGACGAGGGCTTGTCCAGAGTGCACACATTACCGTTTGCCGTGATCCGTGCAAAACGGAGGCCCCGGCAAGAACAGAGGGACATGATGTGGAGTTGACAGACGTTCTTTTTGAAGGACTCGGCCTCGACAGATAAGACTATCACTGGAGAGACAA
>JAFUZM010000024.1 GCA_017476605.1 Clostridia bacterium
GAACTGATTGGAAATACACCGCTGGTACGGCTCACCCATCTGGGCTTTCCGGAGGAGGCGCGTGTCTTTGCCAAGCTTGAGCTTTATAATCCCAGCGGATCGGTCAAGGACCGCACGGGATATTATATGGTAAAAGATGCGGAGGCAAAGGGAATTCTCAGTAAGGGCGGCACGATCGTGGAGGCAACGGCAGGCAATACCGGTCTTGGCATCGCCTTTTCCGCATTGAACCGGGGATACCGGATCATCTTTGTGGTTCCGGAGAAGTTCTCTCAGGAAAAGCAGACCCTGATGCGCGCACTTGGGGCAGAGATTGTGAATACGCCCAGGGCAGAGGGCATGCTGGGGGCTGAAAGGAAGGCAGATGAACTGCGCGCCTCTATAAAGGGTGCCATCTCCCTTTACCAGTTCCACAATATGGCCAATCCTCTGGCTCATTACGAAACCACCGGCAAAGAGATCTGGGAGGACCTGGGGGAATCCATCTCCTACTTTGTCGCCGGTGCCGGAAGCGGCGGCACATACAGCGGAGTCGCGCGGTATCTGAAAGAACAGAAGCCCTGTGTCGTGGGCGTTCTGGCGGATCCGGTCGGCTCTACCATGGGCGGTGGTGAGCATGGGGATTACGACATTGAGGGCATTGGGAACGATTTTATTGCAGATACCATGGACATGTCTCTGGTAGACCGCGTGGTAAAAGTGACCGATGATGAGGCGTTTGAATATGCCAGGCTCCTGGCGGCCAAAGAGGGAATCCTTGCGGGCTCTTCCTCCGGCGCTGCGCTTGCGGCGGTAGCAAAGCTTGTAAAAAGCGGTGCAAAGGGAACCATCGTGACGGTTTTCCCGGACCGGGGAGACCGGTATTTCAGCAAGGGACTCTATCGCTGAGCGTATCCTCGCTGTCTGAGAAGGAGAAAAGTCAGAAACGGGACGGATTTGAAACGATCAGATCCGTCCCGTTTTTTGGAAAGTGTACAGGTGCCTTCAACCCGAGTTGCTGTCAGATGGTGAGGTGGAAAGTGGAATCATAGGAACATGACCATGTAATGGGGAAGCGTTTCCTTTACACCGGCTTTTCCGTTCTTTGAATTGGTCAGCTTTAATGCCATGGCAGGGACATATGTGTCAATATACTGATTCAGGGATGGAGTGAAGCGGTTTCCCGCCTTAACCTCTATGGGGACAACCTTCCCCTCTTTTTCAATCAGAAACTCAATCTCATGTGTGCGATCAGGTTTGTAATAGTAAAGTGTATATCCCTGCTTGAGCAGGCATTCGGCAATTACATTTTCGTAAATTCCACCGCGGGCATTCCCCATGATGCTGTCATTCAGTACTGCCTGCTTTGTTTCAAATCCGTACATGCAGCAGAGGAGGCCGGTGTCATTGATATATAGCTTGAATTGCTCCTCATTGGCATTAGCCATGAGAGGAAGATATGGCTGGCGAATGTTGAAACACGAGAGGACCATGGCAGAGTCTGAAAGCCACTGAACAGAGCCGCCATATTTTCTGCGGGTCTGCCCTTTTTCTACCGTGGAATACTGAAACTTTTTTTGTTCCTTGGCCAGCTGCTTTGGAATGGCATCATAACAGGCCCGAACGAACTGCTTTTCTTTTCCTTTGGCATGCTTTGCAATATCATCCCGATATTCGGCAAGGATGTCCCGCTGAATTCTATCCACACGATTGAAGTCCTGATGGAGTGCATAGTCTGCCACCACTTCCGGCATTCCACCGACAATCATGTATTCTCTAAAAAGAGATTCGTATTTTTCATGAACGGCACTCGGAACGGTTTCCCCCGTCAGATAATAGGACCGCAGAATTTCAATTTTCTCCCCATCATATCCGCAAGCCCAGAGGAATTCTTCAAAATCAAGAGAGTACATGGTCAACTGAGTTTCATAGCCGACGGGGATTGAGCTTGGAATTTCTGTGTTTTCGTCGTTATCCTCACCATATGTCAGACCAAGAAGAGAGCCGGAGGAGATGACATCAAACCTTGGATCCTCTGCGAGGAATTTTATGGCGGTTCTTGCATTTCCACAGCACTGAATCTCGTCGAGAAAGATGAGAGTCTCTCCGGGAATAAAGGTAAAATCGCGCACATAGGCGGTGATTCTTTTGAGAATTTCACCCGATGTCAGTTCTCCGTCGAAGATTTGTTTTAGTGTCGGCTGACGGAAAAAATCAATGTTCAGGAAAGAACGGTATTCTGCTTTGCCAAATTCTCGAACAATGGTTGATTTTCCAACCTGGCGTGCGCCTTTGATCATCAGGCACTTTTTGATCTTTTCCTCACGACGCAGGCCTTTCCATCTGAGCAACTCATCATAAATCTTGCGCTTCAGCATAAAATGAATGATCCTCCATTTCTCATAAGATAAGAGACTGCATAAAAATCAAACTTGGATTCCTGAAAACAACATAAAAATCAAGTATAAAATAACCGATTTTTACATAAAAATCAAGTTCGAATTTTCGAAAAACAGCATAAAAATCAAGTTTGATTCACCAAAACTGTTTTTCTCTGTGGAGGTTTGAAGACGTATGGCAGCGATGCCCTCCGGGATCCTGCGAATGCTGCAGATGCAAAGCGAGGAAAGGGCAGAGCCGGCATGAACATGGGCTAATCCGGCGGGAAAGCCACAGGATAGGCTGACCTGAACCAAAACTATCCCTCGGTTTTATGGAAACATGCTTGAAAATAGTGGCGCACTGCGGGTACAATTTGAGAAAGTCTCAAATTGAAATAGGAAGAAAGGGGATACTTATTGTGAAACGAATCATGATGCTTTTGCTGATGGCAATCCTCTGCTGCACACTGGCAAGCAGTGCTTTTGCTGAGACAGGCGTGACGGTCCATTGTGACCAGCAGGGCTTTTCGCTTACGATTCCGGGGGATAAGACAGCAACCTGGGAGGAGAATACCGGATATCAGGTGTTTGTGGAGCATGCCGGATATATTCCGTATGTGATCGTTTACCGGAGGACGCTCGAAAACAAGTTTAAAAACCCGGTAAACTATCTCAATAACACCTATCGGGAATACATGGAGGATCAGTATTCAAATGTGGGTACTAATCCATGTAAGAAATCTGAAATTGGCGGGAAAAGTCTGTACGGGGCCAGTTATCATTATGAGGTCAATGGGACCAAGCTGGTCCTGAGGGTGATGATTGAGCAAAGAGAAGACGGAGACGTCGAGTATTCTGCAAAGTACATCGAGGGGAAGGGAGATGCAACGCTTTCGCTCCTTGATACAATTGTGGCAACATATCAGCCGGATGGGGCGAAGACTGAGGATACAAAGACGGGCGATACAAAGGCAGAAAATACAAGAACGCACAATACAGAGCTGTTCAAGTCCGTGGAAAGCCTTCTGGAAGCCAGTAAGCAGCAGGAGCCCGAACCGGAACCCAAAAGTGATCTGCTGTCCTCAGTGGAGAAGCTTTTGAATGCGCAAAATGCAGGGAGCACCAAAGATGTGCAGAGTTCGCAAAGGACAGAGGAGATCGTTGAGCCCCGGAGCGTCAGCTCAGATGTGAACACAACGAATGGGGTCTACTGGGTCAGAATTGACGATGCGGAGAAGATCTATGAAGGCGGATTCTTTACGGCCTCATTGTATCTGCAGGATATTTATGATGCGAACAAAATTGAATCCCTTCATTCGGGCAGTCAGGTTCGGGTAAACGGGATCGCGTATACGGTTTCCTCCGTTGTGGACCATGGCGAGGATGGGATCGAAATCTATACAGAGGAAGAAATCGACGGTTACCTCGTGTTTAAAAAGGAAATATCGGGCTATCTGGCCGTGATGAATGACTGGACAGCTGCCACCCATATGAATGACTTTAAGGTGATGATGCCGCTGCCCTATAACTTCTCCTTTGCCTGGATTTCCGGCGGCGGTGAGGCGGAGGTCTATGATGCAGATGGCTTTGTGAGCCTGATGACCAATTCGGAGGCTGCGCCGACGCTGAACCAGTATAATACCATGATCAGCTTCCAGGACGGCCTGGCGATGATGATCATACATACGGATTATCCGCTGGGACCGGATGCATAGAAAAGTAGGGAAAATGAAAAATCCTCGCCAAATTGGCGAGGATTTTTATTCTCCCCTGAAGGATTTCTTTATAACGTCAAAGAGCGTGAGAAGGAGCCAGAGGACAAGGGCCAAAAGGACAAAGGTGAGCAGTGTGGAGGGGATGGTTTTAAAAAAGGGAAGTCTGTTTCCGACGAAAATGAATCGGTGACTCTCTGGAAGATAGGCATATCCACCGATGGTGAGCGCGATCAGGCAGATCACGAGGGATAAAGTGGCGGAGAGAAGGAGGCGATTTTTCGGTCGTTTTTCGCTTCTTCTTTTGCTCTTTTCGCTCATATGGTCATACACAAACTGTCGAACAAACGCATAATCGTCCTTATTTACAAATATCTGGTTTGCACCGCTGTAGGTGGTCAGATTGAACGCATCGTATTTTGGACGGTCCCTGAGGCTCAGGATCTCATTATATGGAGTGAGACCGCTGCTGGCTGCTGCGGATAGTGCACGGGCATTTGTCAGACTGAGAAGGGACGCAATGTCGGCCGTGGCATTCATGACGTCCTGAGTCGTTGCCTTTCGGACGAGACAGATCCGGGTGTCATCCATCATAAAATACAAACGATATGTCCCATGCTTGACAAGAGCGACGATGTAATAGATGATCAGGGTGAGCAGAATGCAGGCGACAAAGGGAAGAGAAACCAGCAGCACCAACTGAACATTCAGGGAGAGTCCGCCGTGCAGTATCCAGTAGAAGAGAAACGGATAGGAAATGAGCGCAATGATTCCAATCACCTTAAGAATCACATTCAGCAGGTAACGATTGCGGTACATGTTAAGGTCATA
>JAFUZM010000199.1 GCA_017476605.1 Clostridia bacterium
CCGGCAAAGGTCCTGCTGTGCATTCACTGCGGGTGCAGTCGGATAAACGGGTGTATCAGAACCGGATGCGAAAGGCACTCTTTTCCGAGCCTAACCTTTCCATAAAGCAGGGCGAATGCGGGAAGATCCTTTTTGAGGATCACCGGATTACAGGAATAGAAACAACGACAGGGGCCATTCACCTGACAAAGACCCTGATCATTGCCTCCGGTGTCTACATGGACAGCCGAATCATCATCGGAGAATGCAGCTGGCAGGGAGGCCCGCAGGGTCTGCTTTCCTCCACGCATCTTGCGGATGCGCTGAGGGCTCTTGGACTCAGTCTGCGTCGGTTCAAAACGGGGACACCGCCCAGAGTGGATAAAAACTCTATCGACTTTGATGAAATGGAGCCTCAGCCCGGAGATACGCCAATCACACCCTTTTCTTTCCTCACCGATCCGGATGTTCTTCATAACCGGGCTCAGTGCTATCTTACCTATACCAACAGCGAAACCCATGATCTGATTCGGAAAAACATCCATCGCGCGCCGATGTATGCGGGAACCATCCATGGCACCGGAGCCAGATACTGTCCCTCCATTGAGGATAAAATCATGCGTTTTGCGGATAAGGACCGCCATCAGCTGTTCCTTGAGCCGGAGGGGCTTGATACCAATGAATGGTATGTGCAGGGGCTTTCCACCTCTTTGCCGGAGGATGTTCAGATTCCCATGCTGCGCACCATTCCTGGACTACGGCATGCGCATATTCTTCGCCTTGCCTATGCCATTGAATATGAATGCATTGATCCGCTTCAGCTTCGTCCGGATCTCTCCTGCCGATCCTATAACGGACTGTTTTTTGCCGGACAGGTAAATGGCACCAGCGGGTATGAGGAGGCGGCTGCACAGGGAATCATTGCCGGAATCAATGCTGCGCTTACCGTCCGTGGAGAAACGACCATTCGTCTTGGCCGCGATCAGGCCTATATCGGGGTCCTGATTGATGATCTTACCTCAAAGGGAACCAATGAGCCATATCGCATGATGACCAGCCGGTGTGAATATCGCCTCCTTCTCCGCCAGGACAATGCAGATTTGCGACTCACGGAAATCGGATACCGTGTTGGCCTTGCAGGCAGTGAGCGTCTTGAGCGCATGCAGGAGAAGGCGGCGAAAACCAAAGAGGTCTGTCAGCACCTGAGAAAAACATGGCTTCCAAAAACGCCTGAACTCTGTGAGCAGCTGGGTGCGCTCGGCCAGGCAGAGCCCAGCGGATCGGTCAATGCAGCGGATCTTCTTCGCCGGCCGCGGATCGTGTATCAAGATCTTGCCCCTCTTGATCCTGAGTATATGCCCCTTTCGCGGGAGGTTCAGGAACAGGTGGAAATTTCGCTCAAGTATGAGGGCTATATTGAAAAAGAGCAGCGTCAGGTGGCTGCGTTCAGAAAAGAAGAGCTCAGACGCCTCCCGCCCGATGTCGATTATATGCAGATCGAAGGACTTCGGATTGAAGCCAGGCAGAAGCTCAATCAGTTTCAGCCGATCTCCATTGGGGAAGCCTCCCGTATTTCAGGAGTTTCACCAGGGGACATTACGGTCCTCTTAATCTGGCTTACCAAATGGGAAGCGATGAACGGCCATAATAACAAACAAGAAGCAGAGTAATCTGCTTCTTGTTTTTATTATGGCTATGCATCAGAATCACGTTCTATCTGATTGCCAAGCAGTTCGAAATTGTTTTCATTATACATTGCGAGTCCTGCTTTTGCTGCTTTTTCTGCAAAAACACCATTGCCAATCACCAGCGTCCTTGAAAAAGAACCGTCATAGACGAGCGCGTATCCGCAGGAAGGACTCTTGGCCTTGAGAACAGCCGCTTTGCATCCATGGCGAAGACAGATGGAAAGCGCCGCATCTGCTCCCTGTTCAAACTGTTCAGTGACATCCTTCCCCTCTCTTGTGATCACGCGATTCCCCTTTCGTTCACTGGGAACGCGTGGTGTCGGAAGGCCACCTAAGACCTCAGGACAAATCGGGACGGCAATGCCGGATTCCACCCATTGGCAGATTCTTGGAATCGGCTTGGCTTTTCCGTCCATCCGGCATTTAATTCCAGCAAGGCAGGCGCTGACCGCGATTTTCCTGGACTTTGAGGTCGAATCTGCAGATGAGCTCGACGAAGGAATCCGGTCATAGGCCAGACGTGGATCACCATTTTCGAGGTGAATCACCCCGCAATAGTCAAACCCTTCCCTACGGACGGCTCCCTGCATTTTGAGGTTGTTCGTGTGCGTATCAATTCGAAGATACGAATACCGGCTGCTGGCAAATTGAACCGCTTCATGCAGGATTCCCTTATGACCGATTTCACCGGCAATCCGGTGAATGGTTGCATAGTCCCCCTGCGAATGCCAGCCGCCGTTTTCGATGACCTGATAGGTTGGATCCTCTCCATAATGGAGCATAAACACACCATAGATATGTGTCCCGTCAACCATGACATAGAGTTCATGCCGATGAATATCCTCCACCAGCATCTCTCTTTGAGGATATCCGTTTACCCACTGGTGGGGATTTCCACTCACATGCATAAACAGTCGGGCGTTTGCATAAAGAGCTTCAATTTGCTCAAGATCCGGGAGTTCAGCGGTACGTATCATCGGTATTCTCCATTTACTCAGCGGTTCAGTTCCTTAATTTTTGCAAGCAGTTCCTCGGGTGTTGCAACGATTGCGCCGGCACCGGCGGCAGCGAGGTTTTCTCTGTCCCGAAATCCCCATAAGACGCCAATACCAAAAAGTCCTGCGTTCTTTGCTGTCAGCATATCTACATCGGAGTCACCGATGTACAGGGTTTCCATCTGCGACGTTCCCATCTCATGCATCGCGGCGAAAACGCCATCCGGATTAGGCTTGCGTGCGCGATCCGGAGCATCACCGATGGTCGTCCCGATCCGATCTCCGAAATACGTCCTGCACAGCTCCCGCACGGCAAAGTCCACTTTATTGGAAACAACTGCATGCGATATTCCAAGACGCAGGCAGTCATCCAAAAGCTCAGGAATACCGGAATAGGGCTGCGTCTTATCCTTTGAATGTGCAGCATAGGTTTTAATAAAGGCATCATAGACGGATGGGAACTTTTCATTTCCTTCTCCACCTGGGATGGCACGTTCAACCAGCTTTCGAACGCCGTTCCCAACCATCATGCGAACTTCATCCCTGCTATGGCACGGAAACCCGTGCTCAGCAAGAGCGGCATTTACACTGAAGCTGAGATCGTCCAGCGTATCCAGCAGTGTTCCATCCAAATCCCAAACAATGGCCCTGATCTTGCCCACGATGCCCTCCTGATTGTCATGACTAATTTTAAACGTTTCGGATTCTGTGCCTGGTAAATTCTCACCAAAACGTCCGTCATTATACTTCAATCCATGCCGGGTGCACAATAAAAAAGTGAGAGGAATGGTAAAAAAGTTTCAGGTTCCGGGCAGCATACTATGACTCTATAGTGGATCGGAACTTTGAAAGCAATTGATCCATACTGTTTATCAGTGTATTCTTTTCCTGCATAAGGCACTGAACCTTATTCTCCAAATCCCGTATCTGTTTTTCCTGAGCCCGGATTTGACTCTCATAATCCAATGCAATATTTGGTACAGGCGGTACAACAGGAGCTGGAGCGTTTTTATCTCCGGGCGGCTGTTTTTTCATACGGCCTGGGCGACCATTTGTTGGAACAACATTCCCTGACTCATCCAATTTCCCTATCAGCTTACGTTTTGCCTTTTTCGTTTTGGATTCTTTATCCCAATAAGAATGGCTGGAATAAACATAGACTACGCCTGTCCGGGGGTCTCTACAATGCACTTCACCCATGTGAACCTCCGCTTAAGGGGACCGCAATGTGATGCTACATGTATAGGCTATATCAATAGTCTATACTGTACAATTTTTTACAATCCAAGTTTATTTAAGAAAATGAACAGCACATGCAACTTGGTTTGCATGTGCTAGAAAAGTCAAGCATATCAACCGTGACTCTGCAGTTTCCTTTTTTGATCAGCCTGCTGCCTGAGGACTTATAGGCGTTCAGAAATCTGGCCAGCGCTGATCTTGGTTACTGCCTTCGTCAACACATGAATATCCAATCTCGGCCATCGTGTTAAAGCAGATGTCCGCATTCCTTCTCAAAGGAAAGATAGGCATGATCACCAACGTTGAAGACCTGCTTGTTGACCGGGCAGTTGTCGTTGATCTTCACAAGCGTATCGCCTACACGGACATGATAATACTGATAGGAGCCCATGAAACAGGAAAGCTCGACAGAACAGGGAATCATTCCCTCACTCCGAATCTGAATGGCCTCGGGACGCAGGACGATCTTTCCGGTTGCTCCGGGGGTGACGGCACGATCTGAAACGACTTCGACAACACTGCCGTTGACATCGACATGGATGTGGCCGTTTTCCACCCTGCAGACCTTTGCGTCAAGGAAATTGCATTCTCCGATAAAGTCAGCGACAAATTCATTGACCGGATGATAATAGATCTCGGTCGGACTTCCCTGCTGCTCAATGATGCCCTTCTTCATGATGATGATCCGGTCTGAAATCGACATCGCTTCACTCTGATCATGCGTAACGTAAATGGCGGTAATTCCAAGACGCTGCTGAATTTTCCGAATTTCGGTGCGCATCTGAACGCGCAGCTTGGCATCCAGGTTTGAAAGCGGCTCATCGAACAGAAGAACGCCCGGCTCTACGACCAGTGCGCGTGCCAGTGCAACCCGCTGCTGCTGACCGCCGGAGAGCTGGTTGGTCATTCGAAGCTCCATTCCTGAAAGCTCGACCAGACTCAGAATATTCGCAACGCGCTTTACAATTTCCGCCTGCGGGACATTACGCAATTTGAGACCATATGCGACATTATCAAAAACGTTCATATGCGGGAACAAGGCATAGCTTTGGAAAACCATGGCTGTGTCCCGTTTGTTTGGCGTCAGGGCATTGATCTCCTCCTGCCCCAGATAGATTTCACCCTCATCCGGGCTTTCAAAGCCGGCGACCATGCGAAGCGTTGTGGTCTTTCCGCATCCGGATGGACCAAGAAGCGTGACAAACTCACCGGGCTGAATGTTGAGACTGACGTCTTTAACGGCATAAAAATCCTCATGTGTTTTGGGATCCTGATAAATCTTTGAAATGTGCTCAAGGCGCACGCCTTTTGGTTCTTTTGGCATTACTTTTTCCTCCCTGCTGCCTGTTTTGCATATTTTTTCGCTTCACGCTCGGCTGTTCGCTGTGCCTTGCTGGTGCCAAGGTATTTCATGACGAAATTCATCAGCAGAATTGCCGCATACGCCATGGCAATCAGTACCGTCGCATATGCGCATGCCTCGCCATATTTTCCCTTTTCTGCAAATTCATTGATCTTGCACGTAATCAGGAGATACTGCGGTGTGACAAGCAGAATGATTGCAGAGATGGCTGTGATGGAGCGAACAAAAGAGGTGACCAGTCCGCTGAGGAAAGAATCCTTGATGAGCGGAAGAGTGATGGAGAGAAATACCTTTCCGCTTCCTGCACCCATATCATAGGCAGACTCTTCAATGGATTTATCAATCTGCCGCAGGGCGGAAATACCGCTTCTCGTTCCTACCGGGAGAGAACGGACGACGAATACGATGACCAGAATGAGTCCGGTTCCATAGATTCCCTGCAGGATGCCTGTACGGAACAGACCACCGGAAAAACCGCGGATGTATCCAATGCCCAGAACGGTTCCGGGAACGGCCATTGCAAGCATGGAAACGAACTCGATGAACCCCTTCATCCGGAAATTCTTTTTGACAACGAGGTAGCTGATGATCATGGAAAGCAATGCCGTGATCGGAGCAGCGATTGCCGAGAGAACAAACGAATCACGGAAAGCACGAAGGCCATCATATTTTAGCAGGTATTCATAATGCGAGAGAACGAGCGAGTAATTGCGTCCCCACAGCTTGAAAAGTGAACCGAAGAGAACGGAAACATACATCATCAGGACAAAGACAGAGACCAGAGAACACAGAATTGTGAGCGGAATACGAACGCTTTTATCCGTGATCATCATGCGTGCACGGCTGGCCTTGCCGGTCAGCGTCTGTGCCGTCTTTGCCTCAAGATAATATTTCTGAACAAGGAAGAGAACCAGTGTCAGGCTCAGCAGGATGACCGCCATAGCAGAGGCACCGGATTTATCGTATGTACCGCCGGTGACCTGCAGATAGATCGTCGTGGCCAGTGTATCAAAGTCTCCACCGATCATCATGGGGTTTGCAAAGTCCGCCACGGATTCGATAAAAGTGACCAAAAATGCATTTCCAAGTCCTGGAAGAAGCAGAGGAAGCGTTACGGAGGTAAACACCTTCATTCGGGAAGCGCCCATATCACGGCTGGCTTCCTCAAGGGAGGGGTCAATGTTTTTAAGCAGTCCGGTCAGCATCATATAACAGACCGGGAAAAAGGTCAGAATTTCAACGATTGCAATTCCATGCAATCCATAGATGTTAGAATCATAAATCTTAAGCAAAGACCGGGTAATCAGTCCTCCACGTCCAAAAAGCAGGATCATGGAAAGGCTGAGGACGAACGGCGGCGAGACGACAGGCAGCTGCGCCACGAGAGAAAACAGCCTGCGGACAAATTTGCTTTTGATGTCCACATAGACATCTACGTAGGCAAACAGAAGCCCCAACAGGGTCGATCCGATTCCGACCAGAAAGCCAAGCTCAAGGGTATTAAAAAATGCTTTCTGAAAGCGCTTCATGGAAAGCACTCTGGCAAACACCGAACCGGTCAGTTCACCTGTTGTGATTGCCTCCCCTGCCTCATTCAGCGTTGTCTTTGTTTCGTAAACGCTTTCAATCAAAAGCATGGAGAGCGGATACAGGATAAACAACGCCAGCAATACAGTGAGCACACAAATGGTGACAACAAGAAGTGGATCACCAAAGAATTTCTTGCGATCCAACTCGCGAGATTTTGTCGATGCCAAGAAAATCCCTTTCTTTCTTTAAAACGGTCGATTACCTGTCAAAAATGGAAAAGGGAATGGCGTTGTCCGCCATTCCCCCATGATCGACAGACCCGGAACGGATTGTCTATTTACTCGGTCTTGAAACGGTCATCCGAACCAACGGCGTTGAAGAAATCTTCAACATACTTGGATGTATTTGCCTTTGCGTCGGCGAAGTCATAATCGATGACGTTCTCTGGATCAAGGCCGGCATCAATCGCCTGCTTCGGCTGAGTGGCATTGTCCAGAACGAGGAACTGATAAGACTCGTTATTCTTGGCGATATCAACGCAATCCGGGCTGAGTGCAAACTCAATCCACAGCTTGGCAGCATTCTCATGCTTTGCATTCTTAAAGATTGCGGTGGAACCTACTTCGTAGGAGGTTCCGCTGGAAGGAACGATCAGAGCGATGTTGTCATATCCATCCAGAATCTGGGTGATGCCATCATGCAGGAAGCCGACGCCGATCACGCACTCACCAATGCCGACCTTCTTGGAGGGGCCGGAACCGGACTTGGTGTACTGCTGAATGTTCTTGTCAAGCTCTACAAAATACTGCATCGCTTCGTCATGACCTTTCATCTGAACCATGGTGTTGATGAAAAGCTTTGCGGTACCAGCGGTAGACGGGTTGGAGGACCAGACCAGGCCTTTATACTCGGGCTTGAGCAGGTCATCCCAGTCAGCGGGGACCGGGAGTCCGAGGCGCTCGAGCTCTTCGGTATTGGCCATAATGCCAAGGATGCCCTTGTAAATGCCATACCAATAGCCATTAGGATCGCGATAGTTTGCGGATGTCAGATGAGAAGCATTCTTTGCCTCATAGGCAGCCAGCAAGCCTGTGGAGGCCATTTCGGCATAAGGATCATTCGTGCCGCCGAACCAGACGTCAGCAGAAGGATTGCCGTTTTCCTCGGTAATCTTTGACTGCACTTCGCCTGTGGACAGACGCTGCGGATAGGTGCGGATTCCGAATTCTTCTTCGAATTTCTGGCAGGCAGCGTTCAGATAGGCTTCCTCGCAGGAACCGTAGACAACGAGTTCCCCATCCTGCTTTGCAGCAGCAACGAGATCTGCATCAAAGTCTTCGATTGCTGCAAACGCAGAGGTCAGACTCATTGCAAAGACAAGCGTCAGAAGCAATGCAAACAGTTTCTTCATGAAAATATACCCCTTTCTTTTTTCATTCGATTTGTCAAAATAACTTGAACGCAAATCGGATGTTGTTAGGAGAATTATAGCGATTTTTAGCGAACGTGTCAAGTAATTTGAAACTATTTTTGAAAAAAACATCAAAAACGAGAACGGTTCACTACATTTTTGGCGGACGAGCCCCGTCAGGACGTTTGAAGAATCTGCTTGTAAAGGCAAAGGCAATCTTTTGCGCAAAGAAGGAGGCAATATAGGCAACAAGGAACATGATCGGGAATCCCTTTACAATCGCACTCCCCCATATTCCCATTCGAGCGGCGGCAGGAATGCCGGGATTGGTTAAAATGTTTGCTCCCGAGATAATGATGGTGTTGAACGTATTGATGATCAGGGAAGGAACAATATTTGAAATCAGCTGAAACGGAAGCGAACCGTGCTTTACAGGAAAGAGGCCTGCAAACTGTTCACCGAGTTTCCGATATGGAATAAACAGACTGATGAGAAAAACGACCAGAATACTGATGCATGCATTTTTGAGCAGGACACCGAGTCCAAAGGGAATCTTGTTTACGATAATCGCGGTCACTGCCATCACAAATCCCATGATGACAGAAACGGAAATGGACATCACTGTTCCAAATTTGTTGTTCTTTTTCATATGACCTCCAGAATCAATAAGATTTTCTGTATTCTACCAGAATTGATTTTGACAGGCAATAGGTTCTTTCATGCACATGTGTAATTACAATTATTTGGTACTTTTTGCAGGGACGACCACATATTATTTACACACAGAACATGTGTAATTGGCCTTTTAAATACCAAAAATGTTATTAAAAGTAACATCGTAGAAGAGCGCTAGTTGAGCTTTGAACTGTGTATCCGGATATTTCTGACGTAAGAAATCAGAGTAGATTTAAGTTTATTGTACAAATAATATTATATAATATACTTCTTATAAATTAAAGAATTAATAAGATAGTTCTACAGCTATAATGCTATGAATTCAATGAATATATCTGAATAATCTTGGCGTGAAGAACAACGCAAACAATTGAAAAGTTATGAAGAAGGCTTGACAGAGTTGCCATATAGGATTAAACTTTCGTCAAAAGCAAATCCGTGACAGTTGTCATTGCTGATTTGTTATTTTAAACAACATTTGGAGCGAATATGAAAAAGTTATCTGTAGATCTGCTCTCAAAGACGATTATTGAAAAAAGAAAAGCCCTTTCTATTTCCCAGGCGGACCTGGCAAAACAAACCGGGATGAACCGCAGTATGCTTTCCCGCCTTGAAAATAAAGAATATCTGCCATCAATCCCGCAGCTGGAGGCTTTGGCGGAGATTTTGAATTTTGAACCCGCGGACCTCTATCTGGATGTTTCCCCGGAGCCCAAGAAGCCCTGTTCCAGGTCTTATTCCATTGCTGTTGCCGGTACGGGTTATGTTGGTCTTTCCCTTTCGGTTCTGCTTGCACAGAGAAATAATGTTACCGCAGTGGATATTGTCCCTGAGAAGGTTGATAAAATCAATCAGTGGATTTCCCCGATTCAGGACGATACAATCGAACAATACATGAGAGAAGCAGAACTGGGAAAACGAACGCTTCATCTGCATGCCACAACAGATGGCGCAGCTGCGTATCGAGATGCCGATTTCATTATTGTTGCAACGCCGACCAATTACAATCCGAAAACCAATTTCTTTGACTGCAGTGCGGTGGAACAGGTGCTTGAACTGGTGGAATCCAGTGTCAAAGAGCGGGAAATCAAGCCCGTGATTGTGCTGAAATCGACGGTTCCTGTTGGCTATACGGCTGAGATTCAAAAGCGTTTTCAGCTTCCTATGCTTTTCAGCCCTGAGTTTTTACGGGAATCAAAAGCACTGTATGATAATCTCTATCCCAGTCGCATCATTATCGGCTGCAGTGAGACGACTAGAGAAAAGGCGGAAATCTTTGCAAGATTACTTGTGGAGGCGGCCATTAAAAATCCGATTGATACGCTGTTTATGACGGAGACCGAAGCGGAGGCGTCGAAGCTGTTTGCCAATACGTATCTGGCACTCAGAATTTCATTTTTCAACGAGCTTGATACATATGCGGAAATCAAAGGCCTCAATACAGCCTCCATCATCAAGGGCGTTTGTCTGGATCCCCGGATTGGAGATTATTACAATAATCCGTCTTTTGGGTATGGCGGATACTGTCTGCCAAAAGATACCAAGCAGCTGCTTGCCAATTATAAAGATATCCCGGAGAATCTCATTCAGGCAATCGTAGAAAGTAATCGCACGCGTAAAAGCTATATCGCAAGGCGCGTGCTGGAGCTTGCCGGGCATCCGGAGCAGGATTCCGAATCCATCTCCCCCGATTTGAAATCGTGTACGATTGGAATATTCCGCCTTACCATGAAGAGCAATTCGGATAATTTCAGGCAAAGCAGTATTCAGGGGGTTATCAAACGCCTAAAGGCAGAAGGCGTCAATGTGATCATCTATGAGCCGCAGCTTGAGGGCTATACCACCTTCTATGGGAATCCGGTCATCAATGATCTTGGACAGTTTAAGGAAATGAGCCACTACATTTTGGCAAATCGATATCATCAGGATCTGGATGATGTCATTGATAAAGTGTATACCCGGGATTTGTTCAAGCGCGACTGAAAAGACCGCATTCAGGGTTATCCTGAATGCGGTCTTTTTATCGTTCTTCGCGGAAATACGGGAGTCCAAGGCTCTGAGGAGGCTGATTCTCACGCTTCTTCCGCATGCTTGTGATGATCAACACGATGACGGTCACGACATACGGGATCATTTTATAGAGTTCCTTAATGGCAAGGTTGGTACCGGAGGGAATATACATATGCAGGATATAAAGTCCACCGAAAAGGAACGCGGACCACACGCCGGTTTTGGGACGCCAGATGGTGAAGATAACAAGCGCAATGGCCAGCCATCCGCGATCACCGAAGGCATTGTTTGACCAGACGCCGCTGGCATAATCCATGACGTAGTAAAGGCCGCCGAGTCCGGCAATCATACTGCCGATACAGGTTGACATGTACTTGTATTTTCCGACACTGATTCCTGCAGCATCTGCAGTTGCCGGGTTCTCACCCACTGCCCTCAGGTGAAGGCCGGTTCTTGTATGCTGCAGAATATAATCCGCAATTAACGCAATGGCAACCGCAACATATGCAAGGAATCCATAGGAAAGAAATATCTTTCCAAACCATCCGAGAGAATCTGCAAAAGGCAGGCTGCGATGGAAGTATCCGCTTGTAGCAGTCAGCGCGATGGAGGGAACGGCGCTTCCGGAAAGCTTAATCAGTGATCCACCAAAGAAGTTGCCGATGCCAACACCGAAGGTCGTGATCGCAAGACCCGTTACGTTCTGATTGGCGCGGAGACTGACGGTCAGGAAGCAATAGATGAGGCCCATGAGAAGGGAACCAAGAAGGCAGCTCAGCAGCGGAATCGAAATGGCGAGAAAACCGTTAATCATGTCTTTTGACGGCAGGGACTGTTCATACAGGAATGCGCCAATTACGCCGCAAATTCCGCCGACGTACATGATTCCGGGAATACCCAGATTGAGGTTACCGGATTTTTCGGTCAGTGTTTCTCCTGTGCTTCCGAACAAGAGCGGAACGCCCTGGACAACTGCTCTCGGAATAAACGATACAATGTCAAACATCAGCCCTTAGTCCCCCCTTCTGCCGATTTCTTAAAGTGAATACGGTACATGATGAAGAATTCGCTTCCGATGATAAAGAACAGGATGATGCCGGTCAGAATGTCCGCAAAGGATTTATTGAGACCGAAATTGGTCGAAATCTCTCCTGCTCCTCTTTCAAGGAAAACAAGCAGGAAGCTGGTCATGATCATCCAGACCGGATTAAAGTTGGCCAGCCATGAAACCATGACCGCGGTAAATCCGCGCCCGCTTACCAGCGTTGTGGTGAGCGTATGGTTCGTGCTGCCGGTGAGCAAAAGACCAGCAATGCCGCACATCGCACCGGAAAGCATCATGGTACGGATAATGACCCGGTCCACCTTGATGCCGACATAGTGAGCGGTACGCTCGCTTTCACCGACAACAGCGATTTCATAGCCATGCTTTGAAAAGTACATATAATAATAGGTGAAGGCGCAAAGAATCAGAACGATGACAACGTTCAGAAGATACTTCTGGTTTCCGATTACCGGCAGCCAGCCGATTTGCGTCTGCTGATTGATGATACCGATCTGTCCGGACCCCTTTGGTGATTCCCAGACGACACAGAAATAGGCGACGATCTGTGTGGCGATGTAGTTCATCATGAGGGTAAACAGCGTCTCATTCGTATTCCACTTGGCTTTAAAGAAGGCAGGAATCGCGCCCCAGAGGGCACCGACCACAATGCTGCTGATCACCATGCAGAGAATGACGGCCCAGTTGGGGAGTGAATTACGAAGGAGGATCATGCAGGCAGCACTGGCCCAGCAGCCCATAAGTGCCTGTCCCTCGCCGCCGACATTCCAGAAACGCATGCGGAATGCCGGTGTCACGGCCAGCGAAATACAAAGAAGCATGGAAATATTCTGCAGCAAAACCCAGATTTTACGTGGACTGCCAAAGGAGCCACTGAAAATGGTTGCGTAAATCTGTAAGGGGTTCTCCCCTGTCATCACCACGCTAATGATGGCACAGACCAGAAGAGCTGCCAGTATTGAGCATCCGCGAATCAGCCAGATTTTGTACCAGACCAGAGATTCACGGCGCGAAATGTGAATCAGTGGTTCTCGCTGTGATTTATGCATTTTTCTTTCCTCCAACACGGGACATCATGAGTCCGATCTCCTCTTTTTTCGCTTCCCGTCCGGGAACAATGCCGCTGACTTTGCCGCCGCAGAGCACCAGTATCCGGTCTGAGATCTCGAGGAGAACATCCAGATCCTCACCAACATAAATGACAGCGACGCCCTTTTCCTTCTGGGAATTGATCAGATCATAAATGGTATAGGATGAATTGATATCAAGGCCGCGCACAGCGTAGGCGGTCAACAGGACCTTTGGCGAGGAGGTGATTTCGCGACCAACGAGAACCTTCTGAACGTTTCCGCCGGAAAGCTGACGTACCGGAACGTTGAGACCAGGGGTATTTACAGAAAGATCATGGACCACCTGCTCTGCGATATGCCGCGGAATGCGCCTGTTTGCAATGGTGGTAAAGCCATTTCTGAACGTTCTCAGCATCATGTTATCCGTGAGATCCATATTGGCTACAAGGCCCATGCCAAGACGATCCTCAGGCACAAAGGACAGGGAGACGCCCATCTTTTGAATTTCAAGCGGATCCTTCCCCACCAGCTCCTCACGAGCACCGTCATCCTCAACGAAGCTGATGCTTCCGGATTCAACAGGCTGAAGGCCGGCGATTGCCTCAAGAAGCTCTTTCTGACCGGATCCCGAGACGCCTGCAATTCCCAGAATTTCTCCGGAATACGCCTCAAAGGAGACGTGGTCAAGACGAACGACACCGTCAAGATTCTTGACGGTCAGATCCCTGATGTCAATCTTGAGCTTTGGATTGACCGGATCCGGACGCTTGATGTTCAGCTTTACCGAATGTCCGACCATCAGGTTGGTCATTTCCTGCTCATCCGTACTCTGGGTAGGAACCGAGGTAATGTACTGGCCTTTCCGCAAAATCGCAACGCGGTCCGATAAAGACTTTACCTCATGCATTTTGTGGGTGATGATGACGATTGCCTTTCCGTCATCGGGCATATTCCGAAGTACGGCAAACAGACGATCGGTCTCCTGAGGCGTGAGAACTGCGGTCGGTTCGTCGAGAATAAGGATGCTTGCACCACGATACAGGACCTTTATGATTTCAACGGTCTGCTTCTGCGATACAGACATGTCATAGACCTTCTGATAGGGGTCTACGTCAAATCCGTACAGCTCGCAGATCGAACGAATCTTCCCTACTGCCTCTTTTATATCAAGCTTTCCCTCAAGGCCCAGAACGATATTTTCGACAGCGGTCAGAACATCAACCAGTTTAAAATGCTGATGAATCATTCCGATGCCAAGATTAAAGGCCTCTTTGGGAGAGGAGATCACGACAGGCCGGCCATCAATTCGGATTTCTCCCTCATCCGGATAATAGATGCCGGAGAGCATATTCATCAGTGTTGTCTTGCCGCTGCCATTTTCCCCTAATATGGCAAGAATTTCACCTCTGTAAATTTCAAGATCTACCTTATCATTTGCAACAACCGAGCCAAATCGCTTTGAGATGTTGTGCATACTCACTGCAGGGACCTGATTATTCAATCTATTCACTCCTTCAAGGGAAACTTAACACTGGGGTGATGCCACAAAAAACAACTGCCCGTCAATATGGCGGGCCTTTACTGCAAAGGGCAAAGCGTTTCAGCGCTCTCCCCTTTGCAGTAAAATGAAAAACCGGCTGCCCCGGTTTGTACCGAAACAGCCGGTCAATTGGAATTAAGCGCCAAGCAGGTTGATGCCGTCGATGTCAACGTCAAAATACGGAGCAGAACGATACTCGGACTCATGGAAGTAGCCATCGCTGACAACCTCAGTCTCGGGAGCGAAATCGCCCATATCATCAACATCTGCGGTGTAAGAATTCAGCTGTTCTCCGCCGACGGTGAAGGTGGTCACATCATAAACCTTGAGAGAACCATCCAGCAGGGCAGCCTTGACTTCCTCGATCTTCTCGGCAGTGCCGGCGGCAGCAGCCTTCTCGTTGATCTCGGAGAGCTCGACAGAACCGGTCTCGATTGTTCCGATCCAGTCCGCAACAATGGCTTCACCATTGATGACAGAGTTGATCATATACTCAAAGTAAGGAGCCCAGTTGATACGGGAGGAAACGATAAAGGTATTCGGGCAGGCAGCAACTGTGCTTCCGTTGTAGGAAACATCCGGAACACCGGCATCCTCACAGGCAGTCGGAGCACCCATGGAATCAGCGTGCTGGGAAATCAGCTTGCAGCCGTTGTTGATCAGCTGAGTTGCGCCTTCCTTTTCGAGGGCTTCATCATACCAGGAGTTGGTAAAGGTAACATCCATGGTTACGGTCGGGCAAACGGAACGGGCACCAAGGAAGAAAGAGGTATATCCGGACTTCACCTCGGCGTACGGATAAGCGCCGACATAGCCCATCTTGGCTTCCTCTGCGGTAAACTGACCGGCAGCGATCATTTCGTTCAGCTTGAGGCCAGCGGCAACACCGGCCAGGAAACGGCCTTCATAAATGGAAGCAAATGCATTGTGATAGTTGGCAAGTCCAGTGGTATGAGCCTTTGTACCGGTGGCATGGCAGAACTCAACCTCCGGGAATTCCATGGCGGCCTGGATCATGTAGGACTCGTGACCAAAGCTGTCAGCAAACACGATGTTGCATCCGGCGTCAACAAGCTCTGCAGCGGCGTCATAGCACTGCTCGCCTTCTTCAATATTCGTCTTGAGAACATAGGCAATTCCCATGGATTCGCAGGCTTCTTTAGCTGCGTTCAGGAAGTTCAGGTCGTAGGTTGAGTTTTCGTCATGCAGGAAAATAAAGCCAACCTTTACATCCTCTTTTGCAACCGGCTTTCCCTCGAGAGCAAAAGCGCTGACACAGCTCAAAGACAGTACGAGAACAAGGGCCAGAACAAGGAACTTTTTCATTTTTGTCTCCTCCACCTTTTACTTGAGTTTTGTCCTAATCCGCGGACAATTCGACATTCCTTTCGGTGTGTTTTCTAAAAAACACGAACGTTTTCCCGAAAAGCACGCGTATTGTACATGAAATAAGCCGTAAAATCAAGAGGACAGCCTCATAATTTTACGGTTTTCTCAAAGTTTCATATGATTTATTGTAACAATAGAATAAATGCACAGGGAAACGGCGCCGAATTCGTGGAGTTTCACCGGTTTTCTTTTAATAAGGACGCCGGAAACGAGACTTGCTCAACAGGCGAGGCACTCCCCCTTGCCTCCTTACAGTGGGAGACCGACGATTTCGGATAAATTGTTTTTGATCTGAGCGGCAACAGCCGGTTTATTCATGGTGTAGACATGCACCACCTGAATTCCATTGGCATACAGATCAATGATCTGCTCTGTTGCATATGCGATTCCGGCCTGACACATGGCGTTTTCCGAATCTCCATATCTGTCGACAAGCGTTTTAAACCGCTGAGGCAGGCTTGAATTTGAAAGCTTCATCACCTGGCTGATTTGCTTTTTGGAGGTAATCGGCATGATCCCGGGAATGACGGGAATCGTGATTCCGGCTTCGCGAATTTTATAAAGGAAATTAAACAGAAGATGGTTGTCAAAGAACATCTGCGTTGTAAAAAAATCGCATCCTGCATCCTGTTTCATCTTCAGGTATCTGATATCCTCTTTTTGATTATTGCTTTCCGGATGGATTTCCGGATAACAGGCGGCGCCAATACAAAAATGATGCTTTTTAAGCTCATGGATCAGATCACTGGCATGAGGATAATCGCTTGCCACTTCCCCGGTTTGAGGAAGATCTCCACGCAGCGCCATTACATTTTCAATTTCTGCGTGCTCCATTTCCACAATCTGCTGGTCCATGCGATCCTTTGTCATGGAAACACAGGTCAGATGTGCCAGCACGTCAACGCCAAGGCGCTGCATCTCCTTTGCCAGCCAAACGGTGTATTGATCTGTGCTTCCACCGGCACCATATGTGACGCTGATAAAATCCGGATGAAGCTTTGCAACCTCAAGGGCTGCCTGGCTTACATTTTCCTTAAGCGTTCCGTTCTTTGGAGGAAAAACCTCAAAGGACAACATCTGCCGCTGTTTTGCCATAAGCTCTGTAATTTTCATTGCTTTGTTCCCTTCCTTTTGGAGTGTAATCTGCGATGTCAGTTGCTGAGCTTCTGTGCCCACTCGTCTTCGAGCACGGCATAACAGGCGACATCCACGATCCCCTGGTTATTTCGTGCAGCCGCGCGCTGGACACCCTCAAAACGCATTCCGGACTTGATCATGACCCGTCCGGAATTTGGATTATTCACATCATGCTTTGCACAGATCCGATGAACGCCCGCTTCTTTGAACAGATAGGAACAGACCGCAGTCAATGCCTCCGGCACAATCCCATGTCCCCACCATGCCCGGCCAATGCAATATCCGATTTCAACGGAACGTGTCGATTCATTATAGTCAACAACAGAAATGCTGCCAATCGGCTCTCCAATAGCCTTTAGTTCAATAGCCCACTGATAATGGTCCGGCATGGCCGCTTCCTGTTCCCATAGGGCTGCCAGCGTATTGGATACGGCGACACTTTCATGGACCGGCCAGGTGAGAAAATGCACAACCTCCGGGTCAGATGCCCAGTTACGAAACATTGCCTCCCCATCTGAGTGACGAAAGGTTCTCAGAATCAGACGCTCTGTTTCAATGCGCACAGCACCGCAGTGTGAAATTCCGTCTTTCTCATCAGGACGCATAACCGGTGTTCCTCCTTGTAGATGTATGTGTGTTTATTGTTTGTAAACGTTATCCTGCCAAGCACCTGCTTTGTGAGAGAACCATCGCCCACGCGACGGACAGGACACCTCTCGTGGTACAGGTTAAGCCTCAGAGTCAACGCTACGCAATTGGAAGGGTTCCTTGATTCCAAAAAAGCGCATCCCGTTTGCTCTGGTTTGTTTTGCCAGCTCCTCAGCGTCCATTCCCCGGATTGCTGCAATACAGGCACAGATATGGGAAACGTTTATTGGGGTATTCCGCGTGCCGCGGACCGGCTCGGGAGCCAGATAGGGACTGTCGGTCTCAATGAGCAGATGATCAAGAGGGACCTGCCGTGCACATTCCTGCAGCTTTTTCGCATTTTTGAAGGTGACCGGTCCGGCATAGCTGATCATGAAGTCCATAGAAAGATACACCTTTGTGCTCTCCCAGCTGGCAGAGCTGCAATGAACCACGCACCGCGGTCGATTTGGCATCTTAGAAAGCAGCTCAATGGCATCACCATGGGCATCGCGGATATGCAGAATGACCGGCATACCCAGTTGCGAGGCCAGCTGCAGCTGCTCCTGAAAGACCGCCTTTTGCAGTTCCCTGGACGGAGAATCATAATGGTAATCAAGGCCGATTTCCCCCAGTGCAACAACCTTGGAGTGAGCAAGCCAGGTGCGCATCTGATCAAGACAGTGAGAAGAAAAGGAGGCGGCCTCCTCAGGATGGAATCCGACGGAGGCGTAAAGAAAATCGTATGCCTCTGCAAGGGCGATGCATTCCTCACTGGTTTTCAGATCTGTACCAACGCAAAGATTGAGCATTCCCATGGCCTGCATCTGGATTAGAATAGATTCCCGGTCCTCATCGAACCGGGAATCGTTTAAATGGGCATGAGTATCAAAAAGAAATTCCATCAGCTGATGCCACTTCCATCCGGGAGATCCTCACCCACGGTCAGCAGCGAAAGCGCAGAATCATCCTCTGTTGCGGCACAAAGCAGCATGCCTGCGGATTCAATTCCACGAATCTTTCTGGGTTCAAGATTTGCAAGAAGGACGACCTTTTTCCCAATCAGGCTTTCCGGCTCATAGTACTTCGAAATGCCGGAAACGACAACGCGCTCGGTATTCCCGACTTTGAGTTTGAATTTGAGAAGCTTATCTGCCTTCGGCACTTTCTCACATTCAAGCACCTTTGCCAGAACAAGCTGGAGCTTCGAAAAATCATCATAGGAAATCGAAGGCTTCTGCTCAAAGACGACATCCTCATCGGCCTTTGAAGCGGCCTCTGCAATTTCCTGCTGGCGCTCCAGTTCTTCAAGCTCTTTCGCGACATCAATACGCGGGAACAGGGCTTCCCCTTTCTTTACCTTGCTTCCGGGCTTGATTCCGCCAAAATGCTTGACCGATTCCCAGGTTTTGAGTTCGTCCTGAGTGACGCCGATCTGTTCATAAATGCGTTCGGGCGTTCTAGGCATAACCGGTGTAATCATGACAGCAGCAACCCGGGCACATTCCGAGAGAACGTAAAGCACGGTGCCAAGGCGCGGATGATCCTCTTCGTTTTTGGCCAGGATCCACGGGGTTGTCTGATCAATGTAACGGTTGCAAGAGCCGATCATGTGCCAGATGCTGGTCAGGGCCTGAGAGAACTGAAGCGCATTCATGTCATTGGTAACCGTAACATGAAGAGATTCTACCTCATCAATTAATGCGCGATCCAGTTCAAGATAGGCATCCGGCGCAGGAATGATTCCACCAAAGTACTTTTCGATCATCGCGACGGTTCTGCTGACCAGATTTCCAAGGTCATTGGCAAGATCTGAGTTGATTCTCTTGATCAGAGCCTCATTTGAGAACTCGCCGTCCGATCCAAAGGGCATCTCACGCATCAGGAAATAACGAACCGCATCCGAGGAATAACGCTCACAAAGACGGACCGGATCAACAACATTTCCCTTGGATTTGCTCATCTTTCCACCGTTCATCACCAGCCATCCATGGCCAAACACCTGCTTGGGAAGCGGGAGGCCAAGCGCATGCAGCATAATGGGCCAGATGATGGTATGGAAACGGACGATCTCCTTGCCGACAAGGTGGAGATCCGCCGGCCAGTATTTCTGATACAGCGAATCATCCTCGGAGTCATATCCAAGGGCTGTAATATAGTTGGAAAGTGCGTCAATCCAGACGTAAACGGTGTGATTTGGAGCAAAATCGACGGGAATTCCCCACTTAATGGAGGTCCGTGACACGCAGAGATCCTGCAGACCCGGAATCAGGAAATTGTTGAGCATCTCAGCGGTGCGGGCACTTGGCTGGATGAAATCCGGATTTTCGCGAATATAGTCAATCAGCCAATCCTGGTATTTGCTGAGGCGGAAAAAGTAGGCATCCTCCCGCATGCGCTCTACCGGGCGTCCGCAGTCCGGACAGCAGCCGTCTTTCAGCTGGAGCTCTGTCCAGAAGGCCTCACAGGGAGTACAGTACCATCCCTCATACTGGCCCAGATAGATGTCATCCTGTTCATACAGCTGCTTAAAGATCTTCTGAACGCCCTTCACGTGACGATCATCCGTTGTCCGGATGAAGTCGCTGTATTCGATATCCATCAGCTTCCAAAGTTCCTTGATTCCGGCCACAATATGATCGACATACTCTTTTGGCGTAATGCCGGCTTCTTTGGCTTTCCGCTCGATTTTCTGTCCATGTTCATCCGTTCCGGTCAGGAAATAGACGTCATGTCCGGTCAGACGCTTAAACCTTGCCATGGTGTCCGCCGCCGTGGAGCAGTAGCTGTGTCCGATATGTAAATTGTCACTGGGATAATAGATCGGGGTCGTAATGTAATATTTTGGCTTCTCGCTCATGTGCATGCCCTCTTCCTTCAACTATGCATTCGAGTAATTCTGGAATTCGCTATATTATAAAAACTGATTTGATCCATGTCAAGAACTTATCGGCGGCTGATCAGATAGCGACGCCAGAGAATGTGCGTCACTTTTCCCCCATCCGCATCAAGATAATAGGTCAGCTCCACAAAGATGGTTTGTTTTTCATCCACCGGGTCGAAGTAGTGAATGGCGTAGGAGCCATCCGATTCATGCCGATAGGTGCCAAACTGAACATTGGCAGAGTTCCAGTTATAAAGGAGCCGGTTGTTGTATTCATCCAGTGCGGGATGTCCCAAATCCCGGAACTTATCCATAACCTGACTGGCGGTCATCCCAACCTTTGTAGACCGTGGGCCGGACATTTTCTCATTTGAGGTATCCAGCATGACAAGGACTGGATCCTTTCCGCTGGTTTTAACCGCAAACCAGGCCTTCCCCCAGCTATACACCGCCTCATATGTTTCCATCTTTTCATCATACCACTGTTCCTGAGGCAGAGGCTCATAGCTGGCAGGGGTTCCCCAGCTTTTGACAAAGGTCGAATAGGTTGTTTTATATAACGACAGGTTTTTAAACGAGTCGTTTTCATCGGTGAACATACGCTTGAGGTTTCCCTCGACCTTATAGGTTACGCGCATCTCATAGCTGACCTTGCCGTTCTTGTCAACGGATATGGCACGAAGGGTAGAATCGCCTACCGGAATCTGAATGGGCTCATCCGGGTTATACAGGGTTGAGTCAGTTGTGGCCTGACGGCCATCCAGTGTGTAATAAATCGCAACAATATTGCGGTTCTTCTTTTCATCCTCATCGCCGGGTCTCAAAGAGACTTTCGGTGCATTTTTATATACACCGGAGGCATAGTTTGCTTTCGGTGCAGCCGGAGTCGGGATGATGACCGTATAATTCGCGGTTACCTGCTCGGATGGCATACCGTTTTCCGTAAAGCCAATGGCTTTCAGTGTCAGTTTGCCTTCAAAAATGTGAATTTTGGTTCCCTTTGTATAGACAAGGCCCGACTCGGAGGGATCCGTTCCATCTGTTGTATAATAGACAACCTCGCCCTCCGGAATTGTAATCACAACATCAATTTCATTATTGTATCGGCCCTCAAGATGCGAAAACGATGGCGCTGTGGGCGTATAGGATCTCAGCATGATGTCGAATTCCTGCGTTCCCGTCGTATTCTCAGAGGCCTGCTTCATTAGCAGCAGAGATTCAGAATAGTATCCTTTCTTCTGATAGATTTCAATCAGGGCCCGGTATGCACTTGGATGCTGGGGTGCAATATCATTAATCAGACTTTCATAGATTTCGACAGCCTCATCCTCACGGCCAAGCGCCATATAGTCCTGAGCAATGTACAAAAGGGTATCGACATTTCGAGGCTCCCGTTCACGGGCAACCGTGAGCTTTTCAAGGGACTGCGTATAATACGCCTGTTCCATCAGCTGTTTTCCCAGAGTGATGTATGCATCCGTTCTGGCAATGGACCACCCCCACTCGGCCATCATCTGCTGTCCGCTTTCGGTGGAGATCAGAAGATAAGCGCCGGTGGAAAACGCTGAGAGAAGAAACACAAAGATGGCAATGAGAACGAATCCGAGCCTTTTGTGTGTCTTTTTTGCAATCGGCGGATGGGACATGACAGGTTTCCCATTCACCTTTTTCTGGACCTGCTTTGGCGCATGACGAACATACCGGATTTCAGAATGTCTGTACTCCTCGCTTCTGCGAATATGCTCCGGAATGGAGGCATTGCTGCGATATTCGGAGGAATCATTGCTTCCCCTTTTCGCCCTGGATGCATCCTTCTTCGGCGATTCTTTTTGACCCGGAATTTCTGTTTTGGGCTTTGATCCCATTGTTTCAACGGGTTCCCTGCGCTCTTCCTGAGGAGTGGGCTGTGTCTGCTTTCGGATTCTGAGATTTTCTGTTTCCTCCGTACGTTCATTCGTTCTTCGACGTCTGAATGCATGGACGATTGCGCCACAGGATGGACACTTTGTTGTACGGTCAGACAAGGTATGACCGCAGTTCGGACAAATCAATCGTCAACCTCCCCCTCTCCATGATTTTTTTGATTTTCTCAGTTGCTTTGCAGAGGTGGCATCGTGTCTCCATCATAAAAAAGGCGAAATCAGTGCTCCATCTTCTTCATTGCATCATAATATGGATCACCGGAATACTCCCGTTCCGGAAGCGGATCCCCGCCCAGCGATTCGATCGCATTGGAGATTTCGACAAAATCCAGGTAATCAAGTCCCATGTTCTGTCCGGCCTCAATAAGAAGAGGCAGTGCACGTTCATCTCCATACTTTGCCAGATAGGAGGCAAACAATGCCTTTTGGTCATGACAGACAAGGAAACGATCTTTCAGAATCTCAAAAATGCGGGCATCGCCTTTGAAGTTGCACAGGATGTCGGCAATGACACATTTCGCGGCTTCAGAGGCCTGCGGATATCCGCCCAGCAGCGGCTCCACAACCTGATTGCCCATCGTTGTAAGCGCTTCTGCACACAGATCAAAGAGATCTCCGCTCTCCTGCATCCCTGTAATCCACTTAACATACTGCCCCATTGGCTTTTCAGATCCGATCTCGCGAAGAAGAGAAACCGCGGTCATTTTCTCGGATTCCCCGGCTTCGGGATCGGAGAGAATCTGAAGCAGTGCAGCCTCGCTGGGGGCACCCAGATCCACAATTCGCTCAAGCAGAAGGTCCGGAACAGGAACACCGTCGGTTTCATACTGGCGCATCAGGGAGATGAGCTGGTTCGGATCGTCATATTTATCAAAGTAGGTGGCCGGTGTTTCTCCGCTTAAAAAGTCCTGAGGAGTATCAAGAAATTCCAGATAGATATCCGGAACCATCTCTTCAAGACGGTCCATGTTGTTTGCAAACTTCTCTGCGTTGTCTTTCATCCACTGACGCAGATAGCTTTCAAATGCAGCATCAAAATTAAGACTCTTCATCCGTTTGCTCCAATCCCGCTTTGAGAAGAGCAGCAAGTTCTTCTCCTGTGAAACGATAGTTCTTTCTGCAGAAATGACAGGTTACCTCGCAGCCGTTCTGCTCCTCAATCAGCTTGTTGATTTCCTTTGGTCCCATGGAGAGAATGACTTCCTCGATACGCTCACGAGAGCAGTCACATTCAAGCTTCAGGGGCATCTCCTCAAGAATCTGAGGGTTCAGGCCGCGAAATGCGTTTTCCACGATTTCCTCAAGCGTCATTTCCTGCAGCAGCTGCGAGATGGCGCCAAACAGCTCTGCCCGGATTTCCAGCTGTTCAATTGTGCTCTCACTGCATTCAGGCATCGCCTGAATGAGGATTCCTCCGGAGGCGATGATGTCCTCTCCTACCGTCGTCCCCAGCGCACATACCGTTGGGGTCTGTTCGGATTCGAGATAATACATCGCAAAATCCTCGGCGACCTCACCGGACACAAGCTGAACACGTCCAAGATACGGTTCCCCGTAACCGAAGGAACGCATAATGGTCAGCTGTCCATCCTTTCCAAGGGCACCACCGACATTCAGTTTTCCGTTTTCCTTGAGCTTCAGTTCTACCTCAGGATGCTCAATGGTCACTTTTACGAGACCATCCGGTCCGGCAACGGCACAAAGTGGGCCGGCGGGGCCTCCGCCGTTGATCGTTGCGGTAATCCGGTCGCCCTCACTCTTTAAGTTTACCCCCATCATGGCAGCAGCGGCAATCATGCGTCCCATTGCGGCACTGCAGGTATTGCTTGCATGATGAATATCCCGTGCCAGCTGAGCCATTCCTGTTGTATCACATAAAAAGACGCGCGCCTCACCACCCATTAACGTGAAGCGAAGCAGTCTTCCCTTTCCGATTTCCATAGTTCCTCCTCTGACGAGCAGCTTGTTCTTTCGGCGTAGTGACTTTTGTCAGTGCTCGCCACCTGACAAGCTGTTTGCACCGCAAACAGGCCAACTCCTTTGCAGGGACTTTAGGATTTGTTGATTTCAAAGGCCAGTTTGTCAGGGCCCTGCGGCCTGACAACCCCATCGCCTGCGCGATGGGCATGGCTCCTATGACAGTTTCCGTTTCTTTAATTCACAGATGTTGCACGGGCAAGAATATGGACCCGGTCATCTTCCCTGAGCGGCGCATCCTCTCTCATGCCGCCGAAAATCTGAATATCCGTAAATCCCGCATTTTGAAGCCAGGTGCTAAGCTCTTCGACGGAATAGGCACGCATTCTCTGCTCCTCACGAAAGCGGCGGTAACGGCCATCGCTTTCCCGCACAAAAAAGGTGATATCCATATGAACTGTATGCAGACGTTCATTCAGGTTGTTTTTCCAGATATAGGCAATTCCGTCTCGTTCCTCACCAAAAAACTGATTTCCGATTTTGTGTTCAATCCGCTCGAAGGTGGAGACGTCAAAGCAGAATATACCAGAATCCTTCAGCTTGGCTCTGACATGCGCAAAAAACCTCTGCACCTTCTCAGGGTCAGTCAGGTAATTTATGCCATCGCAGGTACAAAGGACCGCAGCGGGCTTTCTGGCAGTCTCAAAGGTACACATATCCGAATGTACCAACGGAACCATGACTCCAAATGTCCGCATCTTCTTTTCTGCGGCCGCAAGCATCCGCGTCGAGTTGTCGATGCCGATCATGGAGAAGCCCATCTTTGCCAGTCGTGCAGTCAGATTACCTGTACCGCAGGCACACTCTACCACATTTCCACGGAGTTGTCCAAAGCTGAGCAGTCGTTTTGCATAGAATGCGGCCCATTGGTCATAGTCATAGTCATCCATCAGCTCATCATAAACCTCAGCAAAATCCTCATACATCGTCGTCATCATCCTCGTCATCGTCATCTTCATCCGCATCAGACCTGGTGCCGATGACCTCGGAGAGTCGATGCATCATTCCCCTGCTGCCGGAGGGACGCTCATCCTTCCGATTTTCCTGAGGTTCCTCTTCCTCATCGTCTTCATCATCAATATCGTCCTCATCCTCATAGTCGGCCGGCCGCAGTCCCTGACCAATCGGGGCTCCCTCAATCTTGGGGTTCAGATACTTGTCAAAGAGACCGTTTGCAAAGGAGGCATAGACAAGACGGGAAAACGCAAAACCGAAGAAGACGTAATACAGAGACATGATCATGATCAGAATGGCATTTCCTGTAAAAATGCCGACAAAGAGCAGTGCAATGGGAATAAACGTGATGAGCCTGCTGAGGATCATGATGGGAAGAGACGCGCTGGCAATCAGCAGTGCATTCCGATAGATGTTTTTAAATGAGAGCTCATAGCCGACCATCAGAGGATATAAAAGAGGGAGCATCAGCGTATAAAGGATGAGTAGCATCAGTACGATGCCAAGAGGAATAAAGAGAAGAGCGAATTCCTTTGTCATCTGAGCATAAAAGGTGACCGCTGTATAGACAATGAGCGGAATGAACGCTGTGATTGTCGATACACCCAGTGCATGTTTCCAGTTGGCTTTAAAGGCATCCTTAAAGTCAGACCACAGGAAGGCATGCTGATCTCTCGCCCAGTTGCGCATGACATATGCCGCACCGGCAGAGGATGGGCCTGTAATGGCAATGCACGGGATGAGGCCAATGAGCCACATGGTGATAAAGCCATACAGCTGCTGTGCAATCTCAGCAAGCTCCATTTCCTCGTCTGCGCCGATTCCCTGCAGAGCGGCCAGATTGATGTATGACCAGACAATAAACGGAATCCAGAAAATGAGCTGAAGAAAATTGACTTTCGCAAGATCGAAAAGATGATCTTTGAGTACAAGCAAAAACAGCGAAAAACGGTCTTTGGGCATATTCGCCTCAGTATAGTCCCGCTGTCCGGCTTTTCCATAATAAAAACGATCAAATAAGCCCATTTAATTGTCCTCCATTATGAGGCCGATGTCTGCGGCAAGTCCGTAAACAAGAGCCTCTTCATCAAATCCAAATTCAGGTGAATGCAGCGGACTGTGATGATGCTCATCCATGCATCCACAGAAAAGAAACGCACCCGGCCGCGCCAGAAGAAAGTAGGAAAAATCCTCAGCAGTCATGCGAGGAACTGCCTGCATATACCGGTCTTGAAGGACGCGCTTTACCTTTTCCACCTTTTCAGGGTCGTTGCACGTACAGGGATAGTAGACATGTTTCTCTATTTCGGTTTCCACATGGAAAGCGCGCTCTGTCCCTGCGAGAATATCCTTTATGCAGGCTTCAATCTGGTCATACACATCATTTGAATAGGTGCGGATAATCCCCTCAATTCTTGCCGTATCCGCAAGAATATTTCGCTGGGTACCGGCTGTCATTTTTCCGAGTGTCAGTACGGCAGGTTCAATCGGGTTGATGCGACGGGACACGATGCTTTGCAGCATGGTAATGGCATAGCCTGCTGCAGCCAGAGCATCCTGACCAAGGTGTGGATAGGCGCCGTGACTGGCCTTTCCACGGAAAATCAGGTCGATTTCACAGGTGCTGGCCATAATCGGTCCGGCAACAACCGCGATTTTCCCAAGGGGAACATCCG
>JAFUZM010000200.1 GCA_017476605.1 Clostridia bacterium
CCGGACTTGCACGATATGAGGTTTCACTGGATGCGTTCCGCAAATACTGCCGCTGCGCGGATGTCTGGTATGCCATTCAGCGCCGTCTGCTAAAGATGGAGGAACAAGCACGAGACGAAGAGAACAGGAACGTTCTGCTTGAAGCCGCACGGGAGACAGTGGCCTCCCTGAAGATTCGGTTTGCAAACGGGCTTTTCTATGATGTTCAGCATAGAATCAAACCGGAGGATCGGGCAGAGGCACTTCAAATGATTCAGATGGCCTGGAAGATGGACGACCTTGCATTTGCGGATCTGTGTGCGGAATGCGGTTTTGAGATGGGCAAGAACCTGTCATGACGGACGATTATATGGTGTAGCGTCGCATCTTGTCGTGAAAGGCAATATGGTGAGCAAGAATGATACGAGTACTGCTCGGGGTTCGATCATGCCGTGGGCAGATTCCGGACTTACCAAGTACAGCAAGGATCGTGAAAAGGGCCTCATCACAAGGTAATGGAGAAGGGGGACAATGTGAAAACAAAAGGTAAGCTGTGGATTGTGATTGTCGGTATGGTGTCGCTCATCATGATGGTTGCATTTGCTCAGGCGGAAGAGATTCATGACTATATACGGATGACGAGTGCCAGGGAAATGACGGCGCAGGAGCTTGGGTTGGCAGAGAATGCATTGATTCCTGTTTATGCAGCTCCCTCGGAGCAGGCATATCGTGGAGCGAACGGGAAAGCGGCGGTCAGCCTTAAGGAACCTGTACGGGTGCTCGGAAAGACACTGGATGATGTCTGGTTACTGATTGAGTATGATGTCAGCAAAACAGCGCATCGAGTGGGATGGATTCGGATCAAAGAGGATGCAAAGAAGGTGACGTATCCCTCCAACAGTGCATGGCTGAGAAGCTGGGATGATCTGTGGGAAAGCTACCAGGAGGAGAGCGAGGATGAACGGCTTTATTATCTGCATACGCTGATCACTACAGCACCGGTTGTGATCAAAGAGACCGCGAATCTGACGGATGATCCGAGGGGCGAACGGCGCACACTTGGAAAAGTGCGTGCCGGAGAGAAAATGGGAGCCTTCTTTGAAACGAAGGTTGACGGAAAGTCATGGGTCTATCTCTTGTCTCAGGCAGATGGCAAGCAGGCCTGCGGTTTTGTACCGGGAGATGCGATTGAATGGAAAAAGGGATACCATCTCGAGGGAGATCGCCTGATTGTCGAGGAAGGGGTTCAGGTATTTGGAGAGTTTATGGATGTCCTGGATGCCTCGGGCATTGAATATAAAAATGGCGGCCCGCTTCTCAATGCGGTTTCTTTTGGAATGATCCGGGCCGCCATTGTGGATTATGACACTTACTACTGGTCGGAGTCGGGTTTCACCGGGAAGATACGAGAAGTCATCCTTCCTTCGACAATTCGGTATATGGGAGATGATGCAATTGCTTTTATCCATACGGAAAGACTGGTGATTCCCGAGGGTGTGGAGCGACTGCGCGGACGGTGCGTGATGACGTCGGACAAAATCGGGGCACTGGTTCTCCCATCTACGCTTTGGGACTTTGAGGCGTGCATTCTTGATTCCAGTATCGGTGCCTATGAGGTGGCAGAGACGAGTCCATACTTTAAGGCTGTGGATGGTGTACTCTTTTCAAAGGATGGAAAGACACTGATTGCTTATCCAAGTGCGCGCCAAGCAGAACACTACGATGTTCCAAAGGGAACGGAGTCCATCGCGCACTATGCCTTTTTTGACTATCGGGATTATGATGAAGAAAACCCGATTCCGCTCAAAAGCCTTTCTCTGCCGATTGGCCTCAAAAAAATAGGAAGGCACTCACTTGCTGGGCTTAATGAACTGGTCAGCCTTGTGATTCCCCTGACGGTGACCTATCTGGATCCATATGCATTTGGCACAATGTCAAGCCTTGAACAGTTATCCATGCCCGAACACCTCAAAAATGATTTCTATTGGGAATGGAAGAAGGAAAGAGATGCAGATGGATACAATGGGGATAACGGAGATCTTGTGCAAAAGGAGATAGAATGGTGAGAATTCGTTTTGCTATATGTGTGATATGCCTCATGCTTTTGTCCTCGGCGCTTGCTGAGAGTTCCTGGTCGCAGATCAATCAGACGGTTGAAAAGCAGGAAAACTGGAAACAGATCGTTACGGATACCTCGGATTTTGAACTTGGAGAGGCGGTTCCCTATGAGCCTGGCAGTGAACTGAAAATCGGAAAATGGGGGACATATCCCAGCATCGACGGGTCTACGGTATGCGTGCCCATGGCCATGGAGTTTGCGCGCCAGTGGCTGGGACTGGGTGAGGAGGACCTGGAGGGTTTTGTCAATTTTTCGACGACGCCCAATGCCTATGACCGACTGACGGAGGGAAAAGGAAACCCACAGGTGACCATTGTTTCCCGGAATCTGATGATGGAGGATACGCATCCGATTGATCTGGTCCTTGGTACGGCACCGAACGCGGATGAGCGAAATGCGGCAAAGGCAGCAGGAATGAACCTGGTGATGGTCCCGATCTGCTATGATGCGTTCATCTTTATGGTCAATGGGGACAATCCGGTGAATTCGCTCACAGCGGAGCAGATTCGGGGAATCTACACGGGCACATACGATGAGGTTAATGGTGTGGAGCCGGTGATTGATGACTGGGCAGAGGTAGGCGGCATCAGCGGGGAAATTCAGGCATTTCAGCGTCCGCATGGCAGTGGAAGCCAGACGGCGATGGAGGAACTGGTCATGAAGGATACTCCGCTGATCACAGCGGAGGAAAACATGATTTCCGGCGGAATGTCAGATGCTGTCCAGCGAATTGGTGGATATAACAATGGGAGTGATGCCATCGGGTATTCCTATCTTTACTATGTCTCATCCCTTTATGTCGAGGAGAACATCAAGGTGCTGGCTATTGACGGAATTGAACCCAGTGCGAAAAACCTGCGCTCGGGTGCATATCCCTATACCGTCTGCTATTATGCTGTCTATGAAGATGGAAACGAGACCGCGGCACGATTTGCCGATTGGATGACAAGCGATGAGGGACAGGCCTGCATCGCGCAAGCGGGGTATATCTCACTGAGATAGAGACGCAGAACAGAGAACAGCCGGCTGGAATGATCCAGCCGGCTGTTTTTATCAGAGTACTTCGTAGAAACGAATGTGGAGACCATCTTCCTCCCGCATACCCTCTCCCACGAACTGATTCGTGTGAAGATAGGGGGCGAGCAGCTTGGAGTCGGTAATGAAGGTCGGGACGGAATGGAAGGGACGAGGACGTTCGCCGTTTGTAAACCAGGCATTATTTTCCACATAGATATGACAGTCCTGACCGTTTGCATCCGTTCCGGTCAGCATGTACCTGGCAGACATGTGACGGACATCGTTTGCATTGGTGACCTGGGTGTCGACACCGCAGGGCTCGACGATTCCGTTAAACTGTTCTCCGCGGACTGTGCCGGAAAACGGGATCATCTTTACGTGGCCGATATTGGTATCCAGTTCAACGGTTTTCTCGGGATAGGTCTCAACAAGGACCTCGAGAAAGGGCTTTTCCTTATGATTCATAGTTCCTCCTAAATGATCCTGTGTCACAGGTACTTCCTCAGGAAAGTAAGAGCCAGTTCCTTTACGGATTCCTGGAAGAGTTCCCGGGTGCCGTGGCCGCCGTTTTCGACAACATAGAGTTCGCTCTGATGCTCAAGCCCTGCATCCACCAGCCGGCGGTAGAAGTCCTCGGAGATGGACAGCGGAACAAGCGGATCCTGATCACCATGGAAAATGGCAATGGGAGCGGTTTTTTCGCTGATCGCAAAAATCGGGCTGGCCGCATCACTGCGTTCAATGACGGTGGTCATGTCGCCGCCCAGAAGAGCGCCGCCATGGGTTTCTTCCATGGAATGCCAGCGATGATTCGGATTCTTGAAGTTTTCCTGCTCAATCAGGTTGAGGGTTTTAATATCGACAGGCCCGAAAAAGTCAATGGCGCCACGGATGCAGGAAGGCTGATCTGCCCATTCCTCGGAATCAAAGCCATCGGTATTCATGGCCATCCAGGAGGACAGATGTCCGCCGGCAGACCTGCCCATGGTGAAGATCCGGTCTGTGTCAAGATGATACTCCTTTGCGTGTGCGCGCAGGAAACGGACGGCGGTCTTGCAGTCGATGAGCTGATCCGGGAAATGTCCCAGGCTGCTGTTGCGGTAGGTGATGCAGGCAACGGCGAAGCCGTGCTCGGCGAAATACTCCATTTCGGCGGCCATCAGGTTTTTATCGCATTTCCGCCAGCCGGCGCCATTGATCCAGACGATGACCGGCTGCAGACCAGTGGATACCTCGTCATCGCGGCCCGATGCCAGGCGCATTTCGCTGTTTCCGTTCTGAAGCATCAGGGAAAGGGTGAGATCAAGGGGATGGCCCTCCAGGTCGGTGACATGAGAGAAAACAATGTTGTCGATGAAGTTAATGGTTCGGCGTTCCTTGCCGGGATTGATGACCGTGCGCATACTTGTCTCCTTTTGATATCGTTATTGTCGTAGAATCGGTTTAAAGGCTGGCACTGCGAATGGAGCGGACGATGAGATCGGCCGCCTCACGCCAGTGATCCATAAAGTGGGGGATAAAGCCGTGAACCGTGTCATCAAAGCGCTTCATGGTAACCTCGACACCGAGGGACGCAAGACGCTTGCCGAGCTCTTCATTCTGGAAGCGGAAGCCGCACTTGGCCGCAGAGATGATGAGTGTCCGCGGGAGCCCCTTGAGAGCTTCATCTGCAGCACCGAGAGGATAAAGGTAGGGATCGCTCATGACGCGGTCATCATCATCGCTCATGAGAACACCAAAACCTACGTTGCGGTACTCCGTCGTTTTCCAGTATTCCGGGACATTGCGATCATCTTTATTATAGCGCATATCGGCGGGACCGTAGCCGTCAACCAGCAGACAATAGGGGCACTCCCCGGTCTCTTTGGCATACATGCCGCAGGCGATGGTGATCATGCCGCCGGCGGAGTAACCGCCCATGGAAATGCGCTTCTCGTCACAACCCCAGGATGTGCAGTTGGCATAGACGTATTTGGCAGCATCCCGGCATTGGTCAAGGAAGACAGGGTAGGAGGCATATTCGGTGGTGGTATAATCGACATCCACCACAACGCCTTCAATCTGATCGGCAAGCCATGCACTCCAGAGGGTGTCGTTTGGCATATGCCCGATCAGAAATCCACCGCCGTGGACGTTGATGTGAATCGGGGCGTTTTCCTTTTTATTGTTTGCACGGAAAATGTAAAGCTTATAAGGCCAGCTGGAAACGGCAGGCATCTCAATGGTTTCCATATCCGCAAGAGTGTTAAAATGACGGCAGTCCTCAGGAATATCGGTTTCACCGTCAAATTTCCGGTTGCTCTGCATATCGCGTGCCATGATGGCGCGCTGCTGTTTTGTAAGCGACATGGGTTTCCTCCTTTTCTTGATCATCAAAAAGCAGCATTTCTTCCCGGCTTAGGCGAAGAAATGCTGCTTTTTTGTACAGCTATGGGGTACGAAAGGGGTTGTTACTTCGCTTTCTTCCGGTTCTTGATTGCCTTGGTAATGATCGGTCCGACGACGCTGTAGATGGCAATCAGGATAAAGATGAGGGAAATCGGACGGGTGAGGAAGCGAGTCAGATCGCCACGTGCATAGGAGCACCCGATGCGGAAGTACTCCTCAATCTTGCTGCCGAGGATAAAGGCGAGCATAAGTGGGGTCATTGGCATGCCGAACATGTCCATGACGACACCGAGTAAGCCAAAGCCAAGCATCAGCCATACGCTGAACATGCTGGTGTTTGCCGTGAAAGAGCCCATAAAGCAGATCATGAGGATCGCAGAGAACAGATAGTGATAGGGCGCTTTGAGGAGATACGGGAACCATTTCTTGGTGAACAGTTCCGTCACAAAGACGAGAATGGCGGAAATCAGCACGATCAGGAAGATGAGTGCGGCCAGCACGGGGTTGGTCTGGATGAACATCGGACCGGCGGTGAGGCCGTGGATGGTCATGGCAGAAAGAAGGAGAACCGTGGTTCCGTCACCCGGAATACCAAGAGAGATCATGGGGATCAGGGCACCGCCGACACCGGCGTTGTTGGCAACCTCGGTTGCCCAGACACCAGGCTCATAGCCGGTGCCGAATTTCTCGGGATGCTTATCCATCTTCTTTGCCTGGCCATAGGCGATGAGGTTGGAGATGCCGGAGCCCATGCCGGGAAGGAAACCGATAAACAGACCGATGACAAGGGAGACGATGATGACTTTGGCGTTATCGACAAAGTCCTTCACGGTGAGGCCAAAGCCGCCAAGGGAAGCAGTGTCAACCGGGGGCATTTCCTGCTGGCCTTTTGCATAGCTGGTGGCAACCTGCTGCAGTGCAAAGGTACCCATCAGCATGGTGACCATGTTGATGCCGCTGTAGAGATTGGTGTTGCCAAAGGTGAAGCGCAGCTGGTTGGTGACCTTGTCCGCGCCGATCATGGCAAGGAAGAAGCCGATGAAGGCAGCCAGAAGGCCCTTAAACACGGAGCCGTTGCTGAGGCCGACGACCATCGTGATGGCCATGAGGCAGAGGGAGAAGTATTCCCAGGGTCCCAGCGTGAGTGCGATGTCGGCGATGGCGCCGGAGCAGAGCATGGCAACGATGATGGAAATGAAGGTTCCGATGAAGGAACCAGTGATGCCGATGGACAGAGCCTTTGCAGCCCGGCCGCTTTTGGTCATCGGATAGCCGTCATAGCAGGTGCCGATGGAGGAAGCAGAACCCGGAATGCCGACCAGAACGGCGGCAATGAAGGAACCGGAAACACCGCCGACATACATGCCGACAAGCATGGCAAAGCTCAGGTTGGTGTTAAGCGCGAAGGTCATGGGGAGAATCAGAGTGATTCCAAGACCACCGGAAAGACCCGGGATGGCGCCCAAAATGCAGCCGACGACAGCACAAAGATACATCATGATGAAATTCATCGGCTGAAAGAGAATACCAAGAGCGGATAAATATGGGGACATTCTTCTTTCCTCCTTAAATCATAGTGATGCCAAGCATATCCCAAAGCTGTCCCTTCGGAAGCGGGATGTGGAATCCGTTGACAAATCCGAAATAGCAAAGGCTGCCGAGACCAACGCACAGGAGAATGGCAAAAACGTAGTTGATCTTCTTATCGCCTTTGAGGGTCATGATAAACATAAACATGCCGACCATGGAGGTGATCCAGAAGCCCAGATACTGCATTCCAAGAAGGAAAAGCACAGCTTCGCCCATGATGATGGCAAGGCGAATCCAGCCGGCCTTGTCAAGATACGGTTTGCTTCCGTTTTTGGATTCCTTGGGCCCGTCAAAGACCATGGAAAGAATGGCAAAGATGGCAATGCCTGCTGCGCAGATGTAAGGAAAGAATTTTGGACCCGGCTCGTTGGAAACGAGGCGCTCGGTGATGGTGCCGGTCTGGAAGAAGATCCAGGCGGCAAGAATGAGACAGAGTATGCCCATTACATACGTGCGGTTCAGCTTTTTCACGAGGAGGATGCTCCTTTCTTCTAAAAACAGCCCGGCAATTGGCCGGGCTGCCGTGATACAGATGATATGCGGTTACATGGAAGATTAACGAACCTTGAGTCCCATGTTGCCAACCAGCTCATCAAGGAATGCCCATTCGGTGTTAAGAGCATCAATGGATCCCTGATAGTCGATCGGGGAAGTGAAGGTAGCCATTGCATGGTTGCCGTCGATGTAGCTCTGAACTTCAGCAGCCTTCATGAGAGCGGAGTTGATCGCTTCGCAGACGTCATCCGGGGTATCCTTCGGAACGAGAACATAGTAGTTGGAATCCCATGTTGCGGAATCAACGCCCTGCTCCGGACCGCTGGCATACTGGTTGCCAAGCTCAATGCCGAGGAGCTCGGACATGCTGGAAACGGTCGCAACCTTGGGACCGATGGTTCCGAGGATGGTGAGACGGCCGTCGGCTTCGTAGGACAGCGCGTTCGGGATGGAGCAGTTGGCCAGATCAATGGCACCGGAGGCAACGTTGGTCAGCTTGTCGGCTTCAGAAGCGCACTGCACATAGGTCGCCAGGGTGGAGTCGCCCGCGATGGCCTCGATGAAGGAGACGAAAATCATCTGGGTGGTGCCGCCGAGGGAGCAGCCGATCATCAGCTTGCCCGGGTTGGCCTTGACATACTCAGCCAGCTCAGTGAAGTTCTTGTAGGGAGCGTTCGGACCGGCAATGATGGCCTGAGGTCCGCCGAGGTTCAGGATGCCGACAACCTTTGTGTCGTCCTTGATGTTTACGTTGGAGGAACCGGTGAACCACTGGATGATGGCGCCGCCGTGGCAGGTAGCCAGATTGAGGCCGTCCGGCTTTGCGGATTTCACGGTTTCCATACCGACTTCGCTGACTTCATAGTTGTTGACGATGAAGTTAACGCCGGGGACCGCTTCGGTCAGAGCCTGGGTCAGATAACGGGTGAAGAGGTCGGTTCCGCCGCCAGCCTTGGCAGGAACGTGGAAATAAACAGTAGAGCCTTTTGCCCATACGTCATCAATGGATTTTCCTTCGGCCATTGCGCCGGCGAGGATACCGAGGCACAGCATTGCGAGCACGAGGATGCTAACGAGTTTCTTCATGTTTTTTCACCTTTCATTCTTTGATTTGAAGCGAATTCCTTCGCGACTGAGCACATGATAGCATCCATTTCAGAGGATGACAATGGGAAATTTTCCATTCAAATTTCATAATGATGCAATATTTGAAACTTCTGAACATTACAATTTCAAAATATTGCACTTATATTTCATATACTTCTAATGCAACTTCAAATTTAAATTCAGAAATTTCAAAAAAGGGGTTGACGAAAAAAACGGGCCTCTCCACCGCAGGGAGATGGCCCGGAAAAAAGGGGGAACATCCTTTTGAGATGTCAAAAAAAGGAGGAATCGGACGGATCAGTTGTTTTTGGGGTCTGCCATGAAGGCAAGCAGTTCATCACGCTTCTGGTCGAGATATTTGCCCCAGAGCTGGCTGTCAAGGAATGGATTGGGGCCATCCGGATGGTCAATCTGCTGCTGACGACGTCCCAGGGTATCGTTATTGATGCAGTGATTGCCGAGGAACAGCTCAACCTTCTGGTCACGGACTTTTTTGAGCGAATTCAGATAGGTCTGCCGGGTCTTATATTCCGGATCGCCGATTTCAATTAAGTAGTCTTTCTGCAAAGTGTTGAAGCCAAAGCCACCGTAATAACCGCAGCGAACGGTTTTCTCGCCCTCATAGGCATCAAAGAACGTGGCAATGCAACCATCCGTATGGCCGGGGACCAGGAAGAAGGTCATCGTGGTATTGCCAAAGGTCAGGACATCGCCCTCTTTGATTTCATAATCCGGCACAAAGAGGCAGTCGCAATCATCATGAGTGTCCTGAATCGCGGAAATCCACGGTTTTTCCCGGAACATGATCGCATCCGGCTCGCCAAGATACAGCTTTGTGCCAAACATGCGCTTAAAGAACATGGCACCGCCGATATGATCCAGGTGACCGTGAGAGTGAATGATCCACCGCACGTCTGCAGGATTAAACCCGGCTTCCCAGATTGCCTGAACCAGCATGCCCGTGGCACCGCAGTTGCCGCTGTCAATGAGGAGAAGACCATCACCGGTATCAATCAGGTGAACGCAGACCCAATCATCTCCCACATACCAGACATTGCCGAAAATGCGGAATGGGTGGACATACCGTTTCTCCTGATTCAGCCAGAGAGAGCCCATGCGCGATGCTTCCAGATCTGCGCGCCGTGCCATGTAGTTTTCATACTCCTGTTTCATGCTCATATGCAAAATCTCCTCATCAGTTTATTGGGAATATTGTTTGAAATGGTTTTGAAACAATTTGATGCAGAAATGGCATCTGAGGTCAGCGGACCAGACAGGGCTTTTTATGATCGTATGTCCAGCCGGGAATCAGGTACTGCATGGCCATGGCGTCATTGCGGTCATGGGAGGGCAGACGGTTATACAGCGCATTGGCCTCCATGACCCGTTCCATATTGATGTGAACGCCAAGGCCGCTTCCCTCAGGCACCTGAAGCTTTCCGCCGATGATCTGCGGCGCATCATGCAGCAGATTCTGCCCGTCCTGCCAGATCCAGTGGGTATCAAGCGGCGCAGGCTCACCGACGGCGGCAGCACCGGTCTGTGCAAAGGCTGCCAGCGTGATGTCAAAGTGATTATTGGAATGAATGCCCCAGGTGAGGCCCCAGCTTGTGAGCAGCTGGCTCATGCGGATGGCGCCATCAAAGCCCCAGAAATGCGGATCCGCCAGGATGATGTCACAGGCGTTCAGGGAGATGGTGTGATAGAACTGCCGCCAGTCGACGGCGATCATGTTGGTGGCTACCTGGAACTGCGTTGCATTCTTGAATTCCCGCATGATTTCCCGGCCGGAGTATCCGCCCTCAGGACCGCAGGGATCCTCAACATAGGTGATGTATTCATGCATGTCCTTGCAGAGCCGGATGGCTTCCTTCAGGCTCCAGGCACCGTTCGGATCGATGTTGATGCGGGCCTCCGGGAACCGTTTCTTGAGCGCCCGGACGGTCTCCATCTCGGTTTCTCCCTTTAGCACGCCGCCTTTCAGCTTGAAGTTCTTAAAGCCGTATTTCTCGGCAGCGGCCTCGGCTTCCTCCACGACTCGGCTGCTCGTCAGAATCTCCTCACGGCGGATTCTGAACCAGGGATCCGTTGAGTCGCGCTCATCGATATACTGCATCTCGGTGGCCGGGGTCTTGTTCTTATCGGAAACATAGAAAAGATAGCCAAGTACCTCGACCTCTTTTCGCTGCTGCCCCTCACCAAGGAGCTGGCACATCGGCACATCAAGGTGCTGTCCCAGAAGATCCAGGAGAGCACATTCCACCGCCCATTCACTCTTGACGACGAATTTGAGCTTTGAAATCTCAAGCTTCTGGATGCCCTCGCCATCATCTCCAAGGTCATGATGAAACACCCGGTGGATGCGCTGCATGATCTCGCGGTACTTTGCAATCTCAGAGCCAACGACAATTTCCTTCATGGCACTCAGACATTCGCAGGTATAGTCGCCACCATGAATCTCTCCGATTCCGGTATGGCCGGAGCTGTCTTTCAGGATGACCAGGTTGCGGGTAAATACAGGGGCATGTGCACCGGAAAGGGTCATCAGCATGCTGTCAAAACCGGCAACCGGGATGACGTTCATTTCCTTGATGATGGGGCTGTTCATATTGTTTCCTTTCTACGCTCAAGCATTGTCCTGGGGAGAACTTGTCTGCGGGGCATGAAGGCTCAAACAAAAGGCCTTGATGGGCTCAATCTCGGGAAGGGGATTTGACTCAAGCTGCTTTTGTGTGGGCAAATCACGAACTTTCACATTGGTGGTATAAAACCGATTTTGCATGAAAACAAGGACGCAACCGGGACGAAGACGCAGGGCGGATATCCGCGGAGCGGCCTTAAGGAGTGTGCTAATCTTCTCAAAGATCTCCGGGTTTATGTTTTCCGGATGATCGGAATAGACAAAAATGTCCTTTAGATCGGCGGCCTGAACAGGAGAAAACCCAAGACGGTCTGTGAATGCCACGCGATGCCGCTCGCTCAAAACGATGTCATTGAACATAAGGAGGTTGCCGGGATCATCTGCAAGCTGGATTTCAATCAGGGATCCGCTTAAAAAGTCATACTTGTTTTTTGCATTTGAGCCGTTCAGAAAATGGAAGGCGATTTCCCAGCCCCGGATGCCAAGACCATCCTCCTGATAGGCAAAGCCCTGGCGAAGGAGGAGACCGTGTTCATCCTGCTGGATGGGCAAAATGCCCATCTGATCAAATTCGGAAGCATTTGGCCCGGTCCTGCCAATATATTTGGCATCGGTGTCATTTTTACAAAGACCAAAACGCAGCTGAGCCTCTGCGATCAGATCGCTGTAGCTTTGACGCTGTCTGCGGAACCAGAGAAAATAAAAGAGAAGCAGTAAAGCGTAGGTTACAAATGCCACAACGCGGATTCGGTAGAAAAACAGTACGGTTATGGCAATAAGAAGAGCAAAACAGAAAATGGAGATCGTCTGAAGCTGACGACGTTTCTTTGCGATTTCCTCCATGTACATTTCAACGGTTTTCATCTGACTGAACCTTTCTCACGATCTGTGTCTGATCCTGGATGAGAATGGAAATAGTTTGCAGCTCCATTTGACAGCAGCACCATTTGCAAAGTTAGCATAGCAAATCAGGCCAATGCTGTCAATTCGCTCTTTTTTCAAAATGCAGAAAAGGATTTCAAAAAAAGAAATAAAGCGTTTCAAATATTTCAATTCTATCCAGAATAAAGGGGAATTAAATGGTAAACTCCCGGTCAATACCGTATTTCTTCATGCGGCGCCACAGTGTTGTTTTGCTGATGCCGAGTTCTGCAGCAGTCTTTTCCCGATTGCCAAAATTCCGGCGAAGG
>JAFUZM010000025.1 GCA_017476605.1 Clostridia bacterium
ATGGGTCTTCTCTGCAACATCAGCAGCGAACTTTTCCATAGAAACATAGCGCGGATTTCCTTCCGGCTGCGCATCTCCAACCAGCATCTCGAACTTTCCGAGGGATGCGAATGGATCATCATCTGCCATTGCGCTGATGCTCAGGCACAGCATCAGCGCAGCCAAGAGAACAACTAAGAGCTTCTTCATAATAAGAGCTTCCTCCTTGTATATTGGGCACATCAAATGTGCCGCTTGTATACATATTACCATAGAACAGAAGCTCTTGCAATCCCCATTTTTGCCTTCTTTTCATCATTTCAGGACATTTTTTCTTCCTCACATGATACCCCTACTTTTTTCGCAAAACTTGTATACAAGTTGTTCCCTTCTCATTGCTTTCCTCTAATATTATGCTATGATGACCGAAACAGCCGATATTGCTGTCTTCACGCAAAGAATATTATCCAATTTTTGTAAAAATCCTTGATAAAGTCAGAGCCAACGGTTACAATTCAACAAAGAGAGTGGAGTGTATCCACCTGAAGAAAGAGTATGCTTGGCTGGTTGTCGAAGTTAGAAATCATCAGAATCACAAAATGGATTTGGGCGCCGCTGTTGATGTGGCACTGGATGAGATGCCAGAAGGATTCGTAATCAAACCATTCTTGTCGGAAAACATCGCAGAGGTAAAAAATATGTTCCTTACTGAGTACAATGAAGAGAAGGTTATGGAGAAAGAGCGTCAGGAAGGTGCAAAACAGGAACGAGAGAAAGTAGCAGCTAAGATGTTGAAAGAGGGCGGGATGACCGCATCTTTTATCTCAAAAATGACGGAAATGTCTGAAGAAGCTGTTCGAAAACTTGCTAAGACTATGGGTGTATTTCTGACCTGAGCGATTGAATTCAAGATGCCCTCCGATCAATCCTTACCTTGTCCAAAATAGTGGTTTGTCTAAATTGAATTACGAGTTATCCAAGATATCAGTGGATAAGGATGATTCTCAAGACAAACCCTTTTGCATTTTTGACAAAGCTTCGGTATGTGAAGACAATTGCCGGAAAGGAAATCACAATGTCGGATTCAAATGAAAGCCATGAGGTGCTTTACCAGATTCTCGCAAACGAGATCCTGCACCTGAAGCTGAAGCCGGGAGACCGTCTAAGTGAGCATGATCTATGTGAGCGGTTTGGCCTCTCCCGAACACCGGTGCGAAGCCTTCTGCAGCGCCTTCAGGAAAATGGTCTGGTGAAGATCGTGCCAAAACGCGGAAGCGCGGTTACACGTCTTAATCTCGATATCGTCAATCAGTTGATCTACGAACGTCTGGCTGTCGAAACCATGGTGCTTCGCGATTACATTGCCGCACGCACTCCTGCGGATGTGGAGCGTGTCCGTTACCTCTACCTGCAGATGCAGGAAATCTCAAAAACCTATCCGGACATGGACTCCGCTTCCTTTTTCGATGCGGATTTGCGCATGCACAGCGAGTGGTTTCACCGGATGAATCTGGATTTTCTGTGGGCCCGGCTCAGCAGCCCACAGTCAAGCTATACCAGGTTCTGTGTACTTGACATTCTGGCCGGTCAGAATGTCCCGGATGTCCTCAGCGAGCATTCCAAAATGCTTGATTTGATTGAACGGCAGGATACCTCCGGCATTGAGGAACTCCTCCGCCTTCATCTGTACGGCGGTTTTCGGCGGCTCGGCACCAAAATCTATACGGACTATGCCGCCTATTTTGAACCTTTCGGAGGCGAATGATGGCAGTTAGACGCAAGCGCCCGGTTGGCACCACACTGGTGCGCACCTTTCCCGTATCCAAATACGCAGCATTTCTTTTGATCTCTCTGAATCTGCATCGTCTGCCAGCCAATCTCACCCTGATTCCCGGCATTCAGGGGCCAAGACAATGGCTCATGCTCTGGTCCCTGCTCCTCATGATTCTTGGTCATCAGGCAACGCTCGCTGTTCGTCGCGCAGGCAAGGATGCTCTCAGTACTCTGGCGCTCCTGGTTCCAGGACTGCTACTTTTAGACCTTGCCGCCATTGCGCACGTCTACTTTTGCTGGTACCTGGCAGGCATTCCACTTGCCCCCGTCTCATGGCCCGTTACCATTTGCATGTCCATCGGCTGCGTCCTCTGGATTTACGCGGAGGCGCTGCCCTTCATTCCCTATAAAAGCATCTGGGGCATTCGTACAAAAGCCACCCTTGCCTCCGAGAATCGCTGGCTCAATCTTCACCGAAGAGTTGCCAGAGGACTTTCCATCCTCAGTCTCCTCTGCCTGACCATCGGCACAATGATGTGATCTATGTGAGCATAAAGAAACAGCCGGATTCCTCCGGCTGTTTCTTTATGCCTTTAGAAAGGCGTCAATCTTTTCACCATCCGCATATCCTCTCAGATAGAGCCGATGCAGAATTTCCTTGTCCTTTGTGAGCGTGTCCGCCCCCTCCGTACTCTCGGGAGCAATGATCAGAAGCTTTCCCTGCTTTTCATATTCCAGTGCCATGTCTACGCTGTCGTTGTAGAGCTTTGCGCGTTCGCGAAGCCGCTCTGCCGCCTTTGCATAGTGCTTATCCATGAGTCCCGCCAGGAACCGGTCTTTCGTATCGGTACGCCGAACCTCTCTTGGTTTGGTCAGTATCAGGATGACCCGATCGCATCCGCATTCAAGTGCCTTATCTACCGGCACCGGATCCGCCAGTGCACCGTCATAGTACAGTGTTCCGTCTACCCCGTAGGGATGACACACAACAGGGATGGCCGAGGAAGCTTTCAAAACACTGTAGTCGTCCTTATGGAAATCCTGCTTTCCAAAGTATTTTGCCTCCCCGGTGATGGCATTGCAGGCAACAACCATGAGTTCACTGGGATTTTTCTCAAAGGTCTCAAAGTCGACCGGATCCTCGCCATCTGAGTTACTGAGCGTCCCATACACATAGTTGAGGTCCAGATAACTTTTTGAAATCAGGAAGTTGCCAAGACTCATATACTCTTTCCTGCTCGGGTACTTCGCATAGAACCGATAATTCCGCCCCCGCTGATTTGCAAGAAAGGCCACCACATTTGCAGCACCTGCCGAAACTCCGATGCAGAGATCAAAAGTCCTTTTCTCATCCATGCAGCGATCAAATACTCCCGCCGCATAGATCCCGCGCATCCCACCGCCGACATCAATGATTGCTGTTTTCATTCCGTCATCCTCCATACTTCCCCCATTATATCGCGCCCTTATAGGAAATGGTATGGACGAATTCCCCGGATTGTCCCATTCCACAGAAATATCCGCGCAGCTGTCCCTTGCCCCTGCATCCGGCAGGATGTAAGCCGGTCCTTGAAAAAGATTTTGCTCCTTCCCGACTTATTTTTACATCGGGCCCTTGCCGCACGGAACATCTCCACCTATAATGAACACAGCGATTGACATACTCATTTCAAAGAAAGGACAGGTAACATGAATACACAGGAATTTCGTTTCCCCTCCAAAACCGGCGTCTGCGAAATCTATGGCTGCGCCTATCTCCCGGATGACGAAATCGAGGCTGTACTTGCCATCCATCACGGAATGGCCGAGCATCAGGCGCGATACCTTGGCTTTATCGAATTTCTCACCGCACATGGCATTGCCGTTTACATGCATGACATGGCCAATCACGGAAAGTCGAACACCGACTTTGACCTGACCGGATGGTTCGGCGAAAAGGACGGCTACAAAGCACTGGTTGAGGATTTCCGTACCGTCATACAGAAGGCAAAATCCCAGCATCCGGATAAACCGCTCGTCGTCATGGGCCACTCCATGGGCTCCTTCATCTGCCGCCTGTATACCGCCTGGTATCCCAGTGACGGATTCGCCGGGGCCATTTACATGGGCACCGGCGGGCCAAATCCCGCAGGAACAGCCGGAAAAGTGCTTTCGAGCATCATTGGCATCGTTAAGGGGAAAACGCATAAGAGCAAAACCATGGATAAAATCGCCTTCAGTACCTATGGCAAAGGCTTTGAAGGGCGCACGCCCTTTGACTGGCTTACGCGGGATACCGCCATTGTAGACAAGTATATTGCAGATCCCTACTGCGGCTTCCTCTTTACCGTGGAGGGCATGCACGACCTCATCTGCGCCAATATCGAGGCCAATACGGACGAATGGTTTGAGTCCGTCCCCAGGGATCTCCCGATTCTGCTCATCAGCGGTGCTCAGGATCCCGTTGGCGACTGGTCGAAAGGCATTGAGGCCGTCTCTGCAAAGCTTACCCAGACCGGACATACACATGTAACAACAACACTCTATCCGGAGTGTCGCCACGAAATCTTAAACGAACTGAACAAAGAAGCCGTCATGGCAGACATTCTGGCCTGGATCAAAGGAATATAAGAAAGCGGTCAAACCCGACGGGTTTGACCGCTTTTATTATATTCCCAGTCCCAGCAGCGCCGCGCCAATGGCCCCGCAGAGCTGGGATTGCGCCGAGGTCGCCACCTTGCTGCCAAGTGCCTCCTCGAGACAACGAACAACGCCCTGATTTAAGGAAACACCGCCGGTCATGGCATACGGGGATTCACCCTTGCCCCGCCGGACCAGACTGAGTGTCTTCGCTGCAACAGAGCGATTGAGCCCGTGAATGATGTCCTCAACAGCCGTATCCCTTGCCACCAGACTGACTACCTCAGATTCCGCAAAGACCGTACACATGCTGGAAATCTGCACATCCTGTTTCCATTCAAGTCCAAGCCTGCTCATCTCCTCCATGGTGATGCCAAGTGCCCTCGCCTGCATTTCAAGGAATCGCCCGGTCCCGGCTGCGCATTTATCATTCATGACAAAATTCTGTACTGCTCCGGTTTCGTCGATTCGGATCACCTTGGAATCCTGACCTCCGATATCAATGATGGTCCGAACATCCGGAAAGAGAAAGCGTGCACCCCTGGCATGGCAGGTGATCTCGGTAATCGTCTGCTTTTCCATTTCAAGAATGTCACGGCCATATCCGGTCGCCACAACACCATCCAGATCCCGGGCAGTAAGGCTTGCCTCCTCCAGCGCCTTTTGAAGGGCTTCCTGCGCACTGCGGGAGGCCGACATTCCGGTGGGCAGAATCACGCTGCTCAAAATCGTCTGATTCTTATCCATGATGACGACATCCGTACTGGTGGATCCCGAATCAATACCCGCAATGATTCCTTTTCCCGCCCTGGTCGCTCCTTTATTCACCTTTACCCCCAATGTTTCGCCAAATGCTTCAATTCTTGTTTCCAGCTGGCCTGCAGACTGCGGCGTCGTATCCGTCTCAATCTTCAGCACCGGCATGACGGCACTGTTTTTCATTTCCTCATACTCAACGCTGTAATAGTCACAGAACTTAATCGTATGATACACAATCCCCTTTCGCGGATTGTGTTTCCCCGTCCACATTGCCTTTCTCTTTCGGGCGTCCACCATACGCAAACATGGCATAAAGTCGCAGAGCAGCTTTCTGGCATACCAGGAAAGGAGCACATCTTCCCCCGCATTTTCCGGAACCTCAGATGCACAGAATGTCCGGTTTCCCGTGCAGGTTTCATCCCGTATCGGGAGATCCGGAAGGAGTTCCCGACACCGGCTGAGCAGCAGGCTGCCACCATGCGCCCCCATGATACTGATATACTCCCCCTGCTCGAGTTCACCATCCAGGGTATGTTCACGCACGGCTTTGACCATCTCCTCCGGAGAAAAGATCTTCCCCGAATATGACTCGTACGCCCGTTTCAAACGCTTGATTTCCTCCGCAAACATCTCGATTTCCCGCTCACCGCAGCAGTGCGGAACGG
>JAFUZM010000201.1 GCA_017476605.1 Clostridia bacterium
AACAGCCTCCCGATGGAAGGCTGTTCTTTTGCGTCTTTCGTGCTCTTTGTCAGTGCCTGAGAACATATTGCAGGGCGGATGGATAAAAAAAGCGGATCAGGCATTCGCCCGATCCACGTCATGATTTGCCACAAGATCCCGGAAGAGGTCCAAAAACTCAGTGCAGTCCCAGACACCGCAGCCAATCAGCTGATCTCCGGAGATGGTCAGTTCCAGCTGAAGTCCGTTTTTGAGGCGAATGTGCACCAGCTGTTCGCCTGGCATTGCCTCTGCTCCCTCAAGCCGGGCCGTCTCCATCAGGCACGTCATGGCACGCTCTGCCAGATCGCCGTTCAGTTCGCCGATCCCCTCAATTTCGAGGCTGGCCAGCTGACCGCGTACCGCACAGGTTCCCTCAAATGAATCGCCGTTGAGCCCGAATCCGTGTTCGCCTGTCCGCTGGAACAGCGCCAGCTGACCATCCACCTCGGCGATGACAGCGGTGCTGATCGCAAGATTTTGCACGGCATAGATCTTATCCCCCGGCAGAATCGCATTGCTGATGCCATCCTTGTTTGCACCCTGCGTAAACGGCGTTTCCGAGTACGTTGCCACCGTTCCGACTGCTCCTCCCAACAGGTTTCCGGCATTGGGCAGGAACCGGGTCATTCTGTATAGATCACCGTTTAAGATGAGAACGGCATGCTCCACATTCTCTCCTTCTGCAACCATAAAGGAGGGGTTCACCGTCACGGGCTTTGCTGTCACCTGCACGGTGCCACCCGCCTCAAGGATGTAAAATTCATCCTCCACACTCCGGGTATTAATAAAGGTCCCGATTCCGACGGCCAAAAGCAGGGCCGCCATCACGGCTGCCACCGCGGGAACCAGCGGGCGGCGCCGTTTTGGTGCACGCTGTGCATTCATAATGTGTGCCCGCATATCCGGCCGCGCATTTAGACCCGAAACCCCGCGATCAAGAAATTCACGGACCGATTCCGGTTGATCCCAATTCATCATTGTATCCTCCGCCTCCATGCTCATTTTGCTCCGTCTCCGTTCCAATCCTTGAGAACCGCTTCCAGCTTATATCGCCCTCTGGCGAGCCGACTGGCTACCGTTCCCTCTGAAATGCCCAGAATGGATGCAATTTCCTGAAGCGTAAAATTCTGATAGTAATATAAAAGGATGATTTCGCGAAACTGTGCCGGCAGCGTCAGAATTGCTTTCGCCAATTCTTCCCTCTCCTGCCGCTCCTCGAAAATGTCCCGTTCATCCGGCAGAAGCTCCATCATCGGAGGGCCCAGCAGAACACGCTTTGCCCAGGAGCTGCGCCAGTAATCCCGGCATGCATTAATTGTTACGCGAAGCAGCCATGCCCGCTCCTTCCCCGGTGTGATGTCCCCTGTATATAAAAACAGCTTTGTAAAGACATCCTGGCAGATATCCTCTGCCCGCTGTTTTTCGCCCAGGTAATAATAAGCGGTTCTCAGCACATCATTTCCATAGAGCGTATACAGCTCATCAAATACGCTGCCTGTATACTTGCCTCCTGTCTCAGATGGCAATCTTGATCACCTCTACTGATTAAACGAGTCAATCCCCTTGGTTTATCCCTGTCGCTGGCATTTTCTTTTGCTTTTAGTGAAGGAATCTCGTCCTGGCTTTGTACATCTCGTTCCCAGCTCTTTATGATTTGTGTCCATTAGCATACCAGCAAAAGGGGCGGATTTCAATCCTCTCTCCCCTGTGGCATTGATGCATAAGAAAAGCCACTCCGTAAAGGGGTGGCTTGGCAGATACTTTCTGTCGCTTTTCTCGGTTTGTTTTTTTCAGAACAGCCCTGGCAAACATTGCCTCTTGGTCGGTTTGGCATCACAAAACCATGGATCACCGGAGCGAAGAGACCGCATCCAGAATCGTCTTCTCCAGTGCTTCCCGGCCATAGCTGTCAACAGCGGCCTTATTCTTTTCCCCATGGGTCAGGTTGCCGGCGCCGCCGATGCATCCATTGACGCAGGCCATGCCTTCAATGAAATTGGCATCAAGGGCGTTTCTGCTCTTTTTGAGCAGCGCCATACGGCACTCCTCAATACCGTCGCAGGCACAGGCCTTAAGCTCAAAGTCATCAAGATGCTGCTCTTTGAGGCCCTCGGCAACCGCATCGGAAAGACCGCCGCTGCGTGCAAAGATCCTGCCAAAGTAGCTGGCGTTGTCAAGGACATCCTCCGGAAGCGATGCGATGTCAATGTCCCGGCTGTCAAAGAGTGCCTGCAGTTCCTCAAAGGTGATGACTGCGTCAATATACGGCTTAACGCTCTCAAGCTGCGCCTCTGCCTTCTTGGCCGTGCAGGGACCAATGAATACGATTTTCGCGTTTTCCTCATGGTCCCGAATGTATTTGGCGATGGTTGCCATGGGGGAGAGATTGTGGGAAATATAGGGGACCAGAGCCGGGAAAGCCGTCTTGACGTAACGGACAAAGGCCGGACAGCAGGAAGAGGTCAGGAATCCCTTTTCCGTGAGTTCCTTTGATTCCGCCTGCGCAACCATGTCTGCGCCCAGGGCAGCCTCTACGACGGTAAAGAAGCCCAGCTCCTTGATGCCGGAGACGACCTGGCCGAGTTTTGCATAATTCATCTGGCTTCCGATCGCCGGTGCAACCAGGGCATATACCTTATACTTTGTATTGCCCTGGCTCTTTTTCAGCATGTCAATGACATTGAGGATAAAGGAGCGATCCGTGATGGCCCCAAAGGGACACTGATAAACGCAGGCCCCGCACTGGATGCACTTTTCGTCGTCAATCTTGGCCGCATTGTCCTCATTGATGGAAATCGCCTTGATTTTGCAGGCATTCTGGCAGGGACGCTTACGGTTGACAATCGCACTGTAGGGACAGACCTTGGCACACTGACCGCATTCCACACACTTGGTCTTATCAATGTGAGCCTCATGGTTATGATCAAAGGAGATGGCGCCGCGCCGGCATGCATCCTCACACCGGTGTGCCAGACATCCACGGCAGGAATCCGTCACCTGATACCCGACGGCGGGACAGTCATCACATGCAATGTCGATGACCTGAATGATATTGCTGCCGGGTTCGCCGCCCATGGCCAGCTTGACCCGTTCGGCAAGAATTGCACGTTCCTTGTATACGCAGCACCGCATCGTCGGTACTTTTCCAGGGACAATCATCTTGGGAATGTCCATGATATTTTCAAGCAGAGTGTCGTTCCACGCCTGACGGGACACTTCCCTCAGCACCTTGTATTTGAGATATTGAACCTTGGTATCAAATTTACGCATGACTCTATGTACTCCACGTGATTAGTATGGCTGCACGGGATTCCCGCTCCGGGAATCCGGCAACCGGGCGGTTTCAGCCGCTCATTAGAAATAGCTCACTTTGATTCGCTTTCCCATCTTCTTAAGTGCCTCCGACAGTTCCTGCACCAGATTCATCTTGATGCTGAAGTTAATCGGAAGATTCGGATTCTGGTGTGCAGGATTAATGGCCTTGCCGACATAGAAGCTGATATCGGTGGCCTCCTCAAACAGCAGGCGACTGATGAGCGATGCACCATCCTTGCCGTTGCTCCACTTCTCATACTGCAGGTTCTCACCGATGTAGTCCTTGGCATACTCAACCACCCGGTTTACCGTGATGACGCCCTCCGTCACCAGATCGACGCCCTCGAGATAGGCAATCGGAGGAATATCCCCCTCAAAATTAAGAGAAGCCCGCAGTGGCTTATCCAGCCATTTGGCAGCAATGGAGGAGGTGGTTCCGCCGCAGATGATATGCTTTCCTTCCTTGGCAAAGAACAGGTTCATCATCCGGTCACCGTCATCCCGGTTGCCGGGCGGGCCAAAGAGCATGTTCATCGGCACACGTTTGCGAATATGTACCACACAGGCGGTCGCATCATCCCCGGGCTTTCCGCCATAGAGACGGTTGCACTCATCCACCAGGACAGTGGAGAGATTCTTGGCCGTGTATCCACAGAGATTCATTGCCTCCATGAAAGAGATGATGTCCTCGCGTTTCCATCCAAAGTTATACGCAGTGCCGATGCCCGCATGCGGGCAGCCATCACTCATGGCGATGAATACATCGTCCTCCTGAAGACGGATCAGAGAGCGGAAAATCTTCTTTCCGCCAATGGTGGTTTCCGTGCGGGGATACTCCCAGTTTTCCCCGTTTCTGAGGACAATGACCTGAGGATTATCATACTGGATCAGCTCCGCCGTCTGGTTGCGAATGAGGCGGATAATGGTAAAGGTGGAATAGGCAACGCCCCGAATGGAGCAGACGGGAAGCGTTGCAGCAATGGTTTCCACGCACTCCTCAATGGAAAGACCGGCGGCCAGCATGGTGGAGATGATCTTGCTGGTCAGGGTCGACAGGATGCTGGCCTTGACTCCGCTGCCAAGGCCATCCGCCAGCACAATGACAGTTGACCCGTCCTCCTGCTCCACCACCTCCACATGGTCGCCACACAGCTGCTCTCCCACATGGTTAATGCTTTTATAGCCAATATCACAGGTTAGATCATTCATTGGTAATGGACTCCTTGAGCTTGGACAGGGCGATTTTCGTCTCGGCCGCGGTTTCGCCCAGCAGACTTGCAATTTCCTGGACAATGCGCATCTGTTTGTCGACCACCTTGTCCGCTACCTCCACAGTCTGACGACTGATTTCCTCTTTCTGCCGACGCGCCTCCTCTTCCCGACTGACATCGCGCATGATGCACAGCAGCATGCGACCATCCTCCGCCGGCACAATCGTCTGCTCCACCGTACATCCATACTCCGCCAGGTAGGTCCTCTCATGAAAAATTCCAGTTCCGGTATTACGCACCTTGAGGAAGGGCGTTGGATCCAGAATGCGAACCACCTGATCCCCGAGAACCGCGCTGTCTGAGCGCAGGTTCAGAATTTTGAGTGCTGCCGGATTGATCTGCTGGACCTCCATCCGGTCATTGAGCATCAGGATGCCGTTTGGGCTGTTCCTTGCAATGGTATCACTGAAGCTTTCCGCCTTCTCCATCAGGTAGGGCAGACACATGGAAATCTCCGCCTTGCCCTGATAAATGGCAATGGCTTTTTCCCGGCAGGAATCATACCCGCAGGATCCACAGTTCAGCTCCTGACTGGGCTTGAATTTGCCCATTTCCCTCAGGATCTCCCGGATCTCCGTCTCACTCGGTATGCCCGCACGCTGCTCAATCGGCTCAAAATGCTTGCGCATCTCCCGGATCTCCGGCTGCTCAATGTCAAAATCCTTGTCCCCTGCATACTTCGAAACGGCCAGATAGTCCCTGACCGGACTGCGGCCATATTTTTCCATGACAGGGCCGCCGGCACAGCTGCCGACACAGGCGCTCATCTCAATGAAGCAGTGATGAATCCTGCCCTGTTCGATCTCCTTCAGTGCCGCGATGCAGTTTTCAACACCGTCAAGCGCCATATAGGTAAACCCGGGAGCATCCTTTGCCATGGTTTTGAGAATTCCGCCGGTCGTCGGGAAAAAGCGCGCAAGGCTGTGGGAATCCTCCCGCATTTCCTTTTTCAGCTCTATGTTTTCCTTTTTGAGCCAGTTCGTAAGCTCCTCAAAGGTCAGGCAGGCATCTACGATGCCCTCGTAATATTCAACCTCATCCTTTTTCGCCACACAGGGACCGATAAACACCGTCCTGGCATTGGGAATGCGTCTTTTAATATCCTCACAGTGCGCCTGCATAGGCGAGAGGACATCCGCAAGATACGGAAGCGCCCGGGGGAAGACCTTCTGAATCAGCAGGTTGATGGAGTGGCAGCAGGAGGAAATGACGATGTCCCGCTCCTCCTCCTTCAGAATACGCTCATATTCCCGCTTGACCATCGTGGCTCCAAGCGCTGTCTCCTCCGCGTCGTAAAATCCCAGCTTTTTGAGTGCCTCCCGCATGGATTCAATGCCTACGCCCTCATAATTCGCCACAAAGGAGGGAGCCAGCGACACGACAACCGGATCCCCGCTCTGGATCAGTACCCTGACCTTCTCGGTCTCATCTACGATTTCCTTGGCATTCTGGGGACAGACTACAAAGCAGTGGCCGCACAGAATGCACTCGTTGCCGATAATGTGTGCCTGATTTCCGGAAAAACGGATGGACTTGACCGGACAGTGGCGAATGCACTTATAACAGTTTTTGCAGTTGGACTTTTTGAGTGTCAGACAGTTGGGCATCTTTTACACCTTGGCCTTAATCTCGTTTTCAAAGAACGTGCCAACCGTCTCCGGAGAAACAGAATGGAACTCGCCATCCACCGTCACACAGACACCCTGCTGGCATTTCCCCATGCAGAAGGTGCCACCCAGTTCGACCTTGTCGTTCAGGTCTGCCTGGGCAATCATCTCCTGCAGCTGCTCCACAACAGAACGGGAGCCCTTGATATGGCAGGAGGATCCGATACAAACAGTCACTTTCATTGGTTATCTCCTTTTTTGATTTGCCTCTCAGAGAAGGCAGATGCCCTCTCCATATGCTCAGTGGTATTCCACAACGTTCGCCCAGGACAGCAGGAACTCCCGCTCCTTTGCGTTCCCCTTCACCGACTGACTGGCCGCCACAATCGGCATCCATCTCTGCACATACTGCAGAGGCGTTCCGCTCTTTTCGCAGAACAGATCAAGGTAGGCCTTCGCCCCCTCCTCATCCTCATTCAGCCAGAACAGGAGGTAGGTGCGGGCCACATCCGCCGAGGCATTGCCCTGGGTGACATGACTCCAGTCAATGATAAACGGGGTTCCGTCCTCACGGATGATCACATTGGAGGGCCAGAAGTCTCCGTGGCATACCTTGTTGTGCGTCGGCATTCCCTCAAGGCGCGCAAGCAGGTCATAGCGCGTGGTCGCATCAAGATCTGCCTGACTGATTTTGCGGGTCATCTTATCTTTCTGGCGATTGAGCATCGGGCAGGTTTTCCGGTGAATCTCCATCTGCAGGTCCACAAACAGGCTCAGATATTTCTCCTTGTCATCCGGGTTTTCCTTCATCAGTTGGGAAAGGGTTTTGCCCTTGATGAACTCCGAGAAAATGGCCCATTTGCCCTCAATCATGTTGACCCCCAGAATTCTCGGGATATGCAGGCCCGTCTCCTCAATGCGCGCCTGATTCAGCGCCTCATTCAGGATATCGGCCTTTGAATAGTTCTCATTGAACACCTTTACGCAGTTTTCGCCATCCCGGTAAATGGTTTTGGCGTTGCGTACGGCAATGACACGATCCAGATTCATCTGTCTTTCCTCCTTCTCACTTTTTCCGTCCCGGACGATAGGCCTTCTTTGCCGCATCATCCTCAAGTACTGCGATGTCATCTGCCGTCGGCTTGGGCGTCTCACAGAAATGCGCGTTACCATAATACGCATTCAGGTACATCTGCTTGATCTCGCTCATGAGCGGGTACCGTGGATTGGCCCCTGTGCACTGATCGTCAAAGGCCTGTTCCACCATGGCATCCAGCCGGGCCAGGAAATCCGCCTCATCCGGCACATAATCCCGGATGGTCGGCCTGATGTCCACATAGGCCTTGAGGTCATTGATCATCTTGATGAGTGCCTCAAGCTTTTCCTGATCCGTGCCCCGGGTGACGCCCAGTGCCTCCGCCACCTCGGCATAGCGGCGCAGGGTGTGCGGATGATCATACTGTGGGAAGGTGCCCATCTTGGCAGGAGTCTCGGCCGCATTGAACCGCAGAACCTCCTCAATCATGAGTGCATTGGCCACACCGTGCGCGATATGGTGGAACGCGCCCAGCTTATGTGCCATGGAATGACAGACACCCAGGAACGCATTGGCAAACGCCATACCTGCCATGGTCGCTGCATTGGCCATCTTCTCCCTGGCTACGACATCCGTCTGGCCGTCATCATATGCCCGGGGCAGATATTCAAAGATGGTCTGGAGTGCCTTGATTGCAAGGCCATCCGTATAATCCGTAGCCATCATGGAGGCATATGCCTCAAGTGCATGGGTGACCGCATCAATGCCGCTGGCTGCCGTGAGCCCCTTCGGAGCCGTCATGTGAAAATCCGTGTCAATGATCGCCATATTGGGCATAAGGGCATAATCCGCAAGCGGATACTTGACTCCGCTCTGTTCATCCGTAATGACCGCAAAGGGCGTCACCTCACTGCCGGTTCCGGCTGAGGTGGGAATTGCGATAAAGTACGCCTTCTCGCCCATTTTGGGGAACGTATACACCCGCTTGCGGATATCCATAAAGCGCATGGCCATATCCGCAAAATCCACCTCAGGATGCTCATACAGTACCCACATGATCTTGGCAGCGTCCATTGCGCTGCCACCGCCAAGCGCGATGATGACATCCGGATTAAACAGACGCATCTGCTCTGCACCGGCCTTGGCGGAGGCCAGTGTCGGATCCGGGGCAACGTCAAAGAACGTGGTATGCTGGATACCAAGTTCATCCAGTTTATCGGTAATCGCCCGGGTGTTCCCGTTGTGATACAGGAAGCTGTCGGTAACGATAAAGGCTCTCTTCTTCCCCATCACCTGGCCAAGCTCATTCAGTGCCACCGGCAGGCAGCCCTTCTTGATATAGACCTTTTCGGGTGCGCGGAACCACAGCATGTTCTCTCTCCTCTCAGCCACGGTCTTGATGTTCAGCAGATGCTTGACCCCCACGTTCTCGGACACGGAGTTTCCGCCCCAGCTGCCACAGCCCAGCGTCAGGGAGGGCGCCATCTTGAAATTGTAGAGATCGCCGATTCCGCCCTGAGATGATGGGGTATTGACAACGATACGGCAGGTCTTCATCCGTGCGGCGAACGCCTCCAGAACCTCGGGCCGTTTGGTCGTATCCGCATACAGAGAAGCGGTATGCCCATATCCTCCGTCGGATATCAGGCGATCCGCCTTGGCAAAGGCGTCCTCAAGATCCCGGGCGCGATACATGGCCAGAACCGGGCTCAGCTTTTCATGGGCAAACTCCTCGCTGAGATCCACCGATTCCACCTCACCGATCAGAATCTTGGTTCCCTCCGGAACCGTGACGCCTGCCAGTTCCGCGATTTTCGCAGCGCTCTGACCCACAATTTTTGCATTCAGTGACCCGTTGATCAGAATGGTACGGCGTACCTTGTTCAGCTCCTCGCCCTTGAGGAAATAGCATCCCCTGGCCGCAAACTCCTCGCGCACCTGCTCATAGATACCGTCCAGCACAATGACACTCTGCTCCGATGCACAGATCATGCCATTGTCAAAGGTTTTGGAATGGATGATGGAGTTGACCGCCAGAACAATGTTGGCACTGTCATCAATGACGGCAGGCACATTTCCGGCTCCGACACCAAGCGCAGGCTTTCCGCTTGAATACGCTGCCCGGACCATACCGGGACCGCCGGTCGCCAGGATGATATCCGCCTCACGCATCAGGGTATTGGTCATCTCAAGGGACGGTACGTCAATCCACCCGATGATTCCCTCCGGTGCCCCCGCCTTTACAGCAGCCTCAAGGACCACCCTGGCCGCTGCAATGGTCGCTTTCTTTGCCCGGGGATGCGGGCTGAAAATGATGCCGTTTCGGGTTTTGAGGCTGATGAGTGCCTTGAAGATGGCCGTCGATGTCGGGTTGGTTGTCGGAATGACGGCAGCGACGACCCCGATGGGCTCTGCCAGCTTCCTGATTCCGTAGGTCTTGTCCTCCTCAATGACGCCACAGGTTTTGGTATTCCGGTAGGCATTGTAAATGTATTCACTGGCAAAGTGATTTTTGATCACCTTGTCCTCAACCACACCCATGCCCGTTTCCTCGACGGCCAGCTTTGCCAGCGGAATGCGGGCCTGATTCGCCGCAGTCGCTGCTGCAAGGAAGATCCGATCCACCTGCTCCTGAGTGTAATGCGCGTACTCCTGCTGCGCTTTGCGCACCTGCCGAATCGCAGCCATCAGCGTATCTACGCTATCCACCATCTCAACCTTTTTCTCGTCCATACTGTTCCTCCTCGTTTTCTCTCAGCGATCCATCGGCCATCACATGAAGATAGGCCAGAGATAAAGCAATGTTTTCCTGATGCACCGTCACATACGATGGCGCCTTGATGCTCACCGGTGCAAAATTGAGTATCGCGGTGAGCCCTGCGGCAACCATCTCATCCGCTGCCGACTGTGCAGATGCGGCAGGAACCGTCAGGATGCCGGTCTTCACCCGATGTGCCCGACAGAATTTCTCAAGTTCCTGCATGGAATACACCGGAGCGCAGTGATGCAGGCCAGACATCTCTTTGGGTGTCCGGTCAAAGCCTGCCACAATCCTCATCCCGTATTCAAGAAACCCGTCATACTCCATGAGAGCTGCTCCCAGCTTGCCTGCACCAATGATCACAGCATCCATTGGCGTGTCCACCCCAAGCGCTCTTTCCATGTCCCGTTTCAGTCTTGCCACGGGATACCCCACTTTGGGGAGTCCTGCTGTGCAGACACTGGCCAGATCCTTTCTCACCTGAACCTCGCCGAGTCCCAGTTCCCTTGAAATCTGTGCAGCGGATATCTTCTCCATCTCCGCATTACGGACACACCTGAGGTACTGAGGCAACCGGCTAAGTGTTGCCCTTGACAGCGTGTTTGCCAACGGATCCGCCCCCTTTCGATGCGGATTATATCGAATAACCGTTCCTTTGCGAATTACCAAAACCGCATAGCCGCTATATCAGAATTGATAACCCCTCCGGTTTCCGGGCAAAAAAAGACGCCCTGCTGCCATGCAGCAAGGCGTTTCTCTTCTGTTTAGTTCGTGATGCAGGCTCTCTTGGACTGCGTGAGTTCCGTGATAAAGCGCTTATCGAGTTCGCTGAGCGGCGTATTCTGGCGGCGAATCAGCACATCCCGATAAAGCCGATGATAATCCTCACATTCCCTCTGCACCAGGTGCAGCTGCCGGAGAAGTCGTCCCGGGAGTGGAGAGACCCACATGAATGTTTCCGGATTCTGGGACAGCAGATCCAGCTGGCTGCCCCGCTCAAAGACATATATATGTCGCGAGGACTGGGGCAATTCCTCATTTTTGGCCACTGAAAGCGGAAGAGACGGCACATAAGAATCTGCGTGCATAATCTGGAGGTATCCCTCCAGGTCCGAACAACGGATGCTTTTCAGTCCAGCCAGCCCGCTGTTTTCCTGCATCACCAGGACATAGTTAAACTCTGATACCAGTTCCCCGCACAGTCCCTTTTCCTCAAGCAGCTGCTTGTAATATTTATCATAACTGGAGGCATAGCGGATGATGCCAAGATTATACCCCACATCCAGAATGTTCCGGATCGCCTGGAGTGAATTGGTCTCATGGTAAAACAGCTCCGCCTCCTCTTTCCCCAGGGAGCACGAAAACGAGGCAAATGCATCTGAGATATAGCTGGCTCTGGGCACGGAAATGGAAAATCGCTGCTTTCCCGATTTCTTTTCTTTATACAGGTTTTCCATCTCATCCACCTGCTTCAGAATCATCCGCGCCTGACTGACAAACATCTCTCCGTCCGGTGTCAGCGTCATCCCCCTGGAGGACCGATGGAAGAACTGAATCCCCAGCTCCTCCTCCATCTCACGAGCAATCCGGCTTAAGTTTGGCTGTGCGACATGAAGCTCCTCCGCCGCCTTATTGATTGAGCCAGCCTCTGCTATGCCGACAACATACTTGAGATGAATAAGATTCATTGCCTGTCCTCCATTTATACTTTCATGTACTGCTCTTAAGTTTCACAATTCAGATGGCCGTAGCAGCGAATTTCTACCCGTATGCGGGGAACACGCCGAACGGAAGTCCGGACGAAGCCGGAGGATTCTCTGCCACCAGCCATACTCATCCAGATCGTCCCCCCGTTTTGTATAAATTCCGCGTAGCCTTTTCTTGAGCACGTTCAGGAAAACTTAAAACGATATTTTATCGATATTTTAATATGATTACTTTTGTATGTCAATTGTAAAAATAACATATCTCTTCATGCCGCTTTTCAACATTTTGTACACAATTTTTGCTTTTCCTATTGCTAACCCACGTAAGATGGTGTACAGTTAACAAGGCAACTGACAGGACTGCCGACAAACAGAAAATAATGATAGGACGTATTTCCATGAAACAACTGATTGCTCTGTTTTTCTGCCTCATCCTCCTCATTCCAGCTTCCATCTTTGCCGAGGAAGTCGAGATTTCCCTGTGGACCTATCCCATTGGCGGCTGGGGCAGCGAGGAAAGTGTCCGCCCCATCATTGACGCATTCAATGCCGTTCACCCTGAGATTACCGTCAGCGTGCGTT
>JAFUZM010000026.1 GCA_017476605.1 Clostridia bacterium
CACCGGAGAGCGCGTCAAGCTGCAAAAACGCCTCACCGCGCTGAAGGCGCAGGCGGAGGAACTGCGGGTGTATGAAGAGAAGATTCACCACTTAGCCGACCAAATGATCCCAATTGATCTGGACGACGGCGTGAAGGTGAATTATGCGAAGTTCCAGGATGTGCTGGCCCCTATCAAGTAAGGAGGAAGAGACTATGGCGATTCGATCCATTGACATTCTGAATGTGCTTGCTTTCCAGCGACAGTGGCGCAGGAACAATGCCGATCCCAAAACAGCTCCGCTTCAGCAGGGTGATCACATCAGTGATGGATTTCATCTTGACTTTTGCGATGGGATCAACGTGCTGATTGGCGGGAACGGCGTAGGGAAAACCTCTCTGCTCAAGATGATCTATGCCGCAACGCAGTGGTCTTTCCAGCAGACCGACCCAGGAAAAACCAAAAAGCTGTTGCAGTTTTTCTCTGAACACCTGAAAGACCACGATGGCATGAAGAGCATGGGCCATCAGGATGACTACAGCTATTTCAGGGTATCGGATGGGACACATCAGTTCGAGTATAGCCTGTCTCACGGTGGCATATTCAATTACAACGACTGGTTGGGCCTGGATATCCCTTCCGTGTTTATTCCCACAACAGAGATGCTTTCTCATTCCAAAGGCTTTCTGGCTATGAATCAGAAGTACAATATGCCTTTTGATGGAACCCAGGTAGATATCATTGTGAATGCTTCTCTGCCGGAAACCAAAGACGTGTCCCAAACGATGACGGATGTCCTCCAGAAACTCAGTCAGACGATACAGGGTACCGTTATTCAGAATGATGACGTCTTCTATATCCAGAAGGAGGATGGACGCAAAGTGGATTTCTCCCTGGAAGCAGAAGGATACCGCAAGCTTGGTCTGCTCTGGAAGCTCATCCGGAACGGCCTTCTGGAGTCAGGCTCTGTACTCCTATGGGATGAGCCGGAAGCAAACCTGAATCCTGAATTGTATCCTGTTCTTGTCGATGTGCTGCTGGAGCTTCAGCGCCACGGTGTCCAAATGTTTATAGCGACCCACAGCTATAACTTTGCAAAATACCTGGAAATCCGCAAGGAAAAGCCGGAAGAGGTATTATTCCACAATCTTTACCGTGGAAGTACGGAACTCCCTGAGTATATGCGACATGTTTTCACGGAAGAGCCCAATGGTCAGTCGATCTATAGCGAAACGGCGCAAAGAATGGATGATCTGGCTTTCAACCACATTATGAACGCCGATGAAAATCTGCTTAATGAAGTATATGATATGCGAGGTGACGCATGACCATGATGCTCACCGAAGAGAATGGTGTCTATCAGTTTGACTGCAGTAAGGCTTTGTGGGCAACCAGTGAGATCCGAGACCAGTATTTCAACGCGAAAATTCACGTGCTTAAGAATGCGGATTTCATTATCGAAACAAATGATGAATTGCTGATCGTTGAGTATAAGAACTCATCAATCAGCGGCGCAGTAAAACCACAGGCTTTCAATCCAAAGGACGATAAGCTGAAAGACGACCTGGCACGGAAATTCTATGACTCGCTTCATTACCTGCAACTCAGGGATAAGATGAAGCCAAAGCAATACATCGTCATCATCGAAGCGGCTGGAAGTGACAGCGCAATGCGGCTTCGGCTGCGGGATCGTGTTATGAAAGAATTACCGTTCTCACTGCAGACCAATATGAATACTGGCATTCGTATGATTGATGAATGCCAGGTGCTCTCCATCGCAGAATGGAACGCGCATCCAAAGTATGGACTGTATCCGTGCACACCAGTCAACAGGTCGGATTCAGTAAGTACGAGTAATTAATCCAGCAAGAGGGAGCTATGCCATGGACACCATCACCATCATTCAGGAATTGAACCGGAGGTTCGCGCAGCCCTTGCCTGAGTTCTATGAGCGCCGGGTGATTTTCTGGTACGACGAAGACCGGGAGTTTGAGGATGCCATCGGTGATCTGCAGCTGGATCAGGCCAAAGTGCTGGTACTGAATGGACACAACAGCTTTTCAGCCAAGAAGCAGTTGGTGGTGGACGATCCACATGGCAATTATCTGGTGTACTGTCCCATGAGTTATGAGAATCCGGAGAAGAACTGGCTGCTGAACATCGAGCTGTACAGCGAGGAATTCCGGGCTGATCTGAATTCCATTTGGATGGAAGAGATGGGGCTGCCAGCTACGCCAGTCCTGTGTGGTCAGGTCAAGGGCTATCGAAAGTTCTTCAACGCCAAGGATCGCCGGGCGAAGGTGGCAGGCATGGCAAATCGTATCAACACTGTTGCCCAGCTGCACACGGCGGTGATGTCTGCTCTGTCCGGCCTCAAGCAGCCCAGCCCGAACGGCGTCATCCGGGCGGTGCTCTCTGGTAGCATGGATCTGGACGAGAATGCGGTATATCAGGGCTTTGTCACCTATGGCGCAGACAAACCCTTCTGGGTGATGGTAGCGCAGGCATCGGGGTATCAGAATGCCGATGAGCCTGACCTGAAGGAGCTGGCCGCCCACATTCTGCTGACGGCGTTGACACGCACACTGCGTCCGGAGCTGATTCCGGGGCTGGAAGGCCATATATCCATTCCGCATCAGACCTGGTGCTATGACTTTGTAACCGATTGGTTGCACAGCGATGAGGACGGAACACTGTACTGCATCGCCCGCGATCTGGAGCAGGAATATTACCTGCCGGATCGCTTTGCCAAGCTAGAGATCAGTGATCTGCTAAGCACCGAGTGCTTCCCAAGCATTAATGAGACCATTCTTGCCACCATGATGGCAGAAATCCATAACGACACCCTCCAACCTCAGACCATATCCACCATTGTGGAGCGCCGCCGGGCGATGATCTGGTACGACTACGCCAGCTGCTACTATGACGGCCTCCAGCAGGTCGCCAATATGTTGGACTTCTACCAGACCCATGCTGCAGCCTTCCATACCGTGGATGCTGTGGCAGTATGGAAGGAGTATACGCAGGACTTCTATCGGATGGACACCTATTACCGGAACTTTCATCTGGAGTTCCAGAAGGCACTCCACATCATGAATCCCAAGCTGGATGACGCCTTTAAGGCTGTGGCAGATAAGGTGGAGGGGCTCTATAACCATTGGTTCCTGGCTCAGCTGTCAGCCTGCTGGACAAACGCCAGCGAGGTTGATTTGAAGGATCTGGGCGGTTTCCCAGGTATTCCGCAGCTGAACAATTTCTATGCGGAAAAGGTGCGCCCTGCTGACACCCGAGTGTTTGTCATCATCTCGGATGCTTTGCGCTATGAGGTGGCTGCTGTGCTGGCAGAGCAGCTCCGACGGGAAACCCAGAGCAAGGTGACGCTGGAAAGCCGTCAAGGCATTTTCCCGACCATCACTAAGTTCGGCATGGTCGCTCTGCTGCCGCACAGGGAGCTTTCTGTCGTTGCAAAGAGCAATGGACAGCTGCAGGTGCTGGCAGATGGAAAGACGACCGAGGCGGGCGATAGGGACGGTATTTTGAAAGCTGCCAATCTGCATAGCGTTGCCCTGAAGTATAAGGACATCATCGATATGAAACGTGCCGACCGCGCCGCGCTGGTGAAGGGCATGGAAGTCGTTTATATCTATCATGATCGGATAGATGAGGCTTCCCACTCCGATGATGCAGAGGTCTTCACCGCCTGTGAACAGGCCATTCAGGAGATCAAGACCATGATTCGCATTATCGTAAACGAATTCAGCGGTGTGCGCGTACTGGTCACGGCAGACCATGGTTTCCTGTACACCTACAGCGCCTTGCAGGAGGATAGCAAGGTATCCTCCGAATTGGGCAGCAAGACCGTGGAGATGGGCAGGCGATATGCCATCGCGGAAAAAGACGCAGCAGCGGAATACCTGATGCCCGTGCGTTTTCTGGAAGGCAAGACTGAATACACGGGCTTTGCGCCGAGGGAGAACATCCGCCTGAAGATGAGCGGCGCTGGCATCAACTTTGTGCATGGCGGGGTTAGTTTGCAGGAAATGGTGGTACCTGTGATTGACTACCGCTATCTGCGGAATGAGAGCAAGGATTACCGCTCCAACCGGGAGAAGTACGACACCAAGCCGGTGACGGTCAGCCTGATCTCCACTACTCGGAAGATCAGTAACATGCTCTTCGCCTTGAACTTTTATCAGCAGGAGCCGGTCAGCGACAACCGAAGTGCCTGCAGCTATCTGGTCTTCTTCCGAGATGCCAGTGGAAAGGCAATCTCGGATACCGTGAAAATCATCGCGGATAAGGCAAACGAGAACGGTCAGGAACGCACCTTCCGCTGCACCTTCAACCTGAAGCCGCAGCAATATGACAGGCTGGACACTTACTATCTGGTCATTCAGGATGTGGACGGAAAGCAACCGCCTGTGATAGAGGAATTCCAGATAGACATCGCATTTTCTACCGACGGTTTTGATTTCTTCAGCTAAGGAGATACACCATGGAGAACATTGCAGAGGGAACGATAGACACCCGTGCGGCCATCAAGAGCAAACTACGGGAACACTTCGATGGACGGATTGTCCGAAAGGATCTGACCAAGAAGATCAAGGAAGGAGCCAATGTGCCCGTATATGTCCTTGAGTTTCTGCTGGGCCGGTACTGCTCTTCGGATGATGATGAGATCATTGAGTCTGGCATTCAGCAGGTGAAGCGCATTCTTGCGGATAACTTTGTACGTCCGGATGAGAGCCAGAAGATCCTTTCTCAGTTGCGCAAGAGCGGGAGCCATACGGTCATCGACATGATTACGGTGCAGCTGGATATCCAGAAGAATCGTTACTTTGCGCAGTTCTCTAACCTGGGCCTGCAGAAGGTGCCGATTGAAGATGAATATCCGGAGAAATACGACCGCCTGCTGTGCGGTGGCATCTGGTGCATGGTGCAGCTGGATTATGAGTATGTCGAGGAGGACAAGAAAAACGGCTATCCCATCCAGATTCGGAACCTGCAACCGATCCAGATGCCGCATATCGACATAGATGATCTGAAGAAGGGCCGGAAAGCATTCACCAAGGAAGAGTGGATGGACATCCTCCTTCGCTCCATCGGCATGGAGCCGGATTCACTGACGCCTCGTGAGAAATGGCTGCTGATCCTGCGCATGGTACCGTTGGTAGAGAACAACTATAACCTCTGCGAGCTTGGCCCTCGATCAACAGGCAAGAGCCATCTGTACAAAGAGATTTCTCCAAACTCCATTCTGGTTTCTGGTGGACAGACGACGGTGGCTAACCTATTCTATAACATGGGCAGGAAGACTGTCGGACTGGTTGGTCTCTGGGACTGCGTTGCATTTGATGAGGTGGCAGGCATCCACTTCAAGGATAAAGACGGCATCCAGATCATGAAGGACTACATGGCTTCCGGTTCCTTTGCCCGTGGCAAGGAAGAGAAGGCTGCATCTGCCTCCATGGTCTTCGTGGGCAATATCAACCAGAGTGTGGATGTGCTGCTGAAAACAAGCAGTCTGTTTGATCCGTTCCCACCGGAGATGGGCACGGATACCGCCTTCCTCGACCGCATCCATTGCTATCTGCCAGGCTGGGAGATTCCGAAGTTCCGTCCGGAGCATTTCACGGATGACTACGGTTTCATCACGGACTATTTAGCGGAGTTTGTCCGGGATCTGCGTAAGGAGCAGTATGGCGATGCCCTGGATCGCTGGTATCGGTTGGGCAAAAATCTGAACCAGCGCGATACCATTGCTGTGCGCCGAACAGTAGATGGTCTGCTGAAACTGATTTACCCAGACGGAGAATTCAACAAGGAAGATTTGGAAGAAATTCTGCAGGTTGCGCTGGAAATGCGCCGCCGGGTGAAGGAACAGCTGAAGAAGCTGGGCGGCATGGAGTTCTACGATGTGAACTTCAGCTATATCGATAACGATAGTTTTGAAGAGCACTACGTTTCTGTGCCAGAGCAGGGCGGCGGCAAGCTGATTCCGGAGGGCCTCTGCAATCCTGGCCAGGTTTACACCGTCAGTCGCGGTAAGAGCGGTATGATCGGTGTCTTCCGGCTGGAAAGTCAGATGTTGCCTGGTAATGGCAAGTTTGAAAGGACAGGCATCGGCACTGATCGGGATGCTCGCGAGAGCAGTAATACAGCCTTCAACTTTCTGAAGGCCAATGGCAATCGGATCAGCGGAAGCATCAGTACGACAACAAAGGACTACATCGTCAACTATCAGGATCTGCAGTGCATTGGCATGACCGGGAAATTGGCACTGCCTAGCCTGATTGCTTTATGCTCCATAGCTCTTGGCAGACCTACGTTGGGAAGCCTTGCCGTGCTCGGTGAGATCAGCATCAGCGGTACCATGATCAAGGTGGATGAATTGGCGAATACCCTGCAGTGCTGTTTGGACAGTGGGGCGAAGAAGGTGCTGATTCCTTCGGTGTCAATGATCGATTTCGCGACTGTCCCAGCGGATCTGATGGGCGCATTCCAGCTGATTCCCTATAGTAGCGCAGAGGATGCTGTATTTAAGGCACTCGGGGTAGAATAATCTATGGAGGATGATGGCAGTGGACGATCAAGAGTATGTTGCTCGTTATAGCGAATTGTATGCTTTAATTGAGCGTGCATACAAGGACTATTATTATCTTCTGACTATCGGCGAAATTGATAAAGCCCCTGGATTTGATGAGGCTACAACAAATGCGATTTCACATATTTGTGAATTGTTGAAAACAGATCTCTGTCTTTTGATTTGGAAGTTGTGCATTGATACCGGCTCAGATACAAATACTCTCAGGAGCTTGAAGAATGCCGAATATAAGGCCTTTGGGGTTGGCCCAACGGATAAGTATTTTCAGAATATAGGAGAAGATATCACAAATGTAATTTCACAGATGAGAAATTATGCGATCGCGCATGCCGTTACACAGCGAAATTTAAGTGGCGTAAAGATAGATGATTTAGGGGAATATCTCTTTGAAGGAATCAGACTGTTAAACGATTTATGTCTTACGGAAAAGGGAGTCAAAGAATTTGATGGTATGCAAATGCTCAGAATACGCTTAGGATCAGAGGGCGGGTTCCGAAAACTTCTTGAGCATGGTGCAATTAAGAAACAAGCAACAGCTTACAAGGTGATTACCCTTTGCGGTAGTACCCGTTTCGAGAACGAATTTCTGGAGGCTCAGAAGCGGTTGACGCTGGAGGGCAACATTGTCATTAGCGTTGGTTTGTTTGGACACTCCGGAGACGAAGAAGTCTGGTCGGAAGGGACTAAGGAAATGCTGGATGACATGCACAAACGGAAAATCGATATGGCGGATGAGATATTTGTCATCAATGTTGGGGGTTATATCGGTTCCAGCACTAGATCAGAAATTGATTATGCCCGTTCAACAGGGAAGAAAGTTTGTTACCTGGAAACGTGTGAGGAGTGATATGTATGGACTATATTCACGATCTACGAAAAGTGATTGGCCCCAGAAAGATCATTCTGAATTGCGCAGGAGCGATCATCGTCAGGGATGATAAGATTCTCTTCCAGCGCAGAACAGATAATGGCAAGTGGGGGCTGATCGGCGGATTGGTGGAGATGAACGAAACTTATGAGCAGGCTGCGCTCAGAGAAATTCGGGAAGAAACCGGATTAAAGGTCAAACCAGACAGTTTTCTAGGAATCTTTCACAATCATAATATGGTTTGGAATAACGGGGATGAGGCCCATGTGATCTCTGCTATGTTTACTGCAAACATCATCAGTGGGGAGCCGAGGATCGATGAGGAATCATATGAACTCCGTATTTTCGGAAAGGACGAGATACCTGAGTTGTTCGCAGAGGATCACATTGAATCCTTGAAAGCGTATTTTGGTGGAGTAAGATATCCGCTGTTGCAGGAAATACTTAGGAAAGTTTGGAGGCGGAGGGTTAAAATAATAACGGTAGCCTAGCCACCGCCTCCAAGACTTTCCTTTTTGGACGAAGCGCGACCAGATTTTACATCTAGCGCATGAGCACTCTATATGGGAAAAGTAACCTCTGCCTGTGGATAACTGACACTCTATTCTTCCTGACTGTTTCAGCGAGTTCTGTATCCACTACCACGCAAAGGGCATGCAAAAAGAACCGCAGAATCGACGAATCTGTGAAAAA
>JAFUZM010000027.1 GCA_017476605.1 Clostridia bacterium
GGACAGTCTTTCGCCGACTGGATCTCTCAAATGAATACATAGAAGTGTTGCTCCTTTGCTGATTGGATTCGGATGCACGATGGCAGGAATAAGACACAATCATGAACATTCAGATAAAACAACGCCGCCCATAGTATATCACATGGTGAAAAGTGGGGCAAGATGACAAAAAATGGGCAAAAACTGGAGAAAAGGTGGATGAGAATGAGAAAATTGTGAACTAAAGTGCAGGAAAAATGGAGATTAAGTGGGGGAATGTGAGCATATGGGCTGCTGCTATTCACCAGGGGAGAACCTGCCCTGTCCGGACAAGAGCGAGAGGCAGGGCTGCGGTGAACAGAGGAGTTGACCTGTTTGCGCAGCCAACAGTTTGTCAGGTAACGAGTACTGACAAAAGTCACTGCGCCGAAAGACCAAGTTGCTCCTCAGAGGGGCTATACCCAACGCGAATGAGATGGCTTTTGGTAAGTGGCAGGTATCTGACAAATCAACGAACACAAATGGTCTTGCAGAGGAAGCGGAGCCGGAAGTACAGGCCTCAATTCACGAAGGAGGGAATCATGTGCCTGAACGCGTTCACTGACTTGCAGGGAGCGGGAAAGTGGGGTATAATACGCACGCTTGATAAGAAGGAAAGGAAAGCTACGATCATATGCCAATCAACATTGCAATTGATGGCCCTGTCGGTGCGGGCAAGTCGACCATTTCGGATGCCGTAGCCGCACGGCTCGGAATTCTGCACCTGGATACCGGCGCCATGTACCGGGCAGTGGGCCTTTATATGCTTCGGGGCGGGATTGATCCACAGGATGAAAGTCGGGTAAGTGCAGCTTTGCCTCAGGTAAATATTACCGTAAACTACGTGAACGGAAAACAGCAGACGGTGCTGAACGGGGAGGATGTCACTGATCTGATTCGGACAGGCGAGGTCTCTGCAGCGGCCAGCGCAGCATCTAAATGGCCGGAGGTTCGCAGGAAAATGGTCAGTGCACAGCAGAGAATTGCATCCGAGGCGGACATTCTGCTGGATGGACGGGACATCGGAACCCGCGTCCTCAGGGAGGCACCGGTTAAGATCTACCTGACGGCGGATGCTGAGGAACGGGCAAGGCGCCGTTATGTCCAGAATCTTGAAAACGGCGACACGACTCCGTATGAGAAGGTGCTTGAAGAGCTCCGCAAACGGGATGAGCAGGACATGAACCGTGAAACAGATCCGCTCCGTCAGGCAGAGGATGCGATTCTCGTTGATACCACGGGAATGACATTTGAGGAAAGTGTTGAGGCAATTATTGCCGTTGTGAGGAATGCCTATGGAACATGCTGAGCGGCCACGCAGAACGTTTTTATATACGGTTGTCACAAGACTGTATTTCTTTATTGCCCGTGTCTTCTTTTTCATGCGCATCGAGGGCAGGGAAAATGTCCCCCAGGGCCAGCCGGTGATCCTGATGGGCAATCATAAGTCGGCGCTGGATCCCCTGACGCTGGCCATGTGTGTCCCGGACCGGGAGCTGCATTTCATGGGGAAGAAGGAATTGTTTGAGAACAAGTTTCTCAACTGGGCCTTTACCAAAATGCATGGATTTCCGGTGGATCGCGGAAACATGGATATGGGTGCGATCCGAACAGCGATGAACGTGATCAAAAACGGGGATACCCTCGGGATTTTCCCGGAGGGAACGCGCTCCAAAACCGGACACATGCTGCCTCTGCTGGGCGGTGCATCGCTGCTGGCACTCAAATCCGGATGCGCGGTTGTTCCGGTATACATTGAGGGACGGTATCGGATTTTCCGTCCCATGCGTGCCATTGTCGGGAAACCCGTCGACATGGAGGATCTTCGCAGCGGGCGGATCAACAAGGAAACCTGCGATCATCTGACCGAGCGGATTGCGGCTGAATTTGCCCTTCTGAGCGGCGGAAAGTCGCTTCCTCCGGCCGGAAAGACAGAAAATGCATCTACATAGGAAACTTTTTTGCAAAAAAATCGATGAAATTTTCAAATTGATGTTGATTTTTCGTTGAAAAATATTCATAATAGGGGGAAAGAGCGATTCTTTCGGTTTATTTACGGGATCGAAGAACGCAGGAACAGGCTCAGATGGATGTAATTGTTGGAAAGCATGCCGGCTTCTGTTTCGGCGTTCGCCGTGCCGTGGAGCAGGCATATCAGTGTCAGGCGTCCAGCACGCCCTGTGTGACGCTGGGACCGCTCATCCACAATCCTCAGGAGGTTGAGCGGCTGAATGCCGCCGGAATCCGCGCGGTCTCCTCGCCGGAGGAGGCCAAAGGGGTTACCCTGATGATTCGCTCTCATGGCGTTGCACCGGAGATCTACGAAGAGACGGAAAAGCTGGGCATTCTGGTGATTGATGCCACGTGTCCCCATGTGGCTGCCATTCACAGGCTGGTGGAAACCAGCACCCGGGATCATACCGCGCTCATCATCGTCGGCGGATGGGATCATCCGGAGGTTCGGGGAATTGCCGGATGGGCACACGGAGAGGTCTTTATCTTCTCGGAGCCGGAGGAGGTCAAACGCGCATTGCTGCCGGACACCGCACTGGTTGTGGCACAGACGACACTGAGGCGCGAGCACTTTGAGGAAGTCCTGGAAGAGATAAGGAAAAAGGTTCCGAATCTTACCGTGCGCAATACCATCTGTGCGGCGACCAGCCAGCGTCAGGAGGAGGCGGAAATGCTCTCCGCCGAGGCGGATGTCATGATCGTTGTGGGCGGCCGCAACAGTTCCAATACAAACAAGCTCTATGAGACATGCCTGAGGCACTGCCCGAGGTCCTATCTGGTGGAGACCGCGGAGGACGTGCCGATCAGGGAGATTCACAAGGAAGACCGGGTTGCCCTGACAGCCGGCGCATCCACACCGCAGTGGCTGCTGGATGAGGTGGCCGGGCGAATCCGCAGGCTTGCCTGATCCGATGTTTTCGGCGAAAGCTGTGACATATATATTTGATTCAATCGGGTGCTGCCCGTTTGAGATACTTTAGGAGGTAGTAACTAATGAACGACATCGAGAAAAACCCCGTTTCTGAAGCCACTGAGGATTTTGCGTCCATGTTTGAGGAGACCATCAGCAAGATCCATACAGGTCAGGTAGTTAAAGGCGTCATCGTGCAGATTCAGGATGATGGCGTGGTTGTAAGCATTCCTGGCAAAGCAGACGGATTCATCAAGACCAGTGATCTTGTGACCGTTGACCCGAAAATTGATGATACCATTGAAGCTGAGATCATCAAGCTCAATGATGTCGATGGCTATGTCCAGCTCTCCGAGCGCAAGGCCATGGCCAACAAAAACTGGGATAAGCTGGTTGCTGAGTGCGAGACCGGTGCCTGCGTTGAGGCTGTTGGCCGTGAGGCGGTCAATGGTGGCCTGATTGCGGATGTACAGGGCGTTCGTGCGTTCATTCCGGCATCTCATCTGGCACGCCGTTACGTGGACAACATCAGCGAATTCATCGGCAAGACCATGCAGGTCAAGATCATTGAGATCGACAAGAGCAAGCATCGCATCGTTGCAAGTCGTCGTCAGTTCCTCGCCGACGAGAAGAAGAAGGCGTGGGAGAACATCGAAGAGGGCAAGGTTGTCAAGGGCATTGTCCGCCGCCTGACCGACTTTGGTGCCTTTGTTGACATCGGCGGTGTGGACGGACTTGTTCACGTAACCGACATGGCCTGGCATCGCGTCAAGCATCCCTCTGAGATCGTAACCCCGAATGAAGAGGTCATGGTCAAGATCACCAAGGTTGACCGCGAGAAAGAGCGCATCCAGCTCTCGCTCAAGGAACTCCAGCCGCAGCCGTGGGATACCGCTGAGGAGAAATATCCGGTGGGCTCCATCGTTGAGGGCAAGGTCGTGAGAACCACCACCTTTGGTGCGTTCGTTGAGCTCGAGCCGGGTCTTGATGGACTGGTTCACATCTCCCAGTGCGCGCTCCAGCGCATCCAGAAGGTGGAGGACGCTGTCCAGACCGGTCAGGTTGTCCGCGTCAAGGTTCTTAAGGTGGACAAAGAGAACAAGCGCATCAGCCTGTCCATCCGCGAAGCTCTTGCCGAGGAAGTGGATTACAATGCCGAGGTTCAGGGCTTTGAGTTTGACGAGGAGCCGGTTGCTGAGGAAGGGTATGAGGAGCCCCAGGAAGAGGCAGAGAATCCTCTGACCGACGCTGAGTAATTTCGAGACGGAAGCGAAACCTAAAATTTAGGTTTAAAGCGGCGCAGCCATTTGGCTGCGCCGCTTTTGTCTCTCAGAACAAGGAAAATATGCTTTTCCATGGTTCGGAATCCTTACGGAGGATGGAGCTTCCCGAAAAATGACAGAATGGGGAAAAGGTTTGACATTTGACGCAAAGAAGTGAATGATTGAATCAGTCCGGATTGACTTTTATTGTCCTTTCGGTTTATCATATAGGTACTGAAAAGGAACGTTTTGCTCCGGAAAGGATTGTCTATGCACGAGAAGAAAAATCCAAATCGTCCGTTAATCATATATTATATTATTGCCCTTGTTGTCGTCATGCTTCTCAATGCCCTGCTGTTCCCGCAGATTGAGCGGTACAGCGTCAAAAAGGTGCAGTATTCGGAATTCCTTGAGATGCTTGAAAAGGGGGAGATCAAGGCTGTACAGATTGAGGACACCTCCATCGCCTTTACGCCTGTGGAAACGGCGGCGATTACCCTCAGGGCGGATGAAAAAGTGACGTATTATACCACCAATCGGGTGACGGCGGATGACAAGCTGGTGGATCGCCTGGTGGAATCCGGTGTTGAATTTGGTCAGGTGGTTCCTGAGGAAATGTCCCCGATTCTCTCCTTCCTGATCAGCTGGGTCTTGCCGCTGGTGGTGTTCTATGCCATTGGTTCGCTCATGTTCCGTCGCGTTGGAGACCGGCTTGGCGGGAATGTCATGTCGTTTGGAAAATCCAATGCCAAAATCTATGTGGAGGCACAGACCGGAAAGACCTTCCAGGACGTTGCCGGTGAGGATGAGGCAAAAGAGGCACTCAAGGAAATTGTCGATTTCCTCCACGATCCAAAGAAATACAAGGATATCGGCGCGAGACTTCCGAAAGGCGCGTTGCTTGTTGGCCCTCCGGGAACCGGCAAGACGCTGCTTGCAAAGGCGGTTGCCGGTGAGGCAAAGGTTCCGTTCTTCTCCATTTCGGGATCGGAATTCGTTGAGATGTTTGTCGGCATGGGCGCGGCAAGAGTTCGCGACCTGTTTAAGCAGGCAGGGGAGAAAGCCCCGTGTATCGTCTTTATTGATGAGATTGATGCCATCGGTAAAAAGAGAGATGCCTCCGGATACGGCGGGAACGATGAACGGGAACAGACTCTCAACCAGCTGCTGACGGAGATGGACGGCTTTGATGCCGGCAAGGGTGTTGTCATCCTTGCTGCAACGAACCGGCCGGAAATCCTTGACAAGGCACTGCTCCGTCCGGGACGGTTTGACCGCCGCATTCCGGTTGAACTTCCGGACCTGGCGGGACGCGCAGCGATCCTTCGCGTTCATGCCAAGGACGTCAAGACCGAAAACGGCATTGATTACAACCAGATTGCAAGGGCGACCAGCGGATGTTCCGGCGCTGAGCTTGCAAATATTGTGAATGAGGCAGCCATTGCTGCTGTCAAGGCAGGCCGTCACGCGGTGGCGCAGAATGACCTCATGGAATCCATTGAGGTGGTTCTGGCAGGCTATCAGCGGAAAAATGCCGTTATTTCAGAACGCGACAAGCTTACGGTTTCCTACCATGAGGTTGGACATGCACTGGTCGCGGCCAAGCTTAAAAATGCTGCCCCGGTTGAAAAGATCACCATTGTTCCGCGTACCTCCGGCGCTCTTGGCTATACCATGCAGGTAGATGAGGAAGAGCGGCTGCTCATGACGAAAGAGCAGATTCTTGACAAGATTACAACGCTGTGCGGCGGCCGAGCGGCAGAGTCCCTGATCTTCGGCCGTATTACCAGCGGCGCCAGCAATGACATTGAGCAGGCCACCAAGCTGGCTCGTACCATGATCACACGTCTTGGCATGAGCGATACCTTTGGCATGATGGCCCTTGAAACGCAGAGCGGTCAGTACCTGAGTGGGGATTCCACACTGGTCTGTTCGGATGAAACCAGTGCACGGATCGACGTTGAGGTAAAGGAAACGATAGCGCAGTGTTACAATACAGCGTATCAGATTCTGAGTGACAACAAGGAAAAGCTGCATGAACTTGCCAAGGTGCTCCTTGACAAAGAGACCATTACAGGCATGGAATTCATGGCGGTACTGGCACCGAATCAGCTGCCTGCTGCAGAAAACGGCGAAACGAATGAGAACGAGGAATACGGACAGACATCGTATCAGGTTCGCGATGCAGAGGATACAGAGGACACAGCGGATACGCACGAGGAGGTCTGAGACCATGGCTATAGGGCAGGATTCTGCTTTATAGCCTTTTCTCTTGCATAGGAGTCATGCCCATCGCGTACGCGATGGTTTAGTCACGGAGCAGGTACTTGACATATGGCTTGGCGAATCAACAGACGCAGATGTACCTGCATGGGAGGCAATATGACAACAGGTGAGGCGTACTTGCAGAACAGGGAATCACTGGTTCAGGCACTGCAGAATGCAAAAACGATCAAGGAGGGCATGACTGCCATTCAGATGGCCTTTGAACGGACAGCGGCTGTTCTGGCACAGAATGAGGAAAACGAGCTGGATCGTCAGCGGGCACAGGCTGTGATTGCGGTAGCCAAACAGGCGCCGATGTTCCTGAAAGGCATAAGAGCGGAGGGCCAGCTGATCGCAAAGCAGCCGGAGGAAACAGAAGCCGGGCAGAAACTCGGCAAAGGCGCCATGCTCCAGATTGCCGGTGCCGGAATCATGGCGGTGCTTGCTGTTTACGAGGGCATCAGCGGAAAGTGGACCTTTGCACTCCTTGCGGTGATTGCGGTTCTTCTGATGTTCCTGGGGAGCAAGGAAAAGCAGCCGGAGGAGCGGATGTACCGGGCAGAGGGCAAAGCTGTACTGGATGCAGAGGAAATCCTGCGCAGCATGGAGGAAATCTGCCGGTGCATTGACCGGGCGGTAACAGATCTTGCACTGATTGACCGGGAGGAGACCGGGAAAGCGATGGAGATGCAGGAGGATGCCCTCCTTGACCTGATGAGTGCCCTGATGGAAGCCCGGGAAAGCGGAAGGGAGGATCTGGCGCTTGAGAGCCTTGGTGAGGCGGAGCAGACGCTGAGACGCCTTGGCATTGAGGCCATCCGGTATTCGGCAGAACGTCGGGATCTTTTTGATGTTCTCCCGACACTGGGCGACAGCCGGACGGTTCGTCCCGCTCTCATTTCCGGGGACAAGGTCCTGCGCCGCGGTGTGGCGGCGGTCAAAACAAGGGAGGTGACGATGTGAAAGTACTGGGATTTGATCTTGGAGACGGCGAAAGCGCTGTTGCCATCCTTGAGGATCAGTCAACGGTGGAACCTCGTGTCATTTCCATTGATGGACGCAGCAGTATTCTGTCTGCTGTCGGGGAGCGCGACGGGCAGATTGTCATCGGAGATGAAGCCAGCGTTCTTCTCGGCACGGAAAATACGCGTGTGCGGTTTAAATCGAGATATCTGACGGACCCGGAGGCGGTGGTGGATATCCGCCGCTTTGCCCAGGGCATGGTCCGGGCGCTGGCCAAAAACGATGTGGGACTCATGGCGGAGATTTCCGCCACCATTGTAGGATGCCCGGCCGGTTGGGGTGAGCACAGACGGGAACAGTATGCAGCTCTCATGGAGTCGGCGGGCTTTCCCAATGTAAATGTTGTTCCCGAAAGCCGTGCAGCCTTCATGTATGTGCGCCATGCACGCGGACTGCATGTGGATCCAAGTCTCATGCAGCATAGTGCCATCGTCATTGATATAGGCTCCTCTACGACCGATTTTGCCTATATCGTAGATGGACATCAGCAGAATCTGTCGCTCTTTGGGGATACCAATTTGGGTGGCGGCCTTCTGGATGAACGGATTCTTGCCAGGTGCATTGAACAGTCGAGGGATAAAAAGGCACTTGAGCGAGTGATGCGAGAGAGCCCGGCCTGGTACAGCTACTGCGAGCTGGAAGCGCGGCGCATCAAGGAACAGTATTTCCTTAATGAGGAAAAATGGCGCGATATGCCACTCAAAAAGCGGGTCATTGTCTGTTATGATGAAACGCTGTCTCTTGAGCTTCATATGGATGCACAGATGGTGGACGAGCTGATTCATGAGCCAATGGGGGCTATTGGCGGACGCAGCTTTGCCAAATGCTTTGAGGATGCTCTGAATGCTGCAGTCAAGGTCAGTCGGGACAACCCGCCCAGGGTGGTGATTCTGACCGGCGGTGCTTCCCGCATGACCTTTTTGCAGGAGATGTGTAAAAAAGCCTTTGGAGAGAGCCTTTTGGTCATGTGCCCGGAGCCGGAGTGCAGCATCGCGCGAGGACTCGCCTACTGCGGGCGGATCGACGACAACCTCCGCGAGTTTCGGAGGGAGGTTGCCTCCATTGCAAAGGGGGAAAGCCTGAGTGCGCAGGTGAACGGCTCCGTTCATGAATTATATTCGCCCATTGCCAAAGTGCTCTATGAGAGCGCAGTGGAAAGCGTGATTGATACGGTGAATCTCTGGAAAAGGGGCGGAATCGGGACGATTGAGGAGCTCGACCAGATCCTTGAAACCCGTATTGCCAAGGACTTTTCCGGGGAGAAGGTCAAACGAAACCTCGAGGCGAGTATCCGCCTCTGGCTTGACAACCTGATGCATGCCCTTGAAAGTCAGCTGACCAGTCTCTGTATACGCTGCGGCGTTCCGCCGGAACACATGTCTCTCACCAATGCCCACATCGAACCGGGACTTGAGGGTGTGGAGCTTTCGCTGATGGATGCCATGGGCATGGATGTCATTTCGGGCATCATGGGCGTCGTCCTCGCCGTCATCGGCGCCGCTATCTGTGGCGGAGGCGGAGTCGCACTGGTGGGGACCGGACCGATTGGCATGATCACGGGTGCGGCAGCGGGTCTCCTGATTGCCCTGATCGGCAAGGCACCTCTTGAAAAGGCCATCCGCTCTGTGCGCATTCCGCTGCTGCTGCGCCAGATGGTGACGGAAAAGGCCGTCCGCCGGGGACTTTCCAGGCAGGAAAAGGATATCGAAACGGAAATCATATCAGCGCTGGCCGATCCCAAAAACGGATTTTCAAGCCGCCTGTGTGCCAGCCTTGCGGCAACGCTGGGCGTCCAGATGGAGCGCATGGCGCAGGATGCCGAAATGTCCATTACGGCTTAATCCGGGAGATGGCGTGATGCGAATTGTTGGGCAGAGCCACACAGCTGGAAATTTTAGGCGCTGCCTATGAACCGGACGTTTGCTGTGGTATAATGGCAACAGATCATCGGCAATAAATGATGGAAAACAGGAGCCATGCCCATCGCGTAAGCGATGGTTTGTCACAAAGCAGGTACTTGACATATGGCTTGGCAAATCAACCGACTCGAATGTACCTGCAGAGGAGGAAAACATGGAATTTCACGTCTTTGAATCAGCAGAAAAGGCCTGCAGGGCAGCAGGCATTGTATTGGCATCCCGGATTCTCGAAAAACCAGACTGTGTCCTTGGTCTTGCAACGGGATCTACACCGATCCCGGCATATGAAACGCTGGTCGAGCTGTATCAAAATGGGCTCATTGA
>JAFUZM010000202.1 GCA_017476605.1 Clostridia bacterium
ATGGTGCACTGGCGATGTTTGGCATCCAGACGTTCATGATCACCGCAGGGGTGATCAAGCTGATCCCCCTGACCGGCGTCACCATGCCGTTTCTCAGCTATGGCGGATCCTCCATGCTTTCGTGCATGAGCATGGTGGGCGTGCTGCATGGCATTGTTGGAAAGTCTCAGCTGGAGCTTGAGGAGGATGTCCTGATCAAGGGGAGGGACGCCTATTAAAATCATTAAAATGCGGTCAAGAATGGTCCTTCTCCTGACCGTGCTTATCTTTGCGGTGACCATCGGATATTTCTGCTATTCCGTCTACTTTTACGGCGGGCGCTGGGTGGCCAATCCGTACAATCCTCGAATCAACAACCAGAAACGCTATGTACGGATGGGCACCGTAACAGACCGGAGCGGCACGGTACTGGCGTATACGGATGAGGATGGAGTCCGTCGGTATAATAAAAACAGCGCCATCCGCCAGGCGGTCTCCCAGGTCGTGGGGGACAGCGAGGGGAAGGTTTCAACTGGCGTTGATACCTTCCATGCCCAGTATCTTCTGGGGTTCAAGGCCAATATCCTTGAGCGTCTCAGGGACGCGGTGACTGGAAAACAGCAGCAGGGGGATAACCTGGAGCTCACGGTTTCCGCAGAGCTCAGCAAATACATCACCGAGCATTTTCCCTCGGGCAAGCGTGGTGCGGCAGTTGTGATGAACTACCAGACCGCAGAGGTTCTGGCACTTGTGTCTCTGCCCCAGTTTGATCCGACGAATCTGAGCGCTGCACTTTCAGATTCGGAGGCGGGCGCGCTCATTAACCGGGCTACCCAGGGCCTGTATCCCCCGGGGTCCACCTTTAAAATCGTGACCATGATTTCGGCCATTGATCACCTGCCGAATCTGAACGATTTTGCGTTTGACTGCACAGGGTACTATCCCGTTGGCAATTATTCCGTGACCGAAAGCGCGGCACACGGGGTGCAGAACCTGACGGGTGCTTTTGCCAAATCCTGCAATACGACCTTTGCGGCGCTCTCTCAGGAGCTGGGATATAAGCTGATCGGGGAAACGGCACGCCAGTTGGGATTCAATGAAAACTTCATGTTCAATGACATGATCGTCTATAACTCCAGCTATCCCATGGACGACCTCAGTGCCGAGGACCTTGCGTGGTCCTCCATCGGTCAGGGGCGTGTCCTGGCGACGCCGCTTCACATGACCCTGATTGCTTCCATCATCGCCAATAACGGCATCTTTAAGGAGCCACGCCTCCTGCACCGGATCATCACGGCGGGGGGATCGGAACGCATGCTGCCCTTTGCGGCATCGGATCGCAGCGTGATTTCCTACGAAACCGCGCAGGAGATGCGCAGAAACATGATTGAGGTGGTCAAAAACGGGACCGGAACCCGGGCAGCCCTAAGCGGCTATACCGTGGCCGGCAAAACCGGATCCGCGGAGGTCAGCAACGATAAAAGCATCGAAGCGCATGCATGGTTTGTGGGCTTTATCACGGAGGAACGTGCCCCCTATGCCGTCTGTGTCCTGATTGAAAACGGCGGCAGCGGCGGCGGAACAGCAGCGCCGCTGGCCAGACGGATTCTGCAGAAATGCATTGATCTTAACCTGTGAACATCTGTCCATCAAGACAGAAAATGAATGTACAAAGGAGTTGGCCTGTTTGCGTGGCAAACAGTATGTCAGGTAACGAGCACTGACAAAAGCCACTACGCCGAAAGACCAAGTTGCTCGTTGGAGGAGACAGTATGAAACTTGCAGAGGCCCTGCAGGAGCGGGCAGATCTCAATCGGAAAACGGAGGAGCTTCGCAGGAGGCTCACCAATGCCATTTTGACGCAGGAGGGCGAGGAGCCCACGGAGGATCCGAAGGAACTGATCCGGGAATTGGATGAGGCAGTTCTGCGCCTCCAAAAGCTTGTGGCAGCCATCAATAAAACCAACTGCATGACGCGCGCGGGGGAGGAGACGTTGACCGAGATCATCGCGAGAAAGGATGCGGAGATCGTTCGCATGTCCATCCTGCGGGATCTGGTGGAGACGGCGGGACAGAGCACCTATCGGGCGCGGGGAACGGAGATTCGCATTCTGCCCACGATCAAGCCTGCAGTGCTCCAGCAGCAGGTGGACCGGATGGCAAAGGAGATTCGCCGGCTTGATAATCTCCTGCAGGAGACAAACTGGAAGACAGAGCTGCTTCTGTAAGGAGCAGCTCCTGATATGGCAGTTTTCCCTTTCGGCGCACATCAGGCGGCAGCTGCCCAAGCTGCAATGCATGGTGCCGCAGGGCAGGCACAAAAGGAATTGTCAGCCCCCGACAGCGTACAAACGCATCGTTATGTTTACGTTTCAATACCAGGATGTGGAGGAAGGGAAAACGGGAGGGAACGGGGTCCGTGATCATCAAAAAGGAGGTAACCTGAATGAAAAAAGTATTGTTTGCAGCGACGGCCATTTTGGCAGTGCTGGCGGTGATCGGGAAAATCGCCGAGAAGAGAGAGTCCGAGGAAAACTAAAAGGCAGGGCATATGCCCTGCCGATTTTGTTTATACGCCGCTGTAAGCGGAGAAGCCGCCGTCGATGGGAATCGTAACGCCGGTAATAAAGCTGGCTGCCTTATTGTTGAGGAGGAACAGGACCGCGCCGGAGAGCTCGGTCTCACTGTCGCCAAAGCGTCCCATGGGAGTGGCGGCGAGGATCTTTCCGGTCCGTGCAGTCGGGGTGCCATCCGGATTGAAGAGGAGCGCCGCATTCTGCTTGGTGGAGAAGAAGCCGGGAGCAATCGCGTTGACACGGATGCCGGCATGACTGAAATGAACAGCCAGCCACTGGGTGAAGTTGGTGACGGCAGCCTTTGCGCCAGAGTATGCCGGAATCTTGGTGAGCGGCGTATAGGCGTTCATGCTGCTGATGTTGAGGATGTTGCAGCCCTCACGGCCCACCATCTGACGGGCAAAGGCCTGGGTCGGGAGCAGCGTGCCAATGAAGTTGAGGTTGAAGACGAATTCGACGCCGGACTTTTCAAGATCAAAGAAGGACTTGGTATCGGAGTCGATGTCGCCCTCTTCATAGTATTCCTTGTCGGTGGTGGCGCGGGGGTTGTTTCCGCCGGCACCGTTGAGAAGGATGTCGCAGGGACCGAGATCCGCGGCTACCTGATCGGCAACGGCATAGCAGATGTCCTTGTCAAGGACGTTGCAGCTGTAGGCCTTGGCAACGCCGCCCTCGGCGACAATTTCCTCGGCAAACTTATTGGCACTCTCATAGTTGAGGTCCAGCAGGGCAACCTTTGCGCCTGCACGGGCCAGCACTTTGGCAAAGTAGGAGCACAGGACACCGCCTGCACCGGTGACAACGGCAACCTTGCCGCTGAGATCGGTATTGAGAACATTCTTTTCCATATTATTTGCTTCCTTTCTCTATGGCTTCCCAGAGCCCGTTGATGTATGCTGCGCCGAGGGCCCGGTCATACAGACCGTAGCCGGGACGTCCCTGCTCATCCCAGATCATCCGGCCGTGATCCGGACGGATATAGGTGTCAGGACAGGTCTCATAGATGGCCTTGACGATCTCATAGAGATCAAGGTCGCCGGTGCAGGAGAGATGTGCGGCCTCACGGAAATGATGGTAGCCGAGGTATTTGACGTTGCGTACGTGCATGGCGCCGATGCGGTCCATGCTGCCGAAATGACGAATGATGGCCGGGATGTCATTCTCCGGATTGCTGCCAAGAGAGCCGGTGCAAAGGCAGAGCGTATTGGCCGGGCTGTCGTGCAGCTTGACCATCTTGTCAAAGTCTTCCTGCGAATGGGTGATGCGCGGGAGACCGAAAATCGGCCAGGCCGGGTCATCCGGATGGCAGGCCATGCGGACACCGACTTCCTCGCAGACCGGAACGACGGCGTCGAGGAAATACTTGAAGTTCTTGCGGAGGTCATCCCCGGTCATGCCCTCATACTGCTTGAGGGTTGTCTCAAGCAGGGCAAGGCGCTCCGGCTCCCAGCCGGGGAGCGTAAAGCCGTGGCTGTCCTCTGCGGTCTTGCGGACGATTTCAAGGGGACCCATTTCGCCCAGGTCCTTCTCGTCAAAGTACAGGCTGTTGCTGCCGTCCTCGGGGATCACCCGGGCCAGATCCGTCCGCAGCCAGTCAAAGACGGGCATGAAATTGTAAACGATGACTTTGACACCATGCTTGGCCAGCATCCGGATGGTGCTGATATAGTTTTCGATGTACTGATCACGGGAAGGGAGACCGATCTTGATGTCCTCATGGACATTGACGGACTCAATGACCTCAATTTCAAGGCCTGCATCATTGACCTCTTTCTTGAGGGCAACAAACTCGTCCTCCGGCCAGTCGACGCCGGCGGGCTTGTCAAGCAGTCCCATGAGACCGGTCATGCCAGGAATCTGCTTTACGTACTTGAGAGGGATCGGATCAATCTGGCTTCCATACCAGCGAAAGGTCATTTTCATGGGCAAATCTCCTTTTTTATGATGATACTGTATTCTAGCATGGATTGTCTTAAAAATAAAGGAGCTGCTGCAAGAGATTGCTCAGCTGCAGCAGCTCCTTTCCTGTCAGGACTTAAGATGGACAGGGAAATCAGTAGCTGAGGCCAAAGCCGGAGCGATAGTAATTTCCATCTGCATCCATGTAGGCGTAGCTTCCGCCATTGACATTGGCCAGAACGGCGGGATCAATGTACTGATCCTTGTCATAGCCGGGAACGTCGTTGGGGGAGGCGCAGATCTCGGCAACGGTGCCATCCGCCAGGGTGGTTTCGCTGAGAGCGACGACATCCTCGGAGGAGACCATGGTCACGGAGAGCTTGCCGGTCGGATTGTAGTTGCCTACGATGACATCGACCTGTGCCTTGCGGGCGTTGTCAAGGGAAGCGCCGGAGGTGGTGTACTGAGCGACCAGAGCATCACAATAAGGCTCGAGGTTGGTCAGAATCCACGGAGAGGTGATTACAATGGAAGCGACTACTTTGCCGCCGTTCTCATGAACGGTATCGGCGATCTTTGCGATTTTGTCGACATCCTCGATGGTGGTGACTTCAATCTTGTCTCCGGTCTTCTTCTGGGAACCGGTGCCGAACATATCGCCATCGGAGGCGTTGGCATCACGCTCGTCCACCTCGAACTCCTCAACCAGGCTGAGAACAGCCTCGGTGGGGCCGGCGGCGGTGGAATTGGACGCCTTGGGCTCGACATAGAGGTAAGCGATGTCGGCATCCTTGGCCTTCTCGACGATTTCAAAGCCCTGAGCCTCGAACAGAGCGCTCATCGCTTCGATGGTTGCCTCGTCCTCACCATTGCCGGTGAAGCTGGCGACATAGACCTTCTTGCCCTCGTTTGCGGCAAGAGGCAGGGTATTCTCATGGTTCTTCATGAGAACGGTGGCCTTAAGGTGCATCTGATAGGCCTGCTGGCTGGCGGTGGCCATATTGGTTGCACGGACTTCGTCTGCCTTCATGTAATCAAGATAGGGGTTCTCGAAATGGCCCTGCTTGATCACGGCAGTTGCACGGTTGATGTTGGCGCGGTCGAGGTCTGCCTTGTCAAGAACGCCGGCAGCAACGGCACTCACAATGCCCTCGGGATAGAGCTCAGCGCCGATGGCATCGGTTCCGGAGGAGATGAGCTTGGCATAGCGCTGCAGCGCGGTCATGTTTTCAACACCATAGGTCTGGACAGTGGTGATTCCGGAATCGGAATTGACAAAGCCCTTGAAGCCCATGAGGTCGCGGAGCAGGGTGCCGATGATTTCCTTGTTGTAAGCGGAGCCGAGAGAAGCAACGTTGATTTCCTGTCCGCGATAGGTCTGCGGGACGGAACGCTCATCCGTTGTGTCGCGGGAGTAGCAGGGCATGATCGCGCCGACACCGGCGTCGATGGCGGCCTGGAAGCCAACCAGCTGATACTTTTCAAGAGATCCGGCGGTTGGATAGAGACGCCACTGTCCCTGATAGGAGTGGGACTCAAAGCCGTTTTCGGAGGCGCCGTCGCCCGGGAAGTGCTTGGCAGAGAGGATGACGGAGTTGCTGTTCACGCCGTCGGTTCCGTCCTGATAGCCGTCCACCAGAGCGGTGATGATGCCGGCGGTGACGTCGGGACGCTCGCCATAGGTGCCGTTGTTGCGCGGCCATCTGGGATCGGTGACCAGGTCAATCTGCGGGCCATACATGAAGCTGATGCCCTGAGAGAGCCACATTTCGCGGTCCACCTGAGCATATTCCTTGATGGCGTCATAGTTCTCGTCGCCCTGAACGGCAGCAGCCATACCAAGGGAATCCGGGAAACCGGCAGAGATCGGGTTGGAGATGAGGGTGAAGGGAATGGCCGGGAGGCCGTCCTTGGCGGAATCCCATTCAGCAACCTCGTTGGTTACGTTGTTGAGAAGAGCGACCATAGAGGCGTCAAAGCCAAGACCGCCGCGGTAAACGGCAGCACGGACCTTGCCATAGGTGAGCACCTGGTCATCGGCGCTTGCAAAGCCGGAGGCTTTGGTGTTGAACATGGTCAGCTTGTCGGTGTACTCGCCCTCGGGGATGATGGTAAGAACGTTGGCGGGATTGATGGTGCCGTCCTCGTTTTTCGCCATGTCCAGCTTGGGCACGACCGGGGTGATGACCAGAGCGTTCATGACGAAACCGGCCTGCTGCATGAGGGTCAGCTTGCTGACCAGATCGGCGGCACGGGTTTCGGCGTCAAGACGCCAGTCCTCAAAGACATCCAGTTCCTGATTGTTATTGCTGTCCTTGAAGTAGAGGCCGTCCTTTACGATGACACCGACGGTGGTGACACCGATGGTCGGGCCGTTTTCGTTCTCGTAGAACGCGGGCTCAAGGTAAGTGACGGTGGGGTCTACCTCAGCAGCGTTGTAAGGCGCTGCAATGTACTCATCCTTCGTCTCTGCAAAGGCCATGGGAACCATGCCGAAAAGCAGGGAGAAAGTGAGCAGGAAGCTGATAAACCGTTTCATGTTTTCCTCTCCTTTATTTGTCGTATTGCTCCTTTGGTTTTAAGAGCAGCGATCATTTCGCTGAGGACATCATATCACAGGGAAAAGGAAGAAAGAAGGGGATTGGCATGAATGCATGCCCAGCGTGCGCAGACGTTCAAAACCTCCGTTTACGACAAAAAAAGGACGTGAACGGAAAACCCGTTTACGTCCCCAAATCCGGGGAATATGTCATGGGTGAAGGATGACGCTCAGTTTAAACACACCGTTTTCCGCGCGGACCGACATGGAGCCGCCGTGCTTTTCCGCGAGCCGGCTGATGGAACGGAGGCCAAAGCTGTGTCCCTTTCCGCTCTTGGTGGTCTGGGGCAGGATGTCGCCATCCAGAGAGAAGCCGGGTTCGCAGGTGTTTTCCACCTGGAGCACCACAAGATCGCCCCGGCGGTTTGCCTTGAGGGTGATCATCCGATCCCCGATATCGGAAAGCTTGGTGGTTGCCTCAAGCGCATTGTCGAGCGCATTTCCGAAAAGGGAATAGATTTCACGGTCTGTGAGGAAAGAGAACAGGGAGCCGTCGATCATGTAGGAGAATTTGACATGCGAGGAAAGGCAGAGGATGTTTTTCTCGCTTATTAGGAAAGTTCGACCATTTTCTGTGAAAATTGCATAGAATATTCATGATATGTATATTACTATATCACAAAAATATCGAAAAATTGAGATCAGAGACAAAAATGTTGCATATAAATATCGCCTTTATTTAATTCATAATGCACAAATTTTAAATATAGGAGAACAACCCAATTGAGCCTTTTAGGTCAAAGATAGTCAAACACGTTGCTGCTTTAGTACTCGTCAAAGTCCCATGTAAAATCTTTATGTCGACTTTTATATCCGAATCCTTTTGGTGGTAGATCAAAGACCTTTTTGCCATCTATCAGATAATATAGAACCGTCATTTCATTTTGACAGAGGGGACAACATTGGGGGTCTTCACCGAAGTCGCGAAAAAATGCACCACGCCAATGGCTATAGTAATTGCGTTTGTCATGATGATCTGGAGAATAAAGCCAATCGACTTGATTTCTCTGAAAAGCCTTTTTCATACGCTGTGAATTTTGATTTGTGGTTGAGTACATTCCATAGTAACGAACCATTTCGAGCTGTACGTGAAAATTCTTAATATGAATGCAACCTATCTTATTGACATCCGAAGTCGACGGGTATATAATGCTTAAAAACCAAAAACAGGGGTGTAATGTGCATTGGCGAAGAAAGCGAAACCCGTTAAGTTGAATGATACC
>JAFUZM010000203.1 GCA_017476605.1 Clostridia bacterium
ATCAATACAATGAGGAAAATGTTTGGCTGGAATCCCGAGGATAACTTAAAGCAACTATTTTGCATCATAGACAGAGATACGATGGATAGAGCTATAACGGGCGAACTATTGTCCAAAACAGAAAAAGGTCATGCCAACAAAATATTGAAGGACATGACCTGAAAGCCATTGGATGATAAACTCAAGTGACACAACATATAGTAGCTGAATTGTCATTGCAAATAGCAATTAGCCACCCTTTATTTATGGAGGGATCCAAGCAAGGCTGCGCCTTGCTCAGAGCGAATTTGATGCATTTATCGTAGCACACGGTTTCCATTGATTCAGTGCATTTCGTGAGATATAATGAATACAAAACCCGCGTGGTCAGATACTTTTTACCGAAACGGCGTTGCTTTTTAATCATACTATCGCATCCTACAGCTGCAACGAAATGAAAATTGAGGTGAACGTATGATAGAAAAAAAAGAGATTGAATTTGTCACATTTATCCTCTATCAGCTCTCAGAGGTGTGGCACATCACCCCCTCCAAGGTATATGCAAAACTATCCGAGGCTAATGCGATAGACGGGTATCTCCTCCCCTGCTATGATACCCTCCATACGCTTGGCAGCAAGTATCTCGTCGAGGATCTCACAGAAATGTTGGCCGAAAGAGGTGTAACGGTATGACAGTCTATCACGGAAGCACTCTTGAGATACAGAAACCGGATGTTATCCATTCAAAGACATACCTCGACTTCGGAAAAGGTTTCTATGTCACAGCATTCCTCGGACAGGCTGAGCGCTGGGCATTGAGAAAATCCATGCGTTTGAAAAAGGGAACACCGATCGTCAATGTCTATGACCTTGCAGATGATCTCCAAGGATACCACGTACGAACCTTTCGCGACCCACAAGATGATGAGGAATGGATTGACTTTGTTTGTGACTGTCGCGACGGAAAGACAGAGTATCGGCGGTATGATATCATCATCGGGAGTGTCGCAGACGATGATGTGTTTAAATCCGTTGACATGTATCATAGAGGAATCTGGGACAAGCAGAGGACTCTGCAGGAATTAAAATACTACAAAAAGAACAATCAGATTGCATTGATCAGCCAAGCAGCAGTCGATCATCTGCTAATGTTTAAAGATTCCTATGAAGTGGAGAGAAAGCCGTGACAAAAAAAGATCTTGAGATCGTTTATAGACAGAATTTGGAACTTGATATTATCGAATATATTGCCCAAAAAAAGAATGTCTCCCAGAGGAAGGCGATGGATATCTATTACAATAGCAAATTATCTGAACAGATTCAGACTGGACGCCTCGGCATTGATAATCTTGATGCCAAATATCTTGCAGAGGATTTGATTGAAAATGAGCCTGGACTCTTTGAATCGAAATAGCATCGATTGTGCTGTTTGATCCAGAGGAGATTTCGAGGTTTCGCAATCTCAAATAGTAGGCGGTCCCCCATTGGATACCGCTGTCTCCGCCAAATCGCCATCACAGTATCGGTTGATTTGGAGCATCCCTTCAGATCTAATGAATGCAACCGCCCGCGTGTACGGATACTTTTTCCCGAAGTGGCATTGCTTTTTAATAATTATATCGCACCCTGCAGCTGGAATGAAATGCGATTTGCGCCTCGTCAAATCGCTTCAATGAAGTAGGTCCATTTTCTCAAATCGATGCGTCCGCATTGTGCATTTAGCCTCGCAGGGCGTGCCAAAATGTGCCGTCTTTCTCTTTTCAAATTTGAGTCGGAGAATACCATGAACATTCAAGATCCAGCCATTCACAATGAAGCCACTGCCATTCTGCTTCAAACCTATGGACAGCAAGCCTCTTTTCGGTATGGCCAATATGAAGCGATCGAGGCCACGATGACAAGAGGCCGCACGCTGGTCGTCCAGAAAACCGGATGGGGCAAAAGCCTTGTCTACTTCATTTCAGCGAAGATGAAAAGAAACCACGGGCAGGGAATGACACTTGTCATCAGCCCGCTGCTCGTCCTGATGGAAAACCAGATGGAGTATGCCAAGCGTATGGGGATTCGCTGTGCTGCCCTGAACAGCAGAATCAAGAGAGGCAGCGATGAGCGGGCCGATATTCTCCGTCAGCTGAAAGAGGATCAGATCGATATCCTCTTCATCACCCCGGAAACCTTGATGAGCGATGAAATCCAGCCCGTCCTTCCAGAAATGCGAATTGGCCTCCTTGTTGTGGATGAAGCGCACTGTATCTCTGACTGGGGACACGATTTCCGACTGGAGTATGGACGATTGGGACGAATCATCAGCGGAATCTTCAGCAATGTTCCGGTTCTTGCGACCACGGCAACGGCCAATAATCGGGTCATCAATGATCTCAAAGCACAGCTGGGACAGGACGTTTTTATCTCAAGAGGTCCTCTCACTCGCGCCTCGCTGAACATCCAGACTCTGAGGCTAGGAGGGCGGAAAGAGCGATATGCCTGGCTGCTTCAAAACCTGCCGAAGCTTCCTGGAACCGGGATCATCTACTGTATTACCAAACAGGACTGTGATCATCTGGCCGAGTTTCTGAACCAAAACGGAATTGACAGCCGTTCCTATAACGCCGGCGCAACAGATGAAGCGAATGACGAAGCTATTGATGCCTTCTATACCAACAGAATCAAAGCCATCGTCGCAACGACAAAGCTTGGAATGGGATATGATAAAGGTGACATCTCTTTTGTCATTCACTATCAGTCTCCGGCAAACATCGTTGCCTGGTATCAGCAGATTGGCCGGGCCGGCCGGAATCTGAAGGATGCCTACGTCTTCCTGATGAGCGGGAAAGAAGATGATGCCATCAATACGTACTTCATCGAAACCGCCTTCCCCTCAAAAGAGGAATCGACCGCTGTCATGACAGAGGTGGAAAACAGCAGCGGTCTTACGCAGGCAGAAGTGGAATCTCGTGTCAACATCCGAAAACAGAGAATTGAGAACACACTGAAATTCCTCGAAAATGAAGGATTTATACGGAAAGAGCATGACGGAAGGCGCTACCGCTTTTATTCCACTCCAAAGCCCTTTGTGTATAACGAAAAACACTATCAGGAAATCATGACCATCCGCAAACAAGAGCTTGAGCAGATGCACGAGTTGATCCGCACCAGGGAATGTCTCAGTCAATTTGCTGTCCGTGCGCTTGATGATCATACAGCCAGCAAATGCGGGAAATGCTTCAACTGCCGAGGCCATGACATTTTCCCGGATCTTACGATATCCCCCGAAGCGGTCCATGCGGCCTCCCTGTACATTCAAGGCTCCATTATCCGAATTGAGCCAAGGAAGAGATGGCCGGACATGAAGAAAATGAACTTCATGCTGATGCCTGGAATCTGTCTGTCGACATACGGGGATTCCGGATACGGCGAGATGGTAAAGAAAGGCAAATGTCCTCCGCCCGGATTCCTGCCGTGTTTTGATAATCAGCTGATTGAAAAAGCCGTTTCGGTTCTCACCCCTTTGATTCGCGAAAACGAAATCACCCATGTCACATTCGTTCCATCTCTGCGCAGCGATCTCGTCAAAGACTTTGCCATGCGACTGGCGGAGAAAACGAATCTCACCTATATGGAGCTTCTTGAGAAAACAGACGCACCGCACCAGAAAGAAATGGCGAACAGCACATTCCAATGCAAGAATGCGATGGATTCATTCAGCGTAAAGGATGTGCAGATGCCACCGCGGATTCTCCTGGTCGATGATATTGTTGATTCTAAGTGGACATTGACTGTCTGTGGGTACAAATTAATGGAACATGGATGTCAAAAAGTATATCCATTCGCGTTAGCAGATAGCAGTCACGAGGAGAACTAAAATGAACCGCAATGCAGAAACAATCATAATTTTGTGCAGTCATCTTTGTATCACAGATGACATCAAACCATTAGAAGCAAATGAATGGGCAACTTTAGCTGAACAGCTTCGTTCTCTTAAGCTTCAACCGGAAGTTTTGCTTGACTTTGAAAAGCAAGATTTTATAAATCAGCTTAACGTTTCCGAGAATACTGCAAATAGATTCAAAAGGCTATTGGAACGAAGCGGAAGCCTGCGCTTTGAAATAAGCAAATATGAAGATATGGGGATTCAGATTATTACAAGAGCAGATAGTCAATATCCCAAGCAGCTAAAAAAGAAATTAGGAAACAGTTGTCCTCCTCTGTTCTATTCCGCCGGAGACCTGAATCTGCTTAAAAAAGAAGCCATTGGATATGTCGGTTCGCGATCTTTTGATTCAACAGATATAGAGTTCACAAAACACACCGTGGCAAAAACAGCGGCACACGGTTATGCGGTTGTCTCAGGTGGCGCCAGAGGAATAGATAGTATCTCTGCCTCTGCTGCTATAAGTGAGGGCGTTTTTGTCATCGAGTACATCTCTGATTCGATGCTACGCAAAATGCGGGATTCCGAGCTTGTTCGTGAAATTCGTAATGGCCGAGTTCTCCTGATGTCTGTCGTTATTCCAACCGCAGGTTTCAATGTCGAAGTGGCTATGATGCGAAATCGTTACATTTACGCACAGTCCTCTGGAACCGTGGTTATTCGTTCAGACAAGGGAAAAGGCGGTACTTGGGCTGGCGCCACAGAAAATCTCAAACACAAATGGTGCCAAGTTTACTGTAGAGATTATGATTACCCCGGTAATAAAGAACTGATCCGTCTTGG
>JAFUZM010000204.1 GCA_017476605.1 Clostridia bacterium
TGGACAGGGCGTGAGATGAATAGATCAATAGTAAACAGCCAAGGAAGAAGGAATAGTGCAAAGGCACAGGAGTTGGTTAGAGCTTTCGTGAAAGCGCTGGAAGAGATACCAGACGGCTGTTCAGAGAGCTTCCCATTCGAGCTGATTGACAATCTTCGCGGGGAGTATTTGTGAAAACAACGAATAGCAAACAAATAGCAAACAAGTAGCAAACACGCAGCAATAAGAAAATCCCTCTTGCCAAGAAGCCCCTCATGTGATACCATGTATATGCATGGATGGCATGAGGCATTTGGCTGTATGTATATCATCCTGGTTACCGCCTTCAAAAGGGGCGATGGGCAGAGAGGTAGCGTACAAATAAATGTTGAAATGGGATCGATGATTACCTGGTGCAGGACTCCGTAGCAATGGAAGGATCAGTTCCTCCTCCTGGCTGATCTTTGCATTGTGGAAAAGCGCTCCAGGAATACAAGAGAACAAAACTCATGCCTCCATGTATATCAAGCCGGCGATCGACATGATCGGGCAGCCGGTGAATGTACTGGAGGCTTTCTTTATGTCCAAAAATCAGGGTATGCCGCAGAGCAATCAGGCACAGAACGAACGAGTACAGAACGAGCTTGTACAGAATGACCAAGCACAGTGCAATCAGGCACAGAACGACCAAATGCAGAACGAACAGGCTCAAACCACTGTTACCAGTCCCTCAACAACGCAAACCACATCAACTCACCCCTCAAAACCCCCTGCACCTTTAAACATTTTTACCTTCAGAAAACAAACCGCTATGACAACCCCAACCACAGGCAAGAAGCGCAAACCGTGGCCTAAGAATTGTGCGTGGCCTGAGCCTCTCTGGGGTGGTGAAGGCGACATGGAGTGGGATGTTGATACGGCAGAAGGATTGCCGTTGGACGAAACTGCCCAAGAGCTGATAGATATAAAAAAGTACATGGACTACCTGGTTGAGCGGGGAATCCTGAATGAAGACTATACTATCAATGAAGAATATGATCCAACGGAGGACCAATACTTTGTCCGGGATGGGAAAGGCCATATCGTTGGCGTTATAGAACATACTGGCGAGATTACAGATTTTGACCGCTTTGACTTGTATAAAAAGGAAGATGACCCTTTCTTTGACATCGATTTCGATGAAGATGATGACGAAGAGGATGCCGAAGACGAAGAGGATATTTCGGATGACGGCGACGGCGATGTTGATAGCGTCGATGGGGATACTACCGAAGAAAATGTGGATGATAAAGCGGAGGACGATCCTGAGGCAGACCTCATTGATGAACGAAAAATGTTTGGTATAGACACCTTCGAGCCTACCATTGGTGAGGATTACTGGGATGATGGGTTTATTGTCGACGCCTGGCAGGACGATTTTAACTACCACATGAATTGCCTGAAACTGTCGCTCAGTGATGGCTTCCCGGAAAAAGACCCGGTATCATTCGTCAGAAGTCTCATAGGATATGAATTCGTTAATGAAAATATCCTCAGGCAGGCTTTCACTCGAAGAGCGTTTGCTATTGAGTATGGGGTTATCTCTGATAATGAGGAATTAGAGTTCCTGGGCGATTCCGTAATGGGGACAGTGGTTTCTCGCATAGTAATTGAACAGACTGCAAATGTGTTCCAGTATAAACCTGACGCGCCGTTTATGTCTCGTCTTTCCTTTGATGAAGGAGATCTGACAGGATTGAGGAGGCACTTTGTCTCGAAAGATTATCTTGCCGAAAGGGCCAGGACGTTAGATCTTGAAAAACTAATTCTTTTCGGGACAGGCGAGGAAGCTACGGATTCAGCATGTGAAGATGTTATCGAGGCAATCATTGGAGCAGTCACAATTGATAGCAATTGGGATTGGGATGCCATTGAAACAGTAACGGATCGTCTTCTTTGCATCCAACTTACCCATCCGAATGAGTATCTGAAGAAAACATACTTCGACATTTTCAATTCGTGGCATCAGCGTCACTTTGGCAGGATGCCGGAGTATGAGGTGTACGATACACATCACAGGAGAAGCGTGACGGATCACTTCACATGCCAGGTAAAGTTTAGTGTTCCTGAAAACGATCAAGGAATCCCCACTTTTGACTCGATGACGGCAGAGGGTGAAACCAGAAGTAAAGCCAGAGAATTGGCTGCGGAGTTTGCATATCGATATATCAATGAGAAGGGATTATGGCTAAGACTGGAAGAAGCTCATGTTATTCCGGACTTAGAGAACAGCATCAACCAGTTGCAGGAACTGTGGCAGAAGAAGTATATTGAGAAGCCTGTATATGAGTTCACCGAAGGTAAGAATGCGTGGAAGTGCGATTGTAGATGCAATGATTTACATGGATACGGAATTGCGGAAGGAAAGACGGTAGCCAAAAAACGAGCATCATATATGCTCTTGGTCATGCTCCTCCAAAGCGCTGGATGCTGTGAGGAGAAATGGGTAAATAAGATGCTTCGGCTGTTGAGTAAACCGTAACAAAAAAAAGAGCCCGGATCAGCTAAAGTGCTAGCAGTCTCGTAAATTAGGTCACCAAAACCATTAACTTAGAAAGTGTAGCTGGCAGGCTTCATCTTTCCAGGAGTCCGTGATATTTGCGGACTCTATTTTTGCTGTTTTTTAGTGTTGGAGGGAAGAATGAGACCAGAGAATCAACATATTATTGATTATATCTCCATGGGAGTGAGGATTCGGGATGAACGGCTGAGAAGGCGGATAGTTCCCAAGGAATTGGCGGATAAATCAAATATCAGCGTTTCTGCATTAAATGAAATTGAACGCGGTGTCCGGCGAGCCGGATTGACAAATTTGGTTCTGATTGCTTCCGCCCTGGATTTGAGTATTGATTATCTTTTGTATGGGAAAATGGGGCAGGCGGAAAATGCGGATGAGAATGAAAATGAAATGAAGATCAAAAGGATCCTCAACGCATGCACGCAGGAGGAACAGACGGCAATTATTCAGGTGGCTGAGGTTACTGCGAAAGCATTGATTGCGAACAGAATGGGATTATCCGCCAGACATTCCAGAAACGGGAATTAAACCGAATGGCATATAACAAGTATCGAAGAAAGCAGGCATTCCGGAATCCACGGTATATGACATTTTGCGGCGCGGCGCAAAGACCTGAAAGGGTGTTTTTTGAAAGCCGAAAATTAATAAAAAATTGATTATGTTGGCAAAGGGGAGCACTTATCTTCTCCTCAACAAATACTTATATTCCCCTCAACACCTCAACAGATAGTTGGTTGACTATTTTTGATAACTGGCCTATATTCGGTATATGCATCAGAGCCTCAGAGCTACCGAGCAGCTGAGCTTGGGAGCTTCTTGAGCGGTTACAAAGCATCTGAGCATCAGAGCATCCCACATTCCCACATGATGTACCAGGACAAAGTGGTATGTACCAATATACGAAAAGTGGTATGTACCAATATACGAAAAGGGGCATGAGCATGGATATAAAGAAGACGGGACGATTGATTGCAAAGAAACGTATTTCTATGGGGTTGACTCAAGAACAGCTCTCGTCCAGGTTGCATGTTACTCCTCAAGCGATCAGCTTATGGGAAACCGGACAGAGATATCCTGGCCCCGATGCGCAAGTTATGCTTTTCAGCGTATTAGGCTTAAATCCCGTGGAATTGCTTGTTGGGGTTGAAATGTTTGACAAAAACTTGAAGGCGGAGATTGCAAAATATCTGCCCCGGATTGATGAGAAAGCATTGCTTTCAGGCGTGGCTATTGATGAAGATGGTAACGAGATTTCTTTTGATTGGTCGGAGTATTCTATTGTTACCACAATATGGCCTGATCATGAGCTGTCCGATGAATGGGTTCCATACAAGGAATACTACAACATAGATTGAAAGAAAAAAGAACCCGGATCAGTCAATGCGTGTGATGCAGAGGCTGATCCGGGTTTCGGCGTATAAAGGCTTATTTCAATTATTCGTGGTGGCGGGAAGCGATGGGGAATTATACCAGAGCATATCGGCGGACGGGCTATTTTGATGCGGTACTATCCAAAGCCGCTGCCAGCGCTCCTCTTGTGATCGGCCCCACAATGCCGTCAACAACCACGCCAGCGGCAGCTTGGAAAGCCTTCACAGCGGCTTTTGTCTTATCACCGAAGATTCCGTCAATCGGGCCACAGGCAAAGCCCAGGGAGGTGAGCTGTTCCTGAAGAGCACGCACGTCATCCCCACGCTGCATAGGGGTGGCGCGTTTGAGGAGGCGGTAGAAAACACTATTGGTGCTGGAGGAGTTGCTTGTCTCCTGTACAGCCTGCACTCCTGCACTGCTGGGCACCGTGTCCGCTGTAGTGCTCTGAGCGGCGTCCCCGCCGCTATAGTCCACCCCTTTCAACTCTCCCCACGCGTGCCAGCTTTCCACCTTACTGGTAACAACGCCGTTGATAGTGCCCTTAGCCTCAATGTGGTGAAAAACAAAATAGTTTGAGAAGAGAAACAATAAATATTTAGAACTTACACTAATGATTAGAAATTTGGTATTATAGATTAGAATACAGAAATGTTATAGAATTTTAA
>JAFUZM010000205.1 GCA_017476605.1 Clostridia bacterium
CCATTGCCTGTGCTGCCAGTGCAATCACAAAGCCAATAATAATTAAAATATAGGTTGGATCACCGTAATAGTACATGTTCACATCCCCTTTACACCGTTGTAAAGGAATCCATGATCCGCATCCACCGTGACCGTCATCCCGTTCTTGAGCATATGCACCGCCTGCTCCGTGCGGTCCATAAAGAGTGGAATGCCCAGGGCCAGACAGGTAATCGCCGCATGGCATTCCGGATCCGTGCTTTCAACGATAACCGCTGAGGCCTGCCTGAGATACGGCAGCATTTCACCCGAGGTCATCTTAGTCACGATGATGTTGCCGGGCTTGAATTCACTTTCAAGATCAGAAAGCGTATTGACAATACAGGCTGTTCCACTGGCACTGCCCTCGCCGATGCCGATGCCCCTCAGGAGGACATTGCCCACAATATGCGCCTTAATGAGGTTCGTGGTGCCGGATACACCGGTGGGAACACCCGCCGAAATGATGGCAATATCGCCGGGCTTTACATAGCCCGAGGCCTCCGCCGCCGCTACGGCAGAGTTGATCAGGGCATCCGTATCCCCGCTGATGTCCATCCGCGCCGGAATGACACCAAAGGAGAGGCCCAGCTGATGGTACGCCTGCTCATTGGGGGTTGGCGCAATGACCGGGCAATTGGGGCGGAACCGCGCCACCATACGGGCCGTTGTGCCTGAATTGCTGGGTGTTATGATGGCCGCCGCATTGAGATCATGTGCCATCTGGCAGCAGGAATAGGAAACCGCATTGGCAACAGTCCGGACGGCGTCGTTCCTGAGCGCCTCCTGCTGGAGCTTAAAGCTGTTGTTGTTCAGCTGATGGGACTCAATGTAGGAGGCAATGCGCACCATGGTCGCCACCGCCTCAAGGGGATATTTGCCCGCTGCCGTCTCGCCGGAGAGCATGATGGCGTCCGTGCCGTCAATGATGGCATTGGCCACATCGCTGGCCTCCGCCCGCGTCGGGCGCGGATTTCGGATCATGGAATCCAGCATCTGCGTCGCCGTGATGACCGGCTTGGCCGCGACGTTACACTTATGGATGAACAGCTTCTGGAGAACCGGGACCTCCTCCATGTCCACCTCGACACCCAGGTCGCCGCGGGCGACCATGATGCCGTCGGACACCTTGAGGATCTGGTCAAAATTATCCACGCCCATCCGGTTTTCAATCTTGGAAAAGATCCGAACGCCGCTCCCACCATGGTCCGCACAGAGCTTACGGATGGTGAGAACGTCATTGGGCCGGCAGACAAAGGAGGCGGCAATCAGGTCAATGCCCTTTTCAATTCCGAACAGAATATCCTCCCGGTCCTTCTCTCCGATGGAGGACATCTCAAGGTCCACCTCCGGTACGGAAATGCCCTTGTGTTCCCCAAGCACACCGCCGTCGACGACCTGACAGATCACATCCTGCCCCTCGGTCCTCTGCACGATCATGGAAAGCAGCCCATCATCAATCAGTATCCGGTTCCCCGGCCGGACCAGCTCCGGCAGACGGGCATACGTCACGGGAACCGCCTCCGCGCTACCCGGGACCTCTCTGGTCGTAAGAACAAATTCCTGCCCGGAGATAAGCGTCACCTTGCCGCTTTCAAGGGTCTTTGTCCTGACCTCCGGGCCCTTGGTATCCAGCATGATCGCAACAGGAATGCCCTTTTCTCTGCGCAGACGCTGAATCAGTTCAATGCGCTTTCCGTGCTCCTCATAGGAGCCATGGGACATGTTGAGCCTGCAGACATTCATTCCGGCATCCATCAGCCTTGAGAGCATTTCCTCGCTGTCCGTTGCCGGGCCAATGGTACATACAATCTTTGTTTTCCGAATCATGACTCGTCTCCTTCCTCCTCTGGCGAGCAACTTGGTCTTTCGGCGTAGTGACTTTTGTCAGTGCTCGTCACCTGACAAACTGTTTGCTGCGCAAACAGGCCAACTCCTCAGAGGCTTCCATCAGATAGAGGGAACTGTATCACATGCCGTCTTTTCATGCTTCTCCACACGATAATTGACCCAGCTTCTGAATTCGGCGCCCGGCTGGAGAATGAGCAGGCCACTCTCATCCAGATAACCCTTGGCATACAGGTTGATCGCATCCGTTGAACAGGTCTGCGGCTCAATGCAAAAGCCCGGGCGGTCATGTGGGGTATAGATGACGATATTGCGGTAGCAGTCCGATGCTCCCACATACACCGACAGATCCTTCCAGCGCACCTCGGACTCAAGGTCCTCGGTCATCCCGCGGAAGACGGTATCGAGATACAGACTGTCAATGCTGTGCCATCCGCGATCCGCGCGCTTTTCCTCCTCAAGCTCACGAATTTCACCGGAGGGCAGAAGGCCGGCATCCGCTACATATGCCCGTTTTACCGGGGCATTCATAAACACCTGCGTGGCATCCCCGCGCTTTGAGAAGTACGGATGCACCGCAAACCCGAATGGCATCTCTTCCGTTCCTTCATTGACAACGCGCATATCCATGTGAAGTCCCGCATCGCTCAGTTCATACGTGACACTCAGGGTGCAGGGGAACGGATATCCCTCATAGAGATCATCCCCCTTCGCGATGCTGATCTTTGCCTCGCATACGGCGGTCTCGCCACCCTCAAGCCGGGTCACGGTAAAAGGCTCATCCTTCACCAGGCCATGAATGTTGACCCGAGCGCCGCGCTTGGTCATCTGGTAGGTTTTCCCCTTCCACAGATACTCACCGTTCCGCATCCTGTTGGGCGTCGGGAAGAGGATGGGAATGCCATATTTCGTGCCAATGACCGTGATATCCACCGGCTTCATCAGGATTTCCTGTCCCTCATAATGCCAGTACCAGACATTAAAGCCCGCCTCCGGCAGAATGCGAATCTCCTGATGCTCGTTTTTCATGACGATCTGCTCATAGCCAAATCCTTCCAGCTGTTCCTTCCATACCTCGTACATGGTCTTTCCCCTTCCTTATTCTTTCGCTCTGACTCCGGTCCCGTCAAACGCCGGAATGAATGCGGTGTCATCTGCCCCGGCTTCCTGTGTATATCCCTCCAGCCCCAGTGCCAGCATATGATCCAGCACCCGCTGATACTCAGAAGGCTTCAGCCTGCGATTCAGGCCCTTAATGTTTTTCGCCTGCCCATATGGCACATACTGACTCATCAGGGAAACCGGACAGGCGGTATGTTCATACACCCAATTCAGAACCTGCATGCTGTCCGCCGTCATGCTTGGCAGACAAAGGTGCCGGATGAGCGTTCCCCGTGTCATGATCCCGTTTTCATTATAGACCGGCTGCCCGGTCTGCCTTACCATTTCCAGGATGGCTGCAGCCGCTACCTCCGGGTAATCCGGAGCGCCAAACAGAAACTCTGCCGCCCGGCGGCTCCTCGTTTTCATATCCGGCAGATAGACATCGACCAGTCCATCAAGTGCCCGGATGGCCTCAGCACTTTCATATCCGCTGGTATTATAAACCACCGGAATCCCCGGGCGATAGCCGGAAAGCGCCTCCCGAATCGCCGGCAGAAAATGCCCGGCCGTCACCAGATTGATGGTTTCAGCCCCCGCCGCCTCAAGCTCTCGCATGATCTCCCTCAGCCGCTCCACCGTGATGGTTTCGCCCCATCCGCCGTGGCTGATCTCCTCATTCTGACAAAACACACACCGGAGGGCACAGCCGGAAAAGAAGATGGCGCCGCTGCCGTTTTTTCCGCTGATGCAGGGTTCCTCCCAGAAGTGCAGCGCCGCCCGGGCCACGCGCGGCATCATGCCCTGTCCACAGACACCCGTCCCGGTCTCCTCTTCCCTCAGCCCGCTGCACTTTCGCGGACACAGTGAACAGATCATAGATCAATGAATTCCTGGAACCGCGGTAAAATGCCGATGCCGTCCGGGAAATGCGCGGCAAACTGCGGAATGGCATGGCTCGGAAAGGAATTGCCCTCGATAAA
>JAFUZM010000206.1 GCA_017476605.1 Clostridia bacterium
AGCTAATGGTCTCAAAGAGGATATCTGTCATCGTCTCAGAGGCTTTCTCCTCATCACCCTCCCATAATGCCTTCATCAACATTTTCTGCATTGACCGGTCTAAAGCACGGCTATCCTTGAAATACCTGACCACCGTTTCCTCAAAAATGTTTGAGATTTCCATGTTCGGAATCTTTAGTTCAACTGTCCCATCTGAAGTATCTGAATCTGCCTTTGTCAGATAACCCGTCATCAAAAGTACGCTCCACAGATTATCTTCAGTTTCATGAAGCGTATCGTAAGTCAATTCATCCGAAATCTTCTGCTGGATCGTCCCGCCATTCATAAGAGTTTCGAACTTATCGCTTACGTCAAAATCTGTTCTTTCCACGAACGTTAAAAGTATTTTATTATGGCTGGTATTCTTCCAGTAGTTCTTTGGCTTCGCCATCCGGTCATCCAATAGTGCAGACAAATAGCTTGCCACGTCCCAGGGACAATACACAGCAGTGTTCCCGATAAAGTATCCGTCGTACCATAAGCGAATTGCCTCGGCTTTGCTCTCCCGATTTGCCTCCACAAGCATCCTGTTTACTTCAGTTTGAGTAAATCCAAAATATTTAGAAAACCTGCCATCCAATACCGAGTAGGACATGAAATTGTTCGTTCCGGTAAAAATGCTCTCCTTTGCAATCCGCAAACATCCTGTTATGACGGCAAACTTCAAGAATTCGTTCCCCTTTAGTGCCGCATCAAACATACCCCGGATAACATCCAACATCTTTGTATAGTACTTGTTTTCCTCTGTATTCTGCTCACTCGCCTTTGCCAGAGGGACATCGTACTCGTCAATCAGGAGGATCACTGGCTTCTCATATACAGCAACCATCATGCGCATGAGAGTTTTCAGCGACTCTTTGACCTCCGCAAGGTCAGCCTGCTTATCCATTAGCTTCTGAAACGTTCTTTGATCCGCTTCTGCAACGTTTGGGTTATTCAACATATCCCGGTGGATAATGCAAAGATCCGCCAGTTTTACCAGAAGCGTCTTATAAGCTTCTTCAAAAGAGAGTGCCTCAACGCCTTTGAGGGTCAGAAACAAAACCGGATACTGATTCATCCATTCAGCACAAAACGCTACATGATTCATGATGTTCAGTCCAACAAAAAGATCCCGACTGTCGCCTTTCTGAATGCTGAAGAAATTCTCCATCATGCTCATTATGAGCGTCTTACCGAAACGGCGTGGACGAGTGAACAGAGTTACTTCATTGTCAGCGCCTTCAACAAGTTCATATATCAATTCAGACTTATCCACATAGTAACTGTGGTTTCTTCGAATCTTTTCAAAATCATCCTTGCCAACAGGAATTTTCATGGTCTTCTTGCCTCCTTTCAAAGGCTTACTCAAACCAAACGGATACACTTATCCCAATTTTTTTATGGATACCACTTCAGACCCGGAAAGTCAAGAAATTCAACATTTACAGCCAAATTTTACAAGACCTCCAGGCCACAACAATCAACTGTCCCACCACCTTCTCAAAGCTCGTATAAGCCTCTCCGGAAAATGCAAAAAACCGGGAGCATGAACACATTTTCAACAACCATACTCCCGGCATTACCGTTCTATGGTATCCACTTCCTTTCCAGTTTTGCCTTTCGGCACCGGCAGCGCTGTCGACATTTGGTTCAAAATTATCCGTCCGTGTTCCAGTCCTCATTATTCATCCTGGCGCATAATTATTCGGCCGCGATCCAGGTTCCTATGTCGCCGGTCATGGTGATTGTTTTCTTGCCACGAACTTCTTATCGCATAATCCTCTGCCTTCTCAGCATTCAAGCTTCCGATCCATCCTTTTCATCTGCCTCTCCCGGTTGAACAGGATCAAAATACTGTTGAACCCGAGCAAGAGCATCCTACATTTCAAATTCTTCGTGCATACTATTGTCGATCTCATCTTTGGAATAAACAGTCACGCTTCGATCCTTTTCGAACATCTCTATTCCCAGATTCTTCGTTCCTTTCTTCCAAGAACCAAGCTTCCTCTTCATGTTGGGCCAAGATCCGGCTGTTTTGGCATCGCTGATACGATATCTACCATCTCCTGAATGAATTATACCGCCTTCACCGTCCCAGTTATCTTGAAGCTCCGCAATGATCCCGAACTGTTCAATATAATCCTTCAAGGTTCTTTTCCAGTCACTTGAGAATGCCTTGTTCTTTTAGATACGCTTCTACTTTTTTCACTATTTCTCTGGCCTTTCGAACTTGATCCCGGCATTCTTGTTTGTCGGCAAGGTAAAAATCATCATAGTCAGAGGCGTTTCGGATTCTTTCTATCTTTTGAAGTTTTCTCAGATCGTCTTGCGTGAAGTAATCACCTCTATCATGTATGAACACCTGATTGAAAACTCTTATTATCCCATTGCGTGAAGCTACATCCTGTCCCAACGATGCGAGCACGGCTTTTATTGCTCTCTCTGAAGCATAAAAAGCACGATTGTTTGCTGAACAAAATGATTCTCTTTCAAGAAGCCCTTCCGCATCTTCAAGAAGCTCTTCCGCTTTTTCAAGCCTGACTCTGACAAGGTCCCGCATCCTCTCATCGTTCATACAGCAGCACCCCATCCCGTTCTATATTTATGAAATATGGATACCAAGCCTTTTTTTCCTGATATTCATGATATGGAAGACAAACATAATTTACGATAGCAAAGGTATCCATTCCAATCCGGGTGGCCAGGTCATCCAGATCGTCACCATATTTTTTCGCTTCAAGCCTGTCACAATCAGTCAAAATGGCAACGTCAACATCGGAGTCCTCCGTGTAATCCCCGCGGGCGCATGATCCATACAAGATTATTTTTCTAACGTCGTCACGCATCATAGCAGGTATTTGTTTCTTAGTTATCTCCGTAACCATGTCAATCACTTTACGATCCAATCATATTCCCTCCTTCCTCCTGGATTCAGTCTCATTATACTGCTTTCAGCCGTTATTATCAAAACTCCCGGAGCCTTTTCTTCCTGATACCAGTTCACCGATTGTTCAAAAGCATCTGCTTTGATTATGATACTCATAGGCGTGTTTTTAAAAAATCAGCGTCTTCTTCATAGATCCTCTCCAATAAATTCCGAGTTATCTCAGCACTTTCTCCATTGGCTTGCCCTTCGCCAGCTCATCGACCAGCTTATCAAGCTGCCGCATCTTCTTGGTCATCGGGTCCTCGATATCTTCCACCTTGATCCCGCAGATAGAGCCGGTGATCAGCTCCGCCCTTGGATTCCACGCTGGGGCCGATAAGAGGAACTGGCCATAGCTCAGTCCATCCAGAATGTCCACACTGACATATCCCGTCAGCCATCGAATGACTTCATCAACCTCCGCCCTGGTACGGCCTTTCTTCTCGGCCTTAGCAACCAGAGCAGCGTAGACCTTATTAAAGTCCATGTCGAACACAGATTGTCTGGGCATAGCTTGCATCACCCCTATAAGCATACTCATTTCTCCAGCTGGCCCTTGTAGCCGCTGATCCCGCCGATGCTCTTGACGGTGTATCCCATCCGTTTCAATATTCCCGCTGCCTGTTTGCTTCTGGTTCCTCGGAGGCAATAGAGGAACAGAGGCTTGTCCTTGGGAATCTTAGTCTGATTGATGGTTGAAAGAGGCGCATTGATTGCCCCAGGGATGTGTCCGGAGGCAAACTCATCTGCTTCCCGGGCATCGACAAGGACAGCGCCGGGAGTGGATCTGTACTCCTCCAAACCTTTATTGATGATTCCGAATAGGATTATTGCTTCAGCACCTCGTCCAGTATAGGATAAATCTCGTCTTCCTCCCCATACGGATGGATCTGGAAGTAGCTATCTCCGGTCAGCATAGCAGAAAGACTTCCTCTGTACCGATTGTAGAAGATATGGACAGGCTTCTCATACTTCTCCGCATAGGCCAGCTCATAACCCACGCCGAGGGACGGATTGGAGCATTCAGCAATAACCACATCACTTCCCCGCAGCCATGCTGTATCCTGTGTATATATCTCGACATCCGCTGCCACTTCCTGCAGGGACAGGTCGCCCACATGCTCTGTTAGAACGGTGTGATCCCGCTTCAAGTATTCAATCATCCGATGATAAAGCCCAACATCGGCGTGCCACCGCGAATAGATCCGGCGAAATAGATCTTCAAATGACTGTCCTCCCCCGTATAAGCAAAGAGAAACCCTCCGCACCGCCACCCCGATAGGTGGGATGGGGATTGGAGGGTAACACAAGACTCATTCAAAACCGACTTGTAAAAAAATCAGGCGGCTTCCTCATACACTTCTTTGACGTATTTCTCCGTCTTGCCGTATTTGATTGCAGCGTTCTTTATCGCATCCTCCAAAGAAATGCCTTCTTCCTGCTGCCTTTCGATGTAGCCAACAATCTTCATATCTTTTCCGTACTCATCAATTGCCATGCACACGTCAGCCTTACCTCCTTCATCAAGATAAAGTTTCAGTTTGGAATTCGTTGCTGCATTCAGAAGGTCAAACGATTGTGTGTGAACCTTCCAGAAATCTGCTTCCTGATGCACCCGCTTCCGCAGCGCCTTCTTGTCCCTGGAATACTTGATGTATTCCAACACCCTTCCCAATTCAGTTCTAAATTGGGGGAATTCTTCATCAGAAATCTTGGCCGGTTGGATCAGGTTAATTTCATAGTTGGGGACATACTTTAAGATGCGTTTATCTTGTGTCTCGAACATCTTATGTAAGCTCACCGGTCCATCCCACTCTTCAGCCCCGAAATAAACCACCAACGTAATTACTGGAATCAGCTTGTCGTCTTTACTAAAGCCAGACAGGAATTCCTCGCCAGTCATAGTCTCGCCTTCACGGGATTTCTTTGCTTCCATTACCTGTTTGGCATAATTCAGAGAATCATACACCATATTCTTCACAGCCATTGCGTAATGGACTTTTGACTGATTCTCGATTCCTAAAATCATGTAAATGGTGTGACCATCATACATGCCAGTCCAGCTTTTTGCAACATCTCGAACCTTCTGAATCGGTTCCTTAGCATTGTTCCCATAAATGAGAGCAATTTCCGTGGGATCTAATTCTCTTAGATTCGATGCCGAAACAACCTGATCCCCGTCAAATAAGAAGAAATTTATCGCATCCGCAAAATGCCGCGGATCCTTCATGTACTCCTTGCTCAATGTATCTATTGCACCGATACGAATCGCCTCCTTCCGAGGAGCATTTACGCTAGATGAGTACACCCCACCTAGTCTAAGTAAAGGATACCACAATCGGGCCGGAAAGTAAAGAATTTCAACGTTTCCAGGTCAAATTTTACAAGGTCCTCATGGTCGCAATCATATGTCCCACCACTTCCTCCGGGATTCTCCAGAAAAGCTCTCCATTCTTAACACCGTTGATAATCTCCGGCTTCTCATTCTCTGCAATCAAAAAGCCATGGCATCCAGTTGTTTCACAGATACTACCAGTTCACTGATTGTTCAAAAGCATCCGCTTTGATAGCGATATTCACAGGCGGCTTTTTACAAAATTTCCACCCGGCCACTTTCCCCAGATAGTAACTTAAGAGGATCGTATCGGTTTCGCCTTCGCATAGAATGATCTTGTTCATAGGCGCACCTCGAATCCGAACGCTTCCCTGTTCTCATGGACTTCCCTGCCGCTCAGAACTCTGGAGAAAGTATCATTTCCCTCCCTCTTCAGTGTACAGACACAAATAGCCTCTTCCGATTCCTGTCTCTCATAATCCTGTGTCGTCAGGATTCCATCTATCGCCTCTATGCTGTGCGTTGTGACAAACAGCTGGACATTAAATGATTTGCAGGCCTTGATGGTAAAACGAAAAATATCATCGTAATACTTTCTGTGAATCGATGTTTCAACTTCATCAAAAAGGAGTATCCCTCCTGCCGCCTGCGCAATGGCATTGGATATTGCCAGTACTTTTTTCAGTCCATCTCCATATGTGGATACCGGCATATCGCCCAGTTTTTTATGTCTGATATATTCAACAGGCCGGTTGCCAATATCGCTCCTGAAGATCATCAGATCTTCGATATCCGGGTCAAACAACTGAAGGGCCTTTATACAGACCTGTTTGTATGTCTCATTTCTGAGGATCCGGTTGATAATGTTCCCCCTTAGATGCTCATACGGCGACACATACACTATGTTGAGCTGATCCTGATCCGAAGATGGCGTGCCTGTGATGCTGGAATACTGGTTGATATTGATATGTCCGTTCTTCCGGCTCTTTCCATACGCCATAGTGATATCCCCTTCAAAGGATTCCGCTTCCACTTCCCCTTCGGGGATCTCCGCTGTTTTGAACCGATTCCCATCCAATTCTTTTGCATCAAGCAATATCCTGCCCCGCTTGCCCGTCAAAACAAATGAGATCTCTTGGCCATTGCATATTCCATTCAATCCAAGTCTCATTTCTCCATCATTGTTCCGGGGAAACATACAAATAAAGCTATCGAATATAGAATTGGCGTTAGACACAGACAGCGCGTCCCTCTGCCTTGCAACGCGATAGATATTCGCAAGGTTTCCGGATGTGCGCAGAAGCTGGATTGCCTCCAACACGCTTGTCTTCCCACAGTTATTATCGCCTATAATAAGGTTCACATGCTTTAGGCCATCTATTTTCAGATCACTTATCCCACGATAATCCTCTATGCACAGCCTTTCAATAAACGCCATTACAAAACCTCCTGCCCGGCGAAATTCACAACGAGCCTTGTGCCTGTAGCGTCAGCTATTTTTCTCAGGGAATCGATTGTCGGTTTAGAGATTCCCTTCTCAAGATTGCTTAAGTTCGCCTGCGTCAGGCCCGTTCTGACCGCCAGCTCCTTCTGGGTCATATGCTGTTCCCGTCTCAGTGACACAATTGCTTCCCGGATTTCCTGGTATATATCGTACGCAGGCGTTGGTTCCGCTATCATATCCCCGCCTTCAAGATGGATGTTTCCGAGGTTATCATCTAAAAACTTCTGAAAATCACTCATGCTGACACCTCCGGGATCAATATACCACGCGAAGGTTGTTTTGTCAATGTGTTGTTATCGTTTTCGATATATTTAACGCTTATTTTTGCTGTGTATAATAATTGCGTGGTCGTTTGAGTGGGAATAACCTGTCGATGACCACCTGTCGATGCGTTTCGATGCGTTTTGAAAACTTTCCTTTTACCTGCCCTGATTGATTACAAGGCATGTTATCCGTACCCAAAAAGCCGCCAATCCATGATCAGACCTACATCTGCTAAAATCCATTCGATTGCACGGTATCTTTCCCTGTGTACTTGATCATTCTGATCGCAGGGCAAGTTGCAATCTTCGGATTCCACGGTCACATCGGCTCATTTTCAGACTCGCGCTGCTCCTGTTCTGTCTATCCGTCTCCAAATACCTCTTCGCATATCCCATCGAAGACAACCGCATCAGGATCCTGCATTTTCCGTTGTTGTTCTTCCATGGATTCAGAAGAATCCTCGCAAACATACAGAAGATTGGCAAATCCATACCCTTCATCGCCTCTGTCCTGTATATCCAACACAGCAGCGTTTCCCATAATGAACCCACCGATTGGCCGCCAATCGTCCTTGAAGTTCCGATAGCCAAAACCAGTAATCCTTGCGCGGACAAACCTGTGATACGTACTTTTATCTGAAACCAGGAGCTGTGATACCTCCGCTGATTGAAATTGCATATGGTATGGAAAGCCCCACGTATTGATATGGTCCCATTCTCGTTGCCCAAGCACCAGTTCGGTTTTATCCGGAACATGAACTGGCCGGAGGACTGGAGTCTGCTCGAATGCAACTGTATGCATGGCATCCGTTTTGCCATCGAAATATGCCCGTATCCCGTTCACGGTGTCCTGATAGTATTCCTCGCTCTCCAAATTCTCAGCGACCGCCAGCAGACTTTGCTTATCGCCAATATACGATTTTGACAGACTGACATATGCCGGCGTTGCCGGATCAAAAAAGCAATTCATAATACATCTCGTCCATGATATCCCCTTTATCCATCCGATAGGCCTTATTATCCCTCTTTATCCTCAGCCTGTGCCTGCAGTTTCTTTATCTCTTCCATATTCGCTGCGAGGTAACTGGGATCCTTTGGCCAGCCTCTCTTGATCCATCTAGCCTGCACATCCCTGGTTGGATGTATTCCAAAGGGCAATTCAAATTCCTTGGGGAATACCCACAGATGATACACATCCATTACATCAACCAGATTCTTCACCTTCGGAAACGCCTCGATTGCAAGGCGGTTCTCTCCAAAAAGCTCGTTTTTAATCTCCATCTTTTGCGCCTACGGCAGGTCACTCTCGCCGTTCCATGTAAACATTTCCAGGAGGGTTATGCTTGCGTGTTCCACTTTCCCCCAATCCGTCATCAGCAACCGGCTTAACACTTGGATGCCGTCATTACTCATCCAGCACCGGTCCATTTGCGGCATCCACTTTCCATGATAAACCCCATACTCAGCGTGAAGGAATGCCGGCGACGGGGTTTCCCTCCAAATACGCCCCATTATCATTGTCCTCCATTCTCATGATCATAATCCTTGATCCATTTCCCGACAGAACCATCCGACAACTCACTGATTATCGCCTGAGCCGCCTTATGATTCCCGAGCGCTTTGAAGCAAAACGTCTGGAACGGTTCGTCTTTCAGTTGTTCCGCCATGGCCCTCCTGTCATGTTCGAGTTCCTCATACATGGCACGGGCTTTGGAAATGGCGATACCGGCATCCTTTTTAAACTCCGCATACTGCCACTGATAATAACGAACATATGCCTCGGAATCCGGTGCCTTTCTGAGCAGTTCTTCCAGACTCCCATCTGCACTCCGGATCATTGGAAGGATACGTTTCTTCGTGAACACATGACAGGATGCGACCCGGTGGGCATAGACATATTCCGGGGATTTCACCTTGATCCGATGCCAGTCTGCGTCAACCACCCGAGGGCAAAAAAATAGGCCTTGTGTTTCCACAAAGCCTTATTTTACTTACTTATTTCCTGTGAATAGTAACGGCCGGAGGCGTTGAAATCCTTGACTTTCCGGCCTGGATCGGGTACACTTAAGTAAACTGGGTGAGATATGCCCATTTGGTGCGAATGAGCCTTGGAAGGAGACGGTGGGAATGCCCGAAAAAAAGTCACAGGCTAAGATTCCAGGACAAGGGCAACCTGTGGATGCGGCAACAGACTTATTCTGGCGAGATAATGATCATTTTGCTGAGGTCTTCAGCAAATTTGTGTTTAACGGAATGCCCATTGATCCAGAGGATCTCCTTGAGGCTAATGCGGTTGAGACTTCGGTAATTCGGATGAAGGACGGGGCGCGGACAGCATTAAAGCAGACAAGAGATGTAGTTAAAAGTCTTAGAGGAGGACCGTGGCTTGTAATACTTGGCATTGAAAACCAGACTTACATTGATCCTCTGATGCCTTTTAGAGTCTTCGAACTGAATTTTATCAATCTTGCTCGGCAAGTGGAGGAGATTCGAAAAAAACACGTTGCAGAGAAGAAAGAAGGAAAGTCAGCAAAGGATCTTGGAATTTCGGAAGATGAATATCTGAGTGGTTTTTATTTCAGTGATAAGTTGCATCCCGTAATCACGTTGGTAATTTACTATGGGAAGGAAAAATGGAGAAAACCTAGACGGCTGGCAGATCTGTTTAAGGATTCCCCATTTGCCAAATTTGCAGATGATATGCCGATGTTTCTTATGGATGTGAGGCATATGACCAAAGAAGAATTGAGTAAGTTTTCCAATGGGCTAAAACCTCTCTTTGGGTTCTTGAAATATGAGAATACGAAGGAACTAAATGATTACGTGTTAGAAAATCGTGAAGCGTTCCGAAATGTGCCTGATTCCACCATTGATGCCTTAATCGACATCACGGGATCAAAAGAACTTGCTCAGTTTAAAGAGGATTTTCGATCCGAGGAAGGAGGGGTAGACGTGTGCTACGGAATTCAATACCACGGTAACCAGGAGGGAATGAGAGGCATCGTGTTTGCCAATCAAAGACACGGAATCTCTATTTCCGAAACAGTTAAGGACATCATGGCACTGTATCCACTTAAAAAGAAGGATGCAGAAAAAGTTGTTAAAGAGAACTGGCGCGAAGCCACTTTTGGTTCAGAAAAAAAGTAATTAAAGGTAAAACTGATTCCCTCCAATCCCCCATCCCACATTACATTACACCTACGGGGTGGCGGTGCGGAGGGTTTCTCTTTAATTATACGGGGAGGATAGCCATTTGAAGATCTATTTTGCTGGATCTATTCGCGGTGGCCGCTCCGATGTTGGGCTTTATCATCGGATGATTGAATATTTGAAGCGGGATCACACCGTTCTAACAGAGCATGTGGGCGACCTCTCCCTGCAGGAATCCTCCACAGATACAGCTATCTACAATAAAGGCACTGCATGGCTGCGGGAAAGTGATGTGGTTATCGCTGAATGCTCTAATCCGTCCCTCGGCGTGGGCTATGAGCTGGCCTACGCGGAGAAGTGTGAGAAGCCTGTCCATATCTTCTATAATCGGTACAGAGGAAGTCTTTCTGCTATGCTGACCGGAGATAGCTACTTCCAGATCCATCCGTATGGGGGCGAAGATGAGATTTATCCTATACTGGACGAGGTGCTGAAATGATTTATAAAGAAGCTGTGGACACTATTTCGCTAGGCCGCTATCGTCACTTCAAGGGAAACGAGTATGAAGTTATAGCCATTGCCAAGCATTCAGAAGACGAATCACCTATGGTTGTCTATCGCGCCTTATACGGTGACGGTGGTGTCTGGGTTCGCCCTGCAGACATGTGGAATGAGGCTGTTGAGCGGGATGGGAAGACATATAAGAGGTTTGAAAAGATATGAACGAATGTCGTGCCGGGTCGGAAGGCGATCACATACTCATTCCTGTAGGCAATTGGTATTGTGAACGACCATCTGGCAGACTGCGAATATAGGTGAAGAAGATGAATCTGATCGCAATCCACCATATAGCGATCATCTGTTCCGACAAGGACGAAGCTATGGATTTCTATGTCAACAAGCTTGGCTTTCCGGTCATTCGCTCCAATTACCGTCAGGGTAGGGGGGACTGGAAGATTGATCTGAAGCTGAACGAAACCACGGAGCTGGAGCTGTTTGTGATGAAGGATCACCCGGCACGGGTCAGCAATCCTGAGGCCTGCGGCCTGCGGCACCTGGCGTTTCACGTCAACTCTGTGTCCAACACAGTAGCGGAGCTGGAGAACCCTGGCATCGCTTGTGAGCCTGTGCGCCTGGATGCTTACACCAACAAACCGATGACTTTCTTTCGGGATCCGGACGGACTGCCGATAGAGATACATGAGTAGAAAGGGGATGTGGGAGGTATGCAAAGTAATGCCCAGACAATCTGTGTTCGACATGGACTTCAATAAGGTCTACGCTGCTCTGGTAGCCAAAGCCGAGAAGAAAGGCCGCACCAGGGCGGAGGTTGATGAAGTCATCCGATGGCTGACGGGATATGTCAGTGTGGACATTCTGGATGGACTGAGCTATGGCCAGTTCCTCTTATCGGCCCCAGCGTGGAATCCAAGGGCGGAGCTGATCACAGGATCAGTGTGCGGAGTAAAGGTGGAAGAGATTGAGGACCCGATGACCCAAAAGATGCGGCAACTGGATAAGCTGGTCGATGAACTGGCGAAGGGAAAACCGATGGAGAAAGTGCTGAGATAACTTGGAATTTGTCTCCGGCGGATTATCTTTTGATCTACCAACAAATCGGAGTTCAGCGAAAAGATCGAATGATTGACAGAAAGAGGCAGCAACATGAAGAAAGTTTTCGCAGCCATCGCAGCCCTGATGACGCTTCTTTGCGTTACATCCTGTGCTGAAGAACGTGTAGATACCCTTACATACGCTGTGTTTCCTTATTTGCCTGATGTCGGGTATTACCAGGAAATCATCGAAAGACGATGGGCTGAAGTGGAACCGAACATCCAGCTGGTTCGCGCGGAGTGGGACTGTTATACTGACGATGCACCGGAAGGCATTGATGTAGTCATGTTCGATGCTGTAATGCTGAACAAGGTGATAGCTTCCGGATGGATTCAAGCAATTGATCAGAATTCGGTACACAGTTCTGAAGATATGTATCCCTTTGCGCTGGAAGGGCTCACTGTAGAAGGCAAACTGTATGGCATTCCGACCTTCTTTTGTGGCAATTTTCTGATATATGATCAGAATTGCGAAATACTTGACTCATCTGAACATATCACCGACCTGACAGATTTATCCGAGATTCTCGTGGTGAATTCAGGAAACCCGTTGAATAGGCCGCAGTATATCATTAAAGTGATCGCAGATACCACAGGCGAAGCGAATCCATCCGTTGAAAGTGACTCGGGGAACGCCATGTGGCTCATCGATCGTTTGGCAATCGATGCCCATGAGCATGATGACGATGTGCAGGTTGTAATGGCATATGATTCCGGAGTTGGTCAAGGATACATAGGTTTCAGTGAGAGTATACGACTACTGAAGAGACGGGCAGAGGCAACCCGAATTAAGGCAATCAGTTTCAGTGCAAATGCTAATATGCCCAGGTTATACGTGGATGCCGGAGCGGTTACTACTGGTGTCAAAGGACAACGATATGAAAAATGCCTTGAACTAATCAACATTATGGCGGAGGCTGACGTGCTGACAGAGCTGTCTGTACAGGATGGAGTACCGCAATATCTGCTGCTGGCCAGAAGAACTCCATATCGTTTTCTGTCCAGGATGTTTCCACTCTATACACAGATGGAAGAACTAGCCAGCGACGAAAACAATCATGTCATTCTGACACCCTGATCAATCTGGTTGCTAAATTTCAGTTCATAAGGATGGGTACTATGACCACAGCTATCGTTTATTATTCTCAGCACCACGGAAATACGAAGAAACTGCTGGATGCGATCAAGGCAGCAGCTCCGTCTGTGAATCTCATTGATGTGATCAAGACTCCAGACACAGACCTGTGTCATCCTATCAGGAAACCGGCGGAGTATCCGCTCCATTCCCTCCGTGAGTGCGTTAAAGCGGCGGAAACACTGAATCAGAACGATGAGAATATTGAGCATGAGGGCTTTGTAGTCGTAGACGCGGACTGGCATCGGATCAAGGTGAAATCCCTGGAATATGTTTATGCCCACCGGGTTGCATCCTGTCATGTATTCACCAAGAAACGTATCCTTCCAATGACCCGTATAAATGATGGCAGCCCGGAAGAACTGATTAAGACTGCACCGGATTCTGAAGTATATGTGCGGTATTATCAGTGGCGGTATGCGGAATTGAAAAAGGCTGTCGGTATCGCCATTTCCAAAGCACGCGCCATGTATGAGGAACTGGAGCATGACAGAAAAGCTATAGCCAGTTATCTTAAGGATGAACAGCTTCAGACATTCTGCTTCAAGGCACTTGGAAATAACCTGACAGCTGCAGAGATATTGGCTGACATGTCGGAGTCAATGATTGGCAGGCTGATTGAGGATTACAGACCATAGGGAGATGACTGCTGATGGAAAAATTCATATACACATGTGAAGTATGTGGAAAGACCGCAGGACTGAAACTGGAGGAGACGATAGAGGGAATGCTTGACTATGGATGATAATGGTGGCTTAATACGACAAAATTCAATAGTGAAAAAGCCAATTGTGAAATAACACATAAATAAAAAGAGAAAAAATCTCTAAATAGGCAATTTAACGATTGACTTTTGAACTGATTGGATTATAATGAGAACGCAGCCTGGAAAGGAGGCGCGTGCTTATGTTAGTGAAAGTATCGATTGAAAACTACAAGTCTTTTGATAAGAGGGAAGAATTGTCGATGATCTCCTCCAGCAAGATGCAGGGGAATAAGAGTCATCGGGTAAAGATAAAACAGACGCAACTTTTAAAGAACGCAATTGTATATGGCGCAAATGCTTCTGGAAAGTCAAATTTGGTGTCAGCGTTTGCGTTCATCAAGAATGCGTTGATGGAAGGGCTTTCCGTTAGCTCTGTGAATGATTTTTGCAGGAATAAGCAGGAAAATAAAACAAGAGAGAGTATCTTTGAACTTCAGTTTACTGTAGGAGACACTTTCTATGCCTACGGTTTTTCTGCAATACTTAGCCAGCGGAAAATCACGGAGGAGTGGCTTTATGAATTGATGCAGGACGGCAGTTCCCATCAGTTGTTCATAAGAAAAGGGGGCAATCCGCCGACTCTTGGGGATAGCGTAAAGCTGTCTGCTGCTGAAAAAAGCAGGTTTACAGTTTATTCGGATGACTTCGTTGGAAGGGATACACAATTATTCCTTATGGAAATGAACCGCGGAAAGAAATATGCAGAGAATTCAAAGCTCGGCTTTTTCACTGAAGCTTTCGGTTGGATTATGAATAATATCATTGTGATCAATCCCAACATCGGCATTTCCAATACAGAAGCATATTATAACGATGAGTCTCTGGATAATATCAGCAGACTTATTCAGACTTTTGATACCGGCGTAACCGAAATAAAAACGAGAAAGATTACAGTTGAGGAAATGGGCAAGATGATACCTGCGGAGGTTGTGCAGAGTATTTTTGCCCACTTGAAAGCCCAGATGCAGATGACAAACCTGCCAAGCATCCAGATGACATGGAGAGTGGAAGGCGGCTTCTTCAATATCCGCATACGTGAGAACTCGGAGCCTGAGATCACTACACTTGTGTTAAAACATGGGAAATCAGTCTTTGATTTTAATTTTTCAGAAGAATCTGACGGAACCAAGAGACTGTTCGATCTGATCGATATGCTGCTTACGGATCGCCCGGATGCAGTTTTTGTTGTAGATGAACTGGAACGCAGTCTCCACCCGAAGCTCACAGAGCATTTTCTTGTGCTGTTTATGGAAGCTCATGAGGGAATCAGAATGCAGCTGGTATTTACAACACATGAAGATACAATCATGGATCAGAGCCTTTTTCGGCGGGATGAGATCTGGTTTGTTGAAAGAGACGCAGATAATGCCAGCAAAATTTATTCTTTGGATCGTTTCAAGGAAAGATATGATAAGAAACTGAGCAAGGCATACCTTGAAGGAAGATATGGGGCAATCCCGGTATTCCGGCAGTTCTCTTTTCGAAAAGGGGAGTAACGATGCCGGTACACACCTATACAAACTGGAACAGTCGCCCGTCAGATCAGGAAGATCAGATCGAACCATTCCGAAAATACTTTTTTATCTGCGAAGGCGCAAATACGGAGACTTATTACTTCAAACGGCTGATCGATATAAGAAAGGAATTGGGCATTCATCCTCTTATTGATATCCGATTGTGGGAGAAAACAGGCGAGGACAGGAATCTTTCATTTGCACAAAACCTCTACAGATTTGCTGAAGAGCAGAAGCAGATTCCAGACAATGATTTTGATCCTGAGTTGGATAAAATGGTCATCGTCTTTGATGGGGATATCTTTGAGGAAAAAGTCCAGGGATATGATGAATTGATCGCGCAGATAGAGGAAACGGATATTGCGGCTGTGACCAATCCGGGCTTTGAACTTTTTTTGATTCTGCACGTAAAAGGAAGTTATGAACAAAGGATTAGGGGGCATGAGCTGGAATATCTGACAATGGATGAAAAGGATAGTTACAGCTATGCTTACAAGGTTTTGCTAGAATTGACGGGTATGAATGCAAAAAAGAATCCTAAAATTGGTAGTCTTGCTGATAACGTGCTGGCGGCTATTGAACAGGAAAAGGAAATCAATCAGGATATTCACGATATTAAAGGGAAGGTAAGCAGCAATATTGGAAAGATTATAGAGGCGATCATTAATGAGAAGCCAGATATCTGACAAAATGGTAAATATCCCTTACACACCCCTGTCCGAAAACTTTTTAAAATCACCTCATTTTGCCCTCCGAGGGGGGGCAAAACGGAGCATTTTTTTCAAACAACTGTCCATAAACCTTTTTGTGAAAATACCTCTTTCCTAAGAAACGCATGCGATGCTTTCGATAGAAAATACTTTGACAAACATTACAGCCAGCTTGGTACATTGAATCATTTTGATACTTCGGATAAGGACTGCCTCAATCTGATAAAGACGCTGGACGATAAGATTGGAGAGGGCAATAATCTGGGCGAGATAAAAGAGTATATTGTCCTTCAGTGGATGAACATAGAACGGAGGTGCAGAGAATCATGTTTGACATGTACAATCCCAAGTATGTTGAGGAAGCGGAACATAAGACTGAGATTTATCAGGCTGTTATTAGTGCAGGTCGCAGGTTTGGCGCTTCGGATGAGGAAATTGAA
>JAFUZM010000207.1 GCA_017476605.1 Clostridia bacterium
ATTGATCTACGCAGGAAATATAGGCCATCTTTACCACATATCTGAGGCTCTGCTCATTACTGTAATAGGTAGGTGCATACTCAGAATCGTGAACATCTGCAATTGCTTTGGCGACAATCTCATTTTTTCCATCGAGGGTGTCTTGAAGAAGCTGATCTGATTTTCTGACCAGCTCGATCAGTCTCCTATGTTTTGACTTGCGCAGGAGCTTGTCAAACTCGGATCTGACCTCTTCATTTGGAATCTTTACGAGACCAACGACCGAATCGTCATTATAGGAATCAGGTTCTTGTTCATACGTCAAATATCCAAGATGGGTGAGCAGCGTGAGAACATCGTCTTTGCAGGTAAATGATTCTACATCATTCTGGAAGGAATCCGTGTCCACGATTACACTTTCACCGGCGATCAGCCTCGCGATCGTATCCTGCAGATCATTCTGATCCATATCAATATAGGTCATCAGGGTCTCTGCTGCAGATGTCTTTTTCCAGTAGGGTTTGAACTTCCCGGAGTTCACAGCATGCATAACAGAATATGGATTATAGATGGAATGCTTTTCTCCAAATGTATATCCGTCATACCAGAGCTTCATCTTCTCGAAGTCTTTATTCTTCTGCTCACAGAGCTTCTTAACCTCTTCTTCTGTGAATCCAACGAAGTCAGCGAAATCACCAGGGTCAAGGACGGAATACTCTTCGAAATCAGAAACAGCAGACTGCTTTCCGTCTTTCTTTATTGGAAGAATCCCGGTCATATATGCTGCGGCGAAGATTTTTGATGCAGCTCCGCTGCCCTTGAATAATGTCCTTAAAAACTCCAGATATGGCTTCTCCATCTCAGGTAGTTCTCTGATTGGGGAATCCCATTCATCTATGATTGCAATGATCTTATTTCCGCTTGCTTCTACGGCATTGATCAGTGTTGTGCAGAATGCACTGTCAACCTTCAGCTCAGGATATGCTGACGCTAATTCTTCAGTGACCTTTTCTTTGATAAAATCAATAAACGATTTCGTTCCTGCCTCGCCTGTGATATGTGTCATATCCAAATAGAGCACGTCATACTTATTCAGGTGTTTCTCATATTGATCATCTTCTGAGATCGTATATGATGAAAACAACTTGTGTGAATCACAGGTCCTGTCATAATATGCACACAGCATCTGAGCAGCATAGGATTTCCCGAATCGGCGAGGTCTGCTGATACAGGTCAACTTCTTTTTGGTACCGATTGTGGAATTGATCATGCGGATTAAATCCGTTTTATCCACGTAGTCAGATTTCACCATTTCAGCAAAACCGCTATTTCCAGGATTCAAATATGTTCCCATCTTACAGACGCCCCTTCTCTGATGAGCAACTTGGTCTTACAGCGTAGTGACTTTGTCAGCGCTTGTTACCTGACAAGCTGTTTGCTGTGCAAACAGGCCAGCTTCTTCGCAGGTGCATTGGATTCGCCTATTTGCCAAGCCGGTTTGTCAAGTACCTGATTCTTGAAAAACCATCGCATATGCGATGGGCATGGCTCCTCCGCAGGTGCGTTTGGATTCGTCTTTTTGCCAAGTACCGGATGCCTTATCATATTGCGTATGCGATAGATCTGTCACGAGGCAGGTGCCTGATATACGGCGTGGCAAATCAACTGCCCCGAATATGTACGTGAACAGGAGCTGGACAAATACGCAGTATCCTGTCGCGGAGGGGAAAGGGGACAGCGGGGTATCACACTGCACAGGCCAGTTGCTGAGATCAGCAGCTACATTGCTCAGCTGCTATGAAGTGATCATGCCAGCGGTAGCCTGGAATTTCGAAGATGCAGAGCCGGGCAGAAATTGCAAATGGTGCAGAGGTGAACTGCGCATGATCAGATTCTGTCTTCTGTAGGTGTTTGGATGTCAAGCTGTAAAAGTCATTCAAAGGAAAAACGTGAATAGAGGATGGTTATTTCTCGGATTGCTTCTGATATCCCATCTCTACACAAGCCAGAATTTTCGTGACATTGTTTTCTTCCAGATAGTACTTGGACAACTTTCGTTTGCTGTACTGCGCGGGGGTCCCTTTTGTCTTCGTCTCCAACAGATGGGTAAAAAACCGTTCCCAGGAGATGAATTCACGGCTTTTGATGTAATCCTCGGGGCGATCAAGAATCTGATCCAATCCATCAAAATGGACGACTTCGGATGCAAGAATCAGCCATTCGAAGGATTCAGGAAGATAAAGAATCACCTGTTGCGGATGTTCCTGCATGTATTCGTAGACGAGTCTCATGGAAGAACCAAAGGCGGCTCCATCTGCGATCACGAGGGTATGTTTGTCTTGAAGCTTCTGTAATTCAGCGAGAATGTGATCCTTTCCGCCAGCGGAGATACACTCGACATGATCACGCATGGCGACAAACGCAAAGAAATCATGACAAGAATTGGAATCCTCTGTCAGACAGACATCATATTGTGCTTTTTGCAAGTTGTATGTCGGAATTCTGTCATACACGGGATACGTCTTGTTGTATGTATGATTGGCCCTGCTGGTTGTTCTCCGGAGCTCAAGAATGGAATAAACACTATATGGAAGCTCGTGCAGACTCTCTCTGGTCATCAAAATGAAGTAATTATCGGAATGCTGAACCGCATCAGCGAAGGCTTTTGAACGGATGAAGGGGTTTCCATCATCTACGAATACAAAGGATTCTTTTGTCCTCGCCAGTTTGTCTTCCCAGTCTTTTCCGCGAAGAACGATGCAAGGCTTTGGACTTTCGATTGTCACGCCACTTTGAGGGCCAAACTCCTCATAATAGGAAACATAGCTCACCAGTGTTGTTTTTCCGGTAGCGCTACTGCCGCAGATGATCGTGATATTCCTTTCCAGTTTCAGGGAAAATGTAACCCGGCGGTTGTAAACCTTAATCGTATAGGCGCCTTTCATACAGATCCTCACACGTATTTGTAAGCCTCGAATAGAAGCTCTTCCATATTGTGGACGGTCACATGATCATTGAGAATCAAGGCCTGAAAAGGACGTTTTCCAAAGTGCATCAGGTGACGTAAATTGATAGTAAGATCACGATCCTTTGCTAAACGCAAAATGAATGCAGCACAGTTGTCTCCACATGCGGAAGCATTAAAGACCTGATCCGGAAGGTTTTTCATGAGCAGAAGCGTTTTCGCTCCGCCGGATAATCTCTCCGGAGCAATAACGCCCAGAACAGGGCTCCGGATAGACTGACTATCCATGACGACTGATTTATCCACCTTTTGGATCACCTCGCGGGCAAAGTCGTCTGTGATCCAGCTATCCTCATACACATTCTGAAAGTATACTTCCGTGTTGTAGATTGCCTCCGGCATTTCACCGAAATAGATTCGAAGCATTTTGGGCTCCTCTTGTTGACAGAAACAGAGCTTGGGTATCTGAGACAACGGAATGCTGCTTTATCCGCTTTTATGATATCACTATTTGCTTAATTCGTCTATACACAAGGTTTGCGGCTGACGAATAGAGAAACATAAGAAATTTGAGCCTGGTGCCATTCTTTTGAGGTTATCCATCTGGGGTGCTCACCTGTGCAGGTACATTGGGGTGGTTGCTGTGATAAGCAATTCTATCACGTGCCCTCGACTGGCAGGTCCATCCCGACAAGATGGGCATTTGATGCAAACCCATTTGTCCCCGGTCATGGACCGGGCAGCTTTCTTCAGTGCCTTGTAGGGATTATAACCATCCTGACATGATGAGCATTGTCCTGTGAGCTTTGTGAGAATGCACCGGATGGCTTCTCTGATGAGCTTATTTGGCCTTTCGGCATAGTGACTTTTGTCAGTGCTCGTTACCCGACAAGCTGTTTGCTGCACAAACAGGCCAACTTCTTTGAGACTGGCAGGAATGCGTTATGGCATGTTCCAAAACAGAAGAGGACAGTGATATGAGGTAGAAATGGACGAGCGGCAGGAAACTTCATGGAACAGGTTTTTACGGAAAGAGAGATGAAATCCCGGATCGCGTCTTTCTTTTGCATTGATTCAGCTCATGGGATAGCGTATAATGACGAATGCGCGGTGCTACGCATGGAAAGGCAGAGGATTCTTTCTGCCGGATGGGACACTGGACGAAGCTGGAACAGGAGCTTTTAAAATGCCGATACTGTCGATTTCATTCATTGTACTGCTTGTCTGTACATTTTTTATATACTATCTTATCCCGGAACGTCATCGCTGGATTGTGCTGCTTGCCGCCAGCATGACTTTTTATCTGTTTTCCGGTCCAAGGAATCTGATCTATCTTCTGATTACATCCATCACGGTTTATCTTGGCGCATTCAGAATCCAGAAAATTACGGAGGATCAAAAGAGAGACTTTAAAGAGCATTCCTACAATAAGGAAGAAAAAGGACGCATTCGAAAGAGAAACAAAAAGAGAAAGAAGGCATGCCTGCTTCTTGTTTTGGCCGTCAACCTGTCATTTCTGCTTTTTTTCAAATATGCACATTTTGCATTGAGTCAGTTTAATGGTCTAATGGCTATTCTCGGGCGGGAGAAAGTCCCGGACGCTCTTTCATTCATCGTTCCACTTGGCATTTCCTTTTACACCTTTCAGGCCATCGGGTATCTGGTGGATGTATACGGCGAGGTCGTAAAGGCGGAGCGAAACTATTTCCGCCTGCTTCTCTTCATTTCCTTTTTCCCGCAGGTGACGCAGGGCCCGATTTCCTCGTATGCGTTCCTCTCTCAAACATTATATGCGGGAAAAACGCCGGATGAGTCCGCACCTATCCGGGGCTTTCAGCGAATTGTCTGGGGCTTCCTTAAAAAGATGGTCATTGCCAATTCCCTGGCTCAGAATACATCCCTGCTCTTTGAACATTATCCCCGCTATTCCGGCATCTCCATTCTGCTTGGAACATTCCTGTACCTGATCCAGCTGTATGCAGATTTTTCCGGATACATGGATATCATGTGCGGCTATTGTGAAATGCTGGGCATCACGCTTACGGAAAACTTCAATCGGCCATTTTTTTCAAAGTCGATCTCCGAATACTGGCGCAGGTGGCATATCTCGCTGGGACAGTGGTTTCGGCAATATGTCTATTATCCCATTGGCGTATCCGCATGGAATCTAAAGCTTGGAAAGGCGTTAAAAAAGTACAGTAAACATGCTGCCAACTGCCTGCCACCGACCATCGCGCTGTTAATTACCTGGTTTTGTACCGGTCTCTGGCATGGAGCAAGCTGGGGATACATTGTTTGGGGACTGTTCAACGGACTGTTTCTTATTCTGTCTCTCTGGCTGGCACCGCTATATGAGCGAATGCGGGCAATATTTCATATACGTGTAGAGAACAAACTGTGGCGACTGTTCTGTGTTCTGCGTACGTTTACGATTGCTGCCATGCTGGAAGTTCTGCCTGAGGTAGGAAGCCTTACAGACGGGTTTCATCTCTGGCGCTGTATCTTTACAAATGCCTGGATTCCTCATAGCCTTGGTGCACTCATTCCTTTTGTCCACCTCAGAAATTTCAACAGGATGCTGGGCTTTTCTGTCGCCATGCTGTTCATCCTGGTGATGGTCATAGGGTCACTGAAGCAGAGAAAGAAACCGATTCGAGAGTATGTGAATGCGTTGCCAAATTGGTGCCAGATTCTGGGACTGTCCCTGATGATTCTGGTGATCCTGACCTTTGGCATTCAGGCAAGCTGGGGAGCGGAGGGATTCATGTATGCGAATTTTTAAACGCTTCTTATTGTATATAGCTGCTGTTCTGCTTGTCGTAGTGACTCTGTCTCTATTGATTCTGATTCCGTGGATGAATGCACCGGTGGATTATCATGATCAGGCGCTTCGCAGACAGCTGGCCGGTCAGCTGGATACTCTGGTCATAGGTCAATCCTATACCATGGATTCGATCATCCCGGGAATCCTTGACAGAAAACTTGGAACCTCGACCTATAACCTCAGTGGCTCCCTGATGCCCATCTATGCGCAGCAGTTCATGGCGGAGAAGGAAATTGCGCGAAATCCGATTCACTATGTTCTCCTTGAGGTTACCCCGGACACATTTACCAATGACGAAACCGAAAACTATGGGAACGGCGATTCATACATCATTGCACGCCTGGATTCCTTTGGCGAACGCCTCAGGTACCTGAGAGAACATGTCCAACTTCAGGACTGGCCCAATGTCTATGCCCGCCTTATGCTTCTCAGTCTTCGCTCTGCCGTCAACGGCATTCTTGGACACCCGAATCCCATTGTGAATGAGGATAGAGGATTCAATCCGCAGAGAGCGAAGGATGTCAGCCTGGATCCGGAGATTGCACCGCTGGTATACCTCAGCAGCCATATCTTCGGAACTGAAAGAGAGTCAAATATTCGTGAGTTTGAATCCCTCATAGAGACCTGTCAGAAAATGGGATGTGAGGTCATCCTGATTTACACCACGGTTTCCCATGCAAAGGTCTGGCAGATTTACGATCAGGATGAGTTCCGCCTGTGGACACAGGATCTGGCTTCAAAATATAATGTCCCAGTATTCGACTTCAATCTGCTTAGAGATCGCTACAGCCTCTTTTCGGATGAATACTCATTTTCGGATGAGAATCATCTGAGCGCAGAGGGAGCGAAGGTTTTATCCGAGGCCATCGCGGATGTCCTGTACCGATATCGGAGCGGTGAGGATGTTTCCAATCTTTTCTTTAATACCTATTGGGAAGCGATTCAACATTCCGTCTATATGCAGGAAGAAAACTGAAAGCTCGAGAACATACGAAAGACTGAGACTGCAATGGATCCAGATGGTGAATCTTTGCATGGGCCATGACTGCTTCAAAGCAGTGCTCGCTCTGCCAGATGATCCTCCTCTTTAAGGATGCGAGAGATGTGCAGAGAGTGGGGGAGGGGAAGGAATATGTTGTCCTGGAAGAGTCTGAAACATGCCTGAATGCGCTGTGTTTTCTTTGCTGATTGAAGAATTAAGTCAGGAATCTCGGTTTCTTATAAGACTTTATAATACCTGCCATTGAGATATGTTTGTACATTATATTATCGGCTGAACAAACAACGAGAAAAGTTTTGACAATCGATTCATAATTAAAAAGAGTTTCACTGTGTGTGAAGCTCTTTTTTGCTTTTACTACAGACGAATAAATGGTATGGTATTCATTAAATGTACATTTGACAAAATGAGATCGGGGGGGTATTATTCATTAATTCATATTAGGAACTTACAGTGTGCAATCCTGCTCGAAAATGATATAGATTTTTAAATCCAACATAAGGGCAGGATATTGATCATAGAGTATTGTCTGAATGCTGAACTTCCGTGATCTTCTGCCTTATGCTGCCTTCTGATTGTATTTAAAAGAAACCTGGCTATAAGACAGCACGTCCAGCCAAGATCCGGAACCATTGAAATGGAGATGGAATCAAATATGATACAGACGTTATCCTCTTTTGACAGCGACCTGATCTTTCATCTTGAAAAGGCACTCGAAAAAGAAGAGTTTGTTGTGTACTATCAGCCGGTGATTCATACAATGTCCGGATCGCTGTGCGGCTTTGAAGCCCTGGTCCGATGGAATCATCCGAGCTTTGGTCTTCTGATGCCTATGTCCTTTATGCCACTCCTTGAGGAATACCGGCAGGTGTATCGACTGGACTCCTATGTGGTTGAACAGGTCTGTAAACGATACAGGGAAGAGCTGGATGCCGGTCGGCCGGTGGTTCCAATCTCTGTGAACCTGTCTCGTAAGGACTTTGAGATGACCGATATGTATGCGGTGATAGAAGCGTGCATCGAGCGCTACGGTATGCCTCGAAACATGCTGAATGTCGAAATTACGGAAAGCGCGTTCACAGAGGAACCCTCACTGCTCAAGGCGAACATCCAGAAGCTGCGGAGCGCCGGCTACCAGATCTGGATGGATGATTTCGGAAGTGGATACTCCTCTCTAAACACACTCAAGGACTTCTCCTTCGATGAGCTCAAAATCGACATGAAGTTCCTCAGCGATACGGGGGATCGGTCACGGAAGATTATACGGTCCATCATCTCCATGGCGAAGGACATTGACATGGTCACCCTGGCTGAGGGTGTTGAAACGGCAGAGCAGGTCGAATTCCTCAAGGAAATCGGATGTGATCGTCTCCAGGGCTACTATTATTCAAAGCCCATGCCTTATGACGATGTCGTCAAGAAGCTGGCAGCAAAGCGCATTCCCTTTGAGAGCGATGCAGACAGGCGATACTATCACGAGATCAATCGGATCAATCTCCTGAGCCCGTCTCCCTTCATGAACCATGAAGGACTTCCGCTGGCCGTGATGGAATACGATGCGGGGAATGTGCAGTTCCTCTATACCAACGAGGAGTTTCTCGACAAGATGCGCATCCTCGGTGTCAGCACCGCCAAGGGTATGCTCCAGAAGCTCCCGGTCTTTGGTATCATCTCCAATGAGCGGATTCAGGAATCCATCCGAAAGAACCTTGTCGAGGGGCAGGATCGCATCGACTTTGTGTTCAATGGCGATTACTGCAGCATCCGGACCAAATGCATCTCGGATGAAAGCGACAAGCGGTATGCCATCCTGATGTCGGTGACCAACATCACCCAGACCATGGATGTCAGCCATCAGCAGCTCATGGATTCAAAGCTCATGAACATCTATGCGCTTTACATGCGCGTTGTGATTCTCAAGATCCAGGCTTCCGAAATGACGGTAGTCCTAGACCGGACTATCAACAATCTGCCCATGGATGGGGCCTATCCGATTGACATGCTTGAAAAGGGCATTCATCCGGATGATCTTGAAAAGTTTCGTGAGTTTATTCACATCCCGACGCTGGAACGGCGGCTGCTGAACTGCAGAAATGGGTTCATCAACATGAAGCTCAATACCCTGGATGCAAACGGTGAATACTCACAGAAGATGATCCTTTTGGTTCCTATGGGGAATCATGAGATTTTGTTCCTTGAGCGTTATGCTAATCTGTAAGTCTGGATGCAGATTCAAGAGCAAAATAAGAAGGGAAAATCAGGGAAATACCTTGCTGAAAACTGGATAAAGTCGGTTCAGAACAATGCTGGCCAGAAGGTAAACATTGACTAGCTATGAAGGCTTTGTTTTCTAACGTAAGCACCGGAAATCTTACTTGAATGAGAAACATCTGAAGAAGGTGTGTAACGTTGAATTTGTATTTTGAGGAAATGGTGTCAACTCTCATGAAAGTAATTGTTGCTATGACAAAACAGCACTCGAAGATCTGCAGTGTTAGATTCAGAGTATAGTTAATGGTACAACCGACAACAGCTCGAACCTATTTAAATATTAGAACGGCTTCGTATCTCATGAAGAGAGCATGCTTGAGAATATATGTCCTAAGATGGTTTTGGATAATTCATACGACTTCCATATTGAGAGCATGATTAATGCTTTGAAAGTAGAAATCGTTGTCACATTAACATTTCCTTGAGCAAAGAAGCATACAAAAACAGTCCAAATTTAGAACGATAATATACTCAAAACTATTTCGTAATTGCTCATGCAGTGCGGTGGAGGCGAGTATTATTATCTATAGAAAGGCTTACTACCAATGAAATCAAGGATTAGTATTTGGCAGCCATGTTTTATTTGCATTTTGGCTTGTATGATCCTGCTTAGCTTTCTTGTGGTATATCCGAATAGTGCAAACGCTGCTGAGAAGGGAAAAAAGAATCTGGAGCAGTTGGCTATCGCTGAAAATGTCGCTGCTGGCAACCCACCTCCTGGCTATAGTTCAGTAGTTTCAGGGGTGTATATGGGTGGAAAGTCTCGATCTAATCAACAGAGCGCAACTACTTCTCTGGATGATGATCCCAACAATTTTGCAAACATACTGCCTTATGGCGATATTTATATTGACACATCAACGTTGAACTGGAATACTCCTGAAGGATTTATTATTGATATTAAGGATAAGGAGCATTTTAAATGGGTAAGTGAAACCCCACTTGAGGATGCTGAAGGTAATGAGTCAACAAGTGATCCTATGGGAATGGGATATGGCTTTGAAGGCGCCACAGCCATTTATTATGTTGGTGAACTTCGGAGTTATCTCACAAACATGACAGATTCTGCAAGCTCTGATGGTTATACCAATGTTATTGGGGATTCTGGTTCCTATCTGTATAGCATCACCTATAAGAATGCAGCAGTACTTTCGGATGGTTCCAAAGGTGATCTTGTTCTGACTATGAACAAAATTCAATTTGAGACCTCTGTCACTGTGAGTCAAGATAGTCCGTATGTCGTCTCTGGGCAAAACTACAGTTATAACAAGGCATTAGTTCAGGTCCAGTTCGCCAATTCACTTCGTCTTGCAACAGACGCTAAGGACGGCAAGAAAAACGAAATTAACCAGCGTTCCACGCAGGTGAAAAGTGAGGAAGATGTAAAAGCAATCTATGCAGAGGCAAACACTGTTCTGGGCACATCTCCTATAACAAATCAGCCTGCCGCTATAGATGCAAGGAATGCCATAGGAGGCATCTATGACTTTGAAATAAAGGTGACAGACGAGAAAGGTGATCCCGTGCAGGGAACGATCTTTTTTGCTGCGAATGACCTTGATTTTGAAAATGTTCAGAATGTTTGGGGACGACCAATTAACGGCGAAGACATAACTGATGCAGATAAATATAAATTTAACGAAGGAATGACAATTGTCAGGGGTGCTCGCTCATATGCTGTTATTCCTGAGTATGAGTATGAGCATGCTAGTGCAGAATCTGTAGCAAAAGGCTGGATTCCAACCGGCCCTGGACAGAAAACGGAAAACCACCCACTGAAGGTGTTATCTGATGGTGCGGGTGGTATACGTTTTTCTTCTAATACGCTGGTCAGTTATAGAGACAAAGATGGTAAGTTTGATAACGTGCCGTTTCTCAATTCCAATGTATCTTTTGTCTTGGGCGGCCATCTAGGAAATGGTGGCACTATAGATAGAGTCACTACTATAAGTGATTACATAAAAAAGTTATATTTCAAACGGATACAAGATAGTAATATTACCAACAAACCGAGTAAATGGCAGGATGTTACTGCAGATCATATTTATGAACTCCTTGGCAACACTTCTTGGAAAGCCGTTCGCAACGATGCAGAAGATGACAGTTATGGAGGCACAAGTTTTGATACGGGTTTTGCCGTCTTGTTGGATGCTTCCGGGAGCAAGCTTCAATGGTCTGGGTCTAGAGCCATTGGAGCAAGCATTGGTACAGGAATATTCGGAACTTCGATGCCTACTCATGTAGACATTACACATGGAACTGGCGGTGGAATATATGTGGAAGGATACGATATCTCGAATAATTGCGCGCCAGTCATGCATGAAGGAACAGTGTCATTAGGAATGAATGAAAATGTGACTGTTACGACTGTTCCAGAAACGGGATATCGTGTAAAGACCATCAGGATCGGTAATGAGAACCTGATAGAATATGATAGCTACGATGTCGAACAATTGTCGTTTACTGATAACAAATACGTAGACAACATTCATAACGTGATAATCGAGAGAAATGAAGATGACACTTATGATGTAATGCTTAGCGATGTGACTACTCCGCGTCATGTGCATGTCGACTTTACAGCAGATTATTATTTCTACAAGATTTGGATTAATCAGGAACCGACTGCCCTTACAATGACAGCTGTACCGACGAGATTTACAGAAGAAGGTTATTCTGTTCACGAATCAGACGGAATTGAGTTTAGCATAAACAATACTGATCAATATACTGTCAACGGATATGTAACAGTATTTGATGGAAATAACAGTATTTCTCCAGGTAATGTGGTTTGGGAAATTAAATATCCGGCTGAAGGTGTGACTAGTCTAGGATGGGCTCCGCTTCCCATAGAAAAGCACGAGGACTTTCACAACCAGAACCATGTAGATCGGAACTACTGGTTTGTTACAGAGAACGTTCATCATGAGATGGTAGTTTCTTATGATAATACCTCAGCAAAGGTACCAGGTGTGATAAATTCATATTACAATTCAAGCACTTGGGGAGCTGTGTCCGTCAAGGACAATGAAAAAGCCACTAAATTAATTCAGACAACGAATAGAAACAAAAACGCATTCATGTCGCCTATGGGCGAAGGTGGAAAAATTATCAACAGAAAGTCTTCTAACGTTATTACCATAGTAGATGATGTGCATCTGGAAATTCAAAAATATCTGAATGGGCATGGTGCTGCAGGATTTAGCTATGGTTTGTTTAAAAACTTAACAGATACAGAGTCAATTGGTGTAACGACCATTCCATATTCTACAGGACACACGACGATATTATTACCAAAGTCATTCGTTAATCCAGGAGAATACACGTTCTTTCTAAAGGAAGTTGATACGCTTAATAATACAAATGTGACGTTTGATCCTTTTCCAGTTAAGGTTGTGGTAGAGATTTTTGAGAAGGGCAATACCACTGAAAAATCCCTGGCGTACAGTGTCACATATCAAAAG
>JAFUZM010000208.1 GCA_017476605.1 Clostridia bacterium
GCCTGCCGCCAGCACCGTATCTCCGCTGATTCCCTGAACATATTTGAGATTGACCAGGTAACTCACATTGCATCTGGCAAAATGGGCGCCCTGCAATTGTTCTTCATAGGTTTTGAGTGTGCCCCACTGACGGTAGTCCTCGGTATCGGTGTGCACCAAGATGTCATGGTTCACAACCTCAAGATAGATGATTCTGTCCACGCTGATCCGGCGGCTTCCCTCACGCGTTCGAAGCTCCAGAGTCACATCCGAGCTCTGATGGGCGATCATACGGCAGGCTCTGTCCATCTTTGATCGGAATTCCTCATACCGAACAGGCTTGAGCACATAGTCAAAAGCGCCAACCGAATATCCCTCAATGGCATACTGCGTGAGCATGGTGATAAAGATGATCATCACCTTTTCGTCCTTCTCACGAACATGTTTGGCGACATCAATACCCAGAATATCCGGCATCTGGATGTCAAGAAAGAGGACATCCGTATCACAGTGGTACTCCTCTAAAAACAGCAAAGGACTGCTGTAGGAGCTCAGAGTATAGGAAAAAGCGGGGTGCTCGTCCTTGTAACGCTCAAGTAAACGCTGCAGATGTGTCATCTGCTCTTTCTGATCCTCTAAGATGGTAATGTTCAGCATACATTCTTCCTGTCTATCGCTGTCGCATGACGAGGCCTTTTGCCTTTTGGAATGAAGCGCAGCAAATCACTTATGGAAAGATAAGGGGTGAGGGACAAAAGGAGTCGCCGGGGCGACTCCATATCATCCTTTGACACCGCCGGCGGTTAAGCCTGCAGCGAGATGTTTTTCGATACACATGAAGAGAATGACAACGGGAATGGTGGCAAGAAGGGCCGAGGCGAACAGGTATTGCCATTCAATCATATTGAAGCTTGAGAACTGGGTGATGCCCACCGTGATGGGGCGGTTGGTCTGTGTGGAAATCAGAACCGTCGAAATGGTGTATTCATTCCACGAATTGATAAAGACGAAAATCAGTGTGGTGACGATGCCGGGGGCTGCAATCGGGAGAAGAATCTGCAGGAGTGCGCCGAGCGTTGAGCATCCATCAATACAGGCAGCCTGCTCCATCTCAGAGGAGATGGAAACGAAGGTTCCGCGAAGGAGCCAGATGGCAAAGGCCTGATTGAACGCTGCGTTGATGAGCATGAGCCCGATCAGGGAGTCGTTGAGATGAAGGGTGTTCATCAGCCTTGAAATGCCAACGAGAAGGACAACGGGCGAGAACATCTGGCTCATGATGACAAATCCCAGGTACGCCTTTTTTCCCCTGAAGTTCATTCTTGCCATGGCATAGGCGGCAGGAATACCGCAGAACATGGCAATGAGGGTGGCACCGCCGGCAATCAGCAGGGAGTTGAGCAGATACCTGAGAACACCGCGGTCAAGGGTATCCCGCAGATTGGACCAGACCCATTTTGTCGGGAGGATATGCAGGAAATACATATCCGTTGCCTCGGCGTTGCTCCGAAATGCGGTGATGAACATGACAAAGAAGGGGTAGAGGATAAACAGGGAAAAGAGGAATACGGTTACATAAAGCAGTATCCGAAGCAGCGGAGCAAGAACACGGCCATAGCAGGTGGAAAGTGAGCCAAGAAGAAGCAAGATCGCTTGAATCAGAAGGAGGAAAATGAGCGGGTTCAGCGAGTAGGAGAGTGATCCGAGAAAAGCGGGAATCTGCTCACCGGCGGTTCCACCGTACAGGAAGTGATCTAGGCGATCCATGATCGCTGCGGCCTTTGCCTGCTCAAAGTTCCCGCTGAGGGCAATGGTGACGTTGCGGGAAAGCTCCAGATTGACGTTTGTCATAAAGAGCAGAATCAGAAAGAGGACAAGCAGGGAAAGAAAGGGAGGAAGAAGGCGAAGGAATCGGCTTCTCCCGTGATGCGGGCCCTCATTGGCTGCAGGAAGCTGTGCCCAGATGAGGCAATTCAGGATCAGGGCCAGAAGGGCAGAGATGAGAAAAATCCAGAGAAGTCTTGAAAACGGCATGTTACGGGACAGGAGCTGCCAGCCGGTCAGGGACTGTGCAGCGACGATGGAAAAGGTGATCATGGAGGTGGTCACGCCTTTGCTGTTGACCCGCTCCGTTACCTGTTCCTCAATGTTTGTCACCATGCCCTGTGCAGTATACTCTGCAGCCACCTGCTCCACTTCTTCCTTGACGGCAGTGTATTTTTCATCTCCGACAAAGGTGTTGGCGGATTTTTTGGTATACAGGGCAGTGGAATAACGGAGCCAGGGGAGAAAAAGGATCATGAGGATCATGATGAATGCAATACAGCAGGGAAGGATCGTCTTTAAGGGAGAGCGAGCGTTCATTTGAGATCCTCCTCTCCTCGCATGGTTGCGATCATGTAGGTACCGGAGGCAACACACAGAATGAGGAAGCCGATGACGGAGAGGGCCGTTGCAGGGCCCTTGCGCTGGTCATAGAAGGCCAGCATGTAAAGATAGGTCACCATCGTATCGGTCTTGTTTGCCGGTGCGCCTTTGGTGATGGTATAGATGATGGGGAACGAGTTAAAGACGTAAATGATGTTGAGAACCGTGCTGACCGTCAGGGAGGGCTTGACAAGGGGAAGCGTGACATTGAACAGCTTCTGCCAGAAGCTGGCGCCATCCACGGTAGCGGCCTCATAGTAGGAATGATCTATGGACTGAAGTCCTGAGAGAACGGTGAATGTGACAAAGGGAATCGTAACGATGATGCCGATGGCACATTCCCAGATGAATTCGATCTGATAGGAAGAGCGCCAGTTGATTGCGCTTTTAATGAATCCGAGATTCAGCAGAATATTATTGAGGTTGCCATATTCCATCTTGATGATATAGTTCCAGACAGAAGCCTGGATGACCAGAGAGGCAGCCCAGGGGAAAACGACGATGGAGCGGGCAAGCTTACGCCCGTAAAACGGCTGGTTGAGGACCATGGCAGCAATAAAGCCGATGAGAGTCGAGAGACCGACAACAGAGACCACCCAGATGAGGGTGTTCAGCATGACAGTGGGAAAGACGGGGGCAGAGATTGCATCCTTAAAGTTCTTTAGCCCTGCGAAGGCGCCTACGACACCCGCACGACTGATTTCGCTGAATGCCAGACGGAATACAATGGCAATGGGAAAGACGACAAAAATGAGCATCAGCAGGACGCTGGGGAGAATCCAGACATAGGGCTCCCATTTGTGCCTTGTAAAAATATTATTCACGAGAGACACCCCTTAATCGTAAAAAGGAGGTCGGGGTTATCCCGACCTTCAGTTCGTGTTCTTATTTACCGGTGATCTTGGCCTGGAGATCGTCAAGGAGATCTTTGACGTTGCCGCCGGTCAGAGCGCTCTGCTCAACAGCGATGACGCCCTGCTTGACATCGTTCCACTCCGCCTTGGTGGTGGGATAGAACTTGGCACTGTCAAGAACGCTCAGCCATGCTTCGAAAGAAGGATCAGAGGCGACAAGAGCGCCGACTGCAGAGTTCACAGCGGGGAGGAAGCCTTCCATGGAAACCCAGCCAACATAGTTCTCGGGATCATAGAAGAAGGAGAGGAACTTGCCAATGGCTTCGTTGCGGGCAGCCTGATCTGCGCTGTCATCGCGGAACGCCATGATGCGGTCCATAACGCCAACGGAGCTGGAGCCTGCACCCTCATTGTGAGGAATGGAAGCGGTGGCAAAATTGACATTGGTATATCCCTTGTCAGCGATATAGGTCGGAACGGAGTTCGGTGCAATGACCATGGCCAGTTTGCCGGCGCCAAACATATCCTGCAGGTCATAACGGGTCTGGGTTGCAGGATTCGGGTTGGTGTATCCATTGTTCACGAGCGAGATGGCATACTCAATGGCCTCGACGTTGGCATCACTGTTCAGGATCCATTCGCCGTCTTCATTGACGAATCCGCCGTTGTTGCCCCATGTGTAGTAGGCAAAAGCGGCCTGGCCTTCATCTGTGGTCATATCAATGCCCCACGGATAAACTTCGCCGCCATAGAAGTCAACGATGGCCTGAGCGGCATCCTCAAGCTCGGCCCAGGTCTCCGGCACAGCCTCAACGCCAGCTTCGTTCAGGAGATCGACGTTGTAATAAAGTGCGCGGGCGGATGCCAGATCCGGTACGGCCCATACGGTGCCGTCAATCACGGATTCCTGGATGAAGGAGGGGAAGAAATCAGAAAGGAGTTCCTCGGGGCAGTAGTCGCTGACCGGGAGGAGAAGGCCTTCATTTGCATAGTCAGCAAATACGTCGATATTGAGGATATCGGGGGCATTGTTGTTGCTGATTCTGGTTGAAACGACGGTGTAGAGATCGTTCCAGGAAACAACCTCAAGATTCAGCTTGATGCCGGGGTTTGCCTCTTCAAATTTTGCCTTGAAGCTGGTGCCATCCATGCCGGTACCAAGGAACCAGTCCTGGGTGCTGGGACCATACTGTGCAATAATGACATCAAGCGTGATGTCATCCGCCATTGCAAAGGATGCAATGCAGAGAATTGCCAGTGCAAGAATGAGAGTGACAAATTTCTTCATATAGGGTAAACCTCCTTTAAAATTTAGGACAAAACCGTCCTGTTATGGAAAAGTATAACGGATTTTGCCAAATTTGTAAAGAGACTGTATATGTTTTTTAGATATAATGGACAAAACACTTTTTGTGATAGAATGATCTCCAAATTGAAAGGTTCTGTCGCCCAAATGGTTGATGGATTCGCTTGAATCATGTATAATGCCCTGTGTACTGAGCATCATCGGGTAACAACAGACGGAAGAAGCCGTGATGAGCGATGCTCCTCACGGGCAGATCGCCCTGCAGAAAGCAGGGTATGGAATTGCCGAAAGGTCAAAATGAATGAACTTGCAAGGGGAAGCGTCAGGGCATGATGCGAATATGTCAGGGCATTCCTTGGCAAGCGAGAAAAAGAATGGAACGTGAAAAGATGAACATCTATGAGGTCGTACGTCACTTTGCCGTCCCCGGGGTCGTTACAAGCATTGAACCCTACGGAGACGGGCACATCAATGATACCTATCGGGTACAGATGGAAGATGGAATCTGGGACTATCTGCTGCAAAGACTGAATTCGAACATTTTTCTGCATCCGGATCAGGTGCAAATGAACATCATGCGTGTGACGCATCATCTGCGTGAGGTGATCCGGCGCGAACATGGCGATCCGTCCAGGGAAGCGCTTCAGCTTTTCTCTACGAAGAAGGGTGCGACCTATTATCTGGACGAGGAAGGAAAGGCGTGGCGCTTATTCC
>JAFUZM010000209.1 GCA_017476605.1 Clostridia bacterium
AACTGTGTCCTCCTCATCTGTGCACTCCTCTCGCCGGAACAGCTTTCGGAATTTCTTGGTATCTGTCAGACCATCGGGCTGGCGGCACTGGTCGAGGCGCATGATGAGGCAGAGATTCATGCAGCAGCCAAAGCTGATGCCAGGATGATCGGAGTCAATAACCGAAACCTCAAGGATTTTACCGTCGACTTTGGCAACGCGCTTCGCCTCAGGGAATGCATTCCCGAGAACTGCTTGTATGTCTCGGAAAGTGGCGTCAGGACACCGGAGGATGCAGGCGTTTTAAAGAAGATTGGCGCGGATGCTGTTTTAATCGGGGAGGCTCTGATGCGGGCACCGGACCGCAGGGCAATGCTTGAAGCGATGAGGAGAGCGTCAATATGACAAAAATAAAAATCTGTGGCTTATTTCGCCCCGCTGATATCGAGGCAGTAAACCAGGCACAGCCGGATTATATCGGGTTCATTCTGAATTTTCCGAAGTCACATCGAAATGTAGATGCAGACACGGCCGGGTATCTTGCCAGCCGACGACTGCCTGGCATTCAGACGGTCGGGGTATTTGTGGATCAGCCACTGGGGACAGTTGTTGACATGGCGGATAGGATCGGGCTTGACATCATTCAACTGCACGGTCATGAAGACGAGACCTATATCCGCGATCTCCGATCACGGACAAACTGCGAAATCTGGAAGGCATTTCGGGTTCGTTCTGAGGAGGAGCTTGAGCCTGTTGAACGGTGTATGGCCGATATGGTGCTCCTTGACAGCGGATATGGGTCCGGCAAAACCTTTGACTGGTCCATGACGGCGCATGTCCAGAGACCATATATTCTGGCAGGTGGGCTTACACCGGAAAACATTCCGGAGGCGATATCAAGGCTGTCGCCAGCGGTCCTGGATGTCTCCTCCGGAGTGGAAACAGATCGGATCAAGGACGCAGCAAAAATACGGGCGGCTGTCCGGGCGGCACATGCAGACCGGGGCCAGTCAATGGAATAACCATGTCCATCGCGTAAGCGGTGGTTTGCAAAAAGCAGGTACTTGACATATTAACGAATCCCAATGTACCTGCGGAGGAGGAAGAATATGAGCAGAGGACGATTTGGCGTCCATGGCGGGCAATATATCCCGGAAACGCTGATGAATGCCGTAATAGAACTCGAGGCTGCCTATGAGCATTACCGGAATGATCCGGATTTCGAGCGTGAACTCAATGAACTGCTGAATGAATATGCTTCTCGGCCATCCCGTCTATATTATGCAAAAAAGATGACGGAAGATCTGGGAGGCGCAAAAATCTACCTGAAGCGCGAGGATCTCAATCATACCGGTGCACACAAGATCAACAATGTTCTTGGTCAGGCACTTCTGGCGAAAAAGATGGGCAAGACTCGCCTGATCGCCGAAACAGGCGCTGGACAGCATGGTGTTGCCACGGCTACCGCTGCAGCACTGTTTGGGATGGAGTGTGTGGTCTTCATGGGGGAGGAGGACACGATCCGGCAGGCACTCAATGTTTATCGGATGCGGCTCCTCGGTGCTGAGGTGATTCCGGTTAAAACCGGCACAGCAACGCTCAAGGATGCGGTTTCCGAGGCGATGCGCGAATGGACATCCCGCATCAGCGACACGCACTATTGTCTTGGTTCAGTCATGGGTCCACATCCCTTTCCTACCATCGTGCGGGACTTTCAGGCGGTCATTTCAAAGGAAATCCGTGCACAGATGCTGGAGAAAGAAGGACGATTGCCGGATGCCATCATCGCCTGCGTTGGCGGCGGCTCCAATGCCATAGGGTCGTTCTATCATTTCATCAATGATCCAGATGTGCGCCTGATTGGCTGTGAGGCAGCCGGACGCGGTGTAGATACCTATGAAACTGCGGCAACCATTGCTACCGGACGCCTTGGCATTTTCCACGGCATGAAATCCTATTTCTGTCAGGATCAGTATGGACAGATCGCTCCGGTTTATTCCATCTCTGCCGGCCTTGACTATCCGGGCGTCGGCCCGGAGCATGCCTATCTGCATGACATTGGCCGGGCGGAGTATGTTCCGGTTACTGATGAGCAAGCTGTAACGGCTTTTGAGTATCTGGCTAAGACAGAGGGGATTATTCCGGCGATCGAGTCCGCACATGCGGTTGCCTATGCCATGCAGCTGGCCCCCGATATGGGACGGGATCGGATAATTGTGATCACTGTTTCCGGGCGGGGCGATAAGGACTGTGCAGCGATTGCACGATACAGAGGGGAGGATCTGCATGAATAGGATCCAATCAGCCTTTGCCGGTGGCAAAGCGTTTATTCCGTTCATTACCTGCGGCGATCCGGATCTTGAGACCACGGCATCTGCGGTCCGGGCCGCAGCGGAAAACGGCGCCGACCTGATTGAGCTGGGCATTCCCTTCTCGGATCCCACAGCAGAGGGACCTGTGATTCAGGGGGCTAATCTGCGGGCACTGAGCGGTGGAATTACCACGGATAAAATCTTTGCGTTTGTTGAAAAGCTGCGTGAAGATGTGAGTATCCCCATGGTCTTTATGACATATGCCAATGTGGTCTATTCCTATGGCGCTGAAACCTTTATCTCGAAATGCCGGGATATTGGCATTGACGGACTCATCCTGCCGGATCTTCCTTATGAGGAAAAGGAAGAGTTTCTGCCTCTGTGCCATAAGTATGATGTCAGCCTTATCTCGTTTGTCGCCCCCACATCCGCTCAGCGCATTTCCATGATTGCAAAGGAAGCGGAGGGGTTTCTCTACATCGTCTCAAGTCTTGGTGTTACCGGAACCAGGAGCGAAATCACGACAGATCTTGCCTCAATTGTCCGCGTAGTGCGCGAAAACACGGATGTTCCCTGCGCAATCGGGTTTGGCATATCGACACCGGAACAGGCGGCAAAAATGGCCGCCATATCCGATGGAGCGATTGTCGGCTCGTCAATCATCAAATTGCTTGAGCAGTATGGACGTGAGGCACCGGCTTATATCGGTTCCTTTGTCCGCAGCATGAAAGAAGCTGTTGCAAAAGCATGAAACCAGCAAAGCCCACTGTCTTTTCAAACGGTGGGCGTTGCTGGTTTCAGCTTCAATGGAGATGCACATTTAATTCGGACAATGTTCTGGCTTACGTCGTGCATCTGGCGTGCCTAACACAGAGAATTTTCTGTTGAGAAATGGACAGGATAGATATCAAAGTAGGAAAGCCTGAAATGCATAGAGTAAAATGTAAAACCAATTTCCGTAGAAGTATTGTCTTGGTGTTTTCTGGTGTATAATATGTTGGAAAACTATGCAACCGGAGGCGATCGAGTGAAATTCGATGATTTATTTGAACAAAGGAGCCTTGTCGGGGCAAAACTGAAAGATTGTATAAGGGACAGGGGATATACAAAGATATCCTTTGCAAGACATTCGGACATTTCGAGCCTAACTTTGGATGAATTACTTAACGGGAGTATCGATAACAAAAGTTCCTTTGTTAAACATCTTCAAAAAGCACTGACACTACTGAATATGACGGGAGAAGAATTGATTGTTTATCATTCATCAGCAAAAAAACCAGCCACAGTCGTTTATCCTCAAAATGCTCCATATGATCATGAAATGAGTGATATTGCAAGAAGACAATATGACCTGCTTCTTGATCTCATTGATTTGTGCGCGATTTATTATCCGGAGAGCGTTCAGACATGAACGACGCAATTACAACTGTCAATATTGATCTTGCATTGAAATGGGTCAACTTTTGAGTCAACTTTTCCTTTTCAAATGTGAATTGAGATTGTTCAGACAAGCCGGAAACATTGTCAAATCCGAACGATTTTTGTTTCAACCATATAAACAAAAACGCCAAAGAAGCTTGTTTGGCTTCTCTGACGATGGTGCATCCAACAGAATTCGAAACTGTGGCCTTTTGATTCGTAGTCGGATGGAAGTTCAAAACATGACCTAAATATATAGCAATCTGTCATCATGATAACATATCTTAACAGCTGTGCTATAAAATCTTTGACATGTTTAACCTATAGTGCTTAATAAATTACTATTAATATCTTTGTACATTACTTTTAAATCTTCATCTACTGAGAACAACATACTTACTTTATCGGTTACGTCCTGAAAACCATTTTGCCGATAGAACATTTCTGCAGTTGGTACTGAGTGCAAGTAAACCACTTGAAAACCAATTACATTATGCGATAAGTAGTCAAGATATGCCAAAATATATTGCAGGCACCAAGCAGCTATTGGGATTCCGGTATCATCGTTTTTCATGAAACAATCTTGATACTCTTTTGAAACAGCAAACATCTTTAATTCTACGGCAGTAACATACGGATAATTTGAAATAGCAGTATCTTCCATATTTCCATCATCGTATGGTATTACGCCACCTGCAAGAGTAAAATATGCGACTACTTTATGATTGTTAGATTCATCAAATATTACGTGCGTCGAACCTGTTCCTGTTGATGAATCAAATCGAGCATTCCCAGGATTGTCTGATATAAGATATTCATCAAAACTGCTAAAATTTTCTCCTGCTGTAAAACCAACTAGTTCGGAAGTATCAGTTTGCAGTAGACTTTTAACGCTTGGTTCGAATTTCTCGACTATGCGTTTCATCTTTGTTAAATAGCTCCCATGCTTTTCTTTGCAGTTCCTTTTCTGCTTCTGTCGGTTTTGCCTCTTCGAAAAATCTTATCCGATCTTCTTTGCTTTTGAATCTCATAACGGGTAATGAACCACGAGACATTGCTAATCCTGCCATATTCCTATTACTCCTTTCGTTGCTTATATTATCAACTACTTGCTTGAATATTCCTATGCAACCCTGATGAAAACCCTGCTATTACTGCGTAGGAATAATTCTGAGTAACTTATACTCCTACTCTACCATAAAGCGGTATCGTTTACTAACCTCATAGCTTGATATCAGTATACACTATATGCTCTATACAAACAAGCAGAAAATTTAATATTACGGGATTCATATACCTTTACTGACTTCAGGCTTACTTTGACGTATAGTTGACTTTATGTTTTTCTGTGAGTGATGTACAAAAAAAGCATTTGTTAAAATTCATTAACAAATGCTCTTTGGTGCACCCAACAGGATTCGAACCTGTGGCCTTTTGATTCGTAGTCAAACGCTCTATCCAGCTGAGCTATGGGTGCGTGTCCCGATGAACAGGAGAATTATAACGCAAGTGATTATATTTGTCAACATATAAAATTTTTTCTAATAATTATGATATATGCATATAGGATATGTCATATATTAAATAATATGGTTAAAAATTTAAATCAAAATATAAGCGAATTTCATAATTGCTGATTGAGCGAGACTTCCTGCTTTGAAGGAAGTGCATTCTGAAAGAGAATTCGCATTGGATGGAATAAAAACGAAGCAGAATGAGTGGCTATCCCTCACCTTTCGAATGAAGGAGGCTGTGGAAAAAGGAAGAGGAAATAGCCAGATGATATTGAGTTCAGGCTGTTCCATATGATATGATTTCAAAAGAAATCATTCATTAAAGGTGAGCATATGGATCATATCGACAGGAAAATTCTTGAGCTGCTTAAGAAAAACGCGCGTATGCCGGTCAAGACGATCGCTGAGGAAGTGTTTCTTTCTTCACCAGCGGTCAGTTCACGAATTGAACATATGGAAAGCAGCGGATTAATCGAAGGATATCATGCGCATCTGTCTGCTGAGAAACTGAATATGCAGATCAAAGCGTTTATAAATGTAGATATAGATCCTGTGCAAAAGCCGGTGTTTTATCCGTATGTTGAAAGCGTGCCGAATGTGGTGGAATGCAATTGCATTACGGGAGATTATTCCATGCTGCTTACCGTGTATTTTCATACAACCCAGGAACTGGATCAATTTATCAATCAACTACAGCGTTTTGGAAAAACAAGAACGCAGATTGTCTTTTCAACGCCGGTGGAACACAGGGGGATCTCAGTAGATGAGGTACCGATTGAAGCTGGTGACGGGAAAACAATGAGCTCTGCAGATCAGGGATCATAAAGGCAGGAACGAGTCGGGAAACCGGCTCTTTTTTGTATGCGCAGAAGTCTGTGCTGCGTGTAGCGCGGTTCTTCAGGCAGGGATTGAGATGGCGGAGGCTGGATGGAGCAAAAGCGTTCACCACTGAAGGATGGGCCGTATATGGCTTTCTGGAGGGCCGACAAAAACTCTGAGGCGGGAAAACGCAGAGGGAGGTTGATGACAGAGATTCCAAAACGCTGCGTTGCGAAATATTTATTGGTACGATGTAAATTTTTATAAATAGTATATTGACAGGCGAGGTATATATGATTATACTATATCGCACAGGAGGTGATCGAATGTTGAATGCATCCGATATCCTTCGCGGATATACTGATACGATTATTCTCGCACAGCTGAGAGAGAAGGATAATTATGGATATCAGATCAGCAAAAGCGTAGCAGATATCTCTGGAGGAGTATTAGAATTAAAGGAAGGGACGCTGTATACAACCTTCCGTCGTCTTGAGAATACAGGCCTTATCGAATCCTATTGGGGAGATGAGCAGGCAGGGGCCAGACGCAGATATTATCGTCTTACTGAAAAAGGAAGAGAAACGCTTAAAGATAACCTCGAGGATTGGAAGAGGTATGCATCATTGCTTGAAAGAATTTTGAGCAGGGAGGTTTAAACATGAACAAGAGAATTCGTAATATGATTGATGAAATCTTCTCGGATATGAAGATGACTGCAGAAAATCTGGCATTGAGGGATGAGCTTCTGGCCAATGCCGGTGCACGTTATGAGGATGCAATTGCCGAGGGAAAAACCGAAGAGGAGGCATTTGCTGAGGTGGCTGCATCCCTTGAGGATGTTCGGTCGACGCTGATTGAAATGAATGAAGAAGCGCCTAAGACGGAACCTGAGGATAAGCCCGGAACAGATGACTTTGGCGAAGCTGTCGGAAAGGCGTTTGATGCCATTGGTGATTTCGGGAAACGGCTGTTCCCTGAAATGAGCAAGGTTCTGCAGCAGGCGGACGAGGCTACGGGCAAGGTGTTCAGCGGCTTTGGAAAGGCTGTTGGAAAAGGAGCCGAGGAAGTCGGTCGCGTTGCTGGTGAAACCATTGAAAAGCTTGCCAAAACCATTCAGGAGTCCACCAAAAAGGAACTGACAGCAGATGAACTGCTGGCAAGAGCAAAGGAAATTCGTATTCAGGCAGAAATCTGCCAGGAGGCAGATGAGCAGGAAGCAGCGAGAGATCTGAGACGCAAAGCATACGAAATGGAGATGCAGGCTGCAGCACTCCAGGAAAAGGAAGCCAAGGAAAAGGCGGAAAGAGAAGCGCAGGAAAAGACGGAGGCAGCACAGGAGGATATGGATGCAGACCTCTTTGAGGATGCGGGTGAAGCCGACGATCTTGAGGGCGAGGTTGAAAAAATCCTGAAGGACGCGGAGGACGTTCAGAAGGCGGAAGGGATTGATATCGACGATGCTGAGGATGTGGTCGTCGTAGATCGGTTTGAAGCTGGAAACGTTCACGAACTCGATTTTGCCCTGGATGCGGATGATGTTGCTGTCAAAGCCTCAGATCACAGTGATTTTGTTGAGGTTATCTGGGAAGCGGGAAAAAACAATAGCAGCAAACCGGATGTCGAGGTGACAAACGGCACGCTGCGGATTCGCAGAAAGAACCCGGATGTTTTCAAAACCTTCTTCTCCGTATTCCAGAAGGAAGGCGGAAAGGTGACGGTGCTGGTGCCGGAGAACCAGCTGGAATCCGTGAAGATTTCCACAACCTCCGGTGATGTAGAGATCACGGAGGTCCTTACGGAAAAGGTAAATGTGAATACGACCTCCGGGAAGATCGACGTTTATGCAATGCCGGTGGGAACTGTGCTTGCAAACTCTGTTTCCGGAAGGATAACGGTGGAGGGAAACGCGGAGCTGATCAGTGTGACAACGGTATCCGGTGATCAGATTGTAAAGGGAAACGCCAGCAGGGCAAACCTGAATACCGTTTCCGGAAGCATCCTGGTATTCGGTGTCTTTGATGAATATGATGTGGACAGCGTTTCCGGTAAAGTCAACATGGACTGCAGAGAAAAAGTGGAGAAAGTGCATGTCAGCACCGTGTCCGGGACGGCCAGGGTAGCGCTTCCGTATGATATTCACGGTTTTGTTGCTGAGAGCAATGGAATTGGCGGAAAGCTGATAAATGACTTTGGCACAAATCGGTTCGGAACATGCGAAGCGAGTGTACACTTTGATTCTGTAAACGGAAAGATGATCATTGTAAGAGGAGAGGCATAACGCCCTGATTGGAGCTGCATATGGATGTCATTAAGAAGTATCTGAGCCTCGCTTTTAAAAGCCGTGTTGTGATTACTTCTCCTGGCCGGACAATGGCAAAGATCCCAGTGTGGGCACTGGTGCTACTGGTGGCACTGACGAAACATAGAATCGCTGTGGTTGTAGTAGGTGCACTGGCTGTCGTCGGTCTTGGAATGGATATAAAATTTGAAAAGGGTTAAGGAGGGAAAGCAATGAATGGAGATCAGATTGCACAGAATATCAAGAATGCATTGGATAAGATCATGATCTACCGGGTTGTGATTACCTCACCCTCGGAGCTTGTGGCGGATCTACCCCTGCTGGCTGTCATTCTTGTGGCACTTTTTGCCTTTCAGGCGACGGCGTTGATCGCTGTAATTGCGCTGATCACCGGGCACCGGTTCCGCCTTGAAAAGGATCTGCCCCATTACGCATAAATCAGTGCGGATCAGTCAAACACAATACATTCTGGCGCAGCCTTCGGGCCGCGCCAGTTCTGTATCAGGGAGAAGGGGTTCATGCCGATGAGGTGTTTTGGCTGAGAATGGGCGGGAACGCCCTTCTGAGTGTAGCAGCGAATGCTTGAAAGCAAAGGACAGCCAGACTTCGCGAAATGTGAAAAAAGGAATGGACAAGCAACGGACTTGTTCGTATAATGAACCAGATGGCTTTCCCAGACGGGAGACCAACGAAGGAAGAATCGGATATTGAGAGGGTCCGGAGCAGAGCTCCGGGGAAATCGACAAAACATGATTTGGATTATTTTGCTCATTCTTGTGGCGGTTGCTGTGTTTGCCGTGTCGATGTATAACGGCCTTGTGACCAGCAGGAACAAATGTGATGAAGCGTTTTCCACGATGGATGTCTATCTTAAGCAGCGGGCGGATCTGGTCCCGAATCTGGTCAATACAGTTAAGGGATATGCCAAGCATGAAGCGGAAACGCTCGAAAGCGTCATTACAGCACGTAATGCCGGGAACAGAACCGAGCAGCTGGAACAGGAAAATCGCCTTTCCGGAGCACTGCGGCAGGTATTTGCACTTGCGGAGTCCTATCCGGAGCTGCGGTCCAATGAGAACTTCATTAATCTGCAGAACCAGCTGGGAAAAGTGGAAACGGACATTGCAAATTCAAGAAAATATTACAATGGCTGTGTGAAGGCGTTCAATGATGCCTGCATGACATTCCCGGGCAATGTGTTTGCGGGAATTTTCCATTTTGCACCGCAGAGCATGTTCTCGACAGATGAACAAAGCCGCACAAATGTAAAGGTGGAATTCTGATGAAAAGGCTCTTAACCGTTTTCCTCTTCCTGATGCTTCTCACTGGCCTTGCACTGGCAGATGATGGATATGTTGTAACAAATTACGACTTTGTCGGAACACTCCGTGTGAACAATGTCATGGAGGTTACCGAAACAATTACGGCGAATTTCAGAGAGAGAAGTCATGGAATTATACGCAGCCTTCCGGAAATGATGACGGTAAACGTGACGGCGATGGGCGGAGAAGGTGAAAACCAGTATCACCTGAGTATTGAGGACATCGACGTAGATGCTCCGTATTCTGTTTCCCACAGTGATAATTATACGGATATCAGGATCGGAGACGAGAATGTCCTGGTAACTGGAGAGAAGACCTACAGGATTTCCTATCGGGTTGTTATTCCGGATGACCGCCTTAAGGATGTTGATTTCATTTTCTACTCGGTTTTGGGCGCAGAGATGACAACAAATGTTGAGCATCTTTCGTTCCGGGTAGACTTTGAAAAGCCGCTTCCTCCTGAGGCGGTGGAGAATTTCAGAATTTACAGCGGACGGTATGGCTCCATCCAGAACAGCAAGGATGTGCAGTTCACGGTAGATGAGCAGCACGTTGAGGGCACAGGGGATGGATTCAGATCTCGCGAGGCGGTGACGCTGTTTGCCATCATTCCCGGAACATATTTTGAGGGAGCAAAAAAAGCGAACTCGATTCCTGCCTATATCGCATGGATTGCGACGCTTCTGATCGGAATAAAAGGGCTGCTTATGGCCTCGAAGACACACAGGGAAAAATTGATCGAGACCGTGGAATTCTATCCGCCGGATGATATCACAAGCGCGGAGGCTGGAAAGATTTTGAACGGTTCGGTTAATGACCGAATCATGCTTTCGATGATTCCTTATTGGGCAGGAAAGGGATACCTGACGATAGAGGAACGCCGAGAGATGGATGAAAGACACAAAAACCGGGACATCATCTCCATGATTCTTCACAAGGAGAAAGACCTTGACTGGTCGGCGAACGAGTACGAAAAAATACTCTTTTCCGGACTTTTTGGTAAGGAGGATGAAGTTTACTCAAACCGTGATCTTGGCGGGGAATTTGTTCAATCTATTGACAATGCCAAACGTTCACTCAACAGCCTGTTTAATGGGGATCGCGCACTGACGATTGGCGTGGGACAGGCAATGCAGCTGTTACTCATAACCCTGCTTGGCTTCGGACTCCTGATAACGCTCAGCAGTGCGGTAACCCTTTTTCACAACGGGATTTTCGCTTTATATGCCTGTTTCTTTCTTCTTATCATTGGAGGCCTTTCTATCTATCGCGGAGTGCATGGACTTTCAACCGGTATTTTTGCAGTGGTGACTGCCATTCTGCTTGTGCTTGCGTTTGGCATTATGCTGGCGTGCGTCGGTGAGGATTGCGCCATGCCTGCTTTCCTGATGTGGGCAGCCTTCTTTCTGGCGTCTTGTGTGTGCATTCTCTGCGGTCGCATGATTCAGCCAACAGAGTACAAAAAGAGCATCTATGGCCGGGTTGCAGGATTCCGTAATTTTATTGAAACGGCGGAAAGAGATCGAATTGACATGATGGTTTCGGAAAATCCGGAATACTATTATGATATCCTGCCTTATGCAATGGCCTTTGGCCTTTCGACGATTTGGGCCCATCACTTTGCTCATCTCAGAATGGAGCCGCCATACTGGTACTCTGGGTATTATGGAACGTGGGATTATCGTTTCCTTGACATGATGTTCGATCAGTCGATTGTGCGTACCGTGAGCCGTGCGCGAGCAAGCCGGGCATCCTCTTCATCAAGCAGCAGCGGCGGCGGGGGCGGCTTCTCTGGTGGAGGCGCCGGAGGCGGCGGAACCAGTCGCTGGTAAATGAGTCATCCGCCATTTGGCGGATGATTCTTTCTGTACCTGGAATGTGGGAAGGAGAAAACACGAACATTATGAATTCCTACCTGAACGTGCTGAGCAAATTTCCGGCGGGAGATGAGCGGGAAAAGGCCGAGCAGGAAATGATCCTGAATCTTGCGGAAAAGGAAGGAGACAATCTGCTGTTACGGACCTGTCTGTATGCGCATCTGACGGCATCCTCAATCATTTTGAATCGGGATCGGACGAAGACACTGTTTGTGTGGCACAACATTTACAAAAGCTGGGCATGGACCGGCGGTCACTGTGATGGCGATCCGGATTTTGAACGCGTGGCAAGACGGGAAGCAGCAGAGGAAACGGGAATAGGGGCACTTACCCGCATCGGAGAGGGAGTGGCGTCCATGGAAATCCTGCCTGTGCATGCCCACATGAAACGGGGCAGGATGGTGGGAACGCATCTCCACCTCAATGTCTCCTATCTGTTTGAGGCAGAGGAAACATGGCCTCTCAGGATCTGCCCCGAGGAAAACCGGGATGTGCGCTGGATTGAGATTGCAGATATTGAGCGGATGTGCACAGAACCGGATATGATTCCTGTCTATTTACGGTTAATCCGCAGGGCGAACGTTTGTTAATTTTTTACAAAAAACATACGAGTTTGCTTGATGAAAGGGGACAAAATCAGTACAATTTGTCACACAGAAGGTGAGTAAGACATACTCACCCGATGCCAAGTAAAAGGAGGCCGGTATTATGATCGTACGGTTTAACACGAAAGCTGCTCATGTACCCGCATCGGTGCTTGAAACAATGGAGCGCCGCACGCATCAGAGACTTGACGCTTACTTTAAAGAGGAAGCGCCCGATGCGACGGTAATCACCGTCCGCATTCAGGAACAGAAAAACATGTTCAAAGTCGAGATGACAATGCCTTACATTGGACATACCCTTCGCACCGAGAACCAGGAACGCGAGATTTCTCTTCCGGCACTGGACAAGGGCATTGACGTCCTTGAACGCCAGATGAAGAAGCTGCGCACAAAACTGGGCCGTGACCTTAGAAAGAAACCGGAGCTTAATGAAGAGGCAACGGTTCCGGAGCCGGAGGAAGAGGAGGAGACCGTTGTCCGCGTAAAACGCTATGCGGCAAAGCCAATGCGTGTTGAGGATGCCATCCTTGAGATGGACATGCTCGGACATTCCTTCTTTATGTTCAGCAACGCTGAGTCCGGGAAGATCGCGACAGTCTATCGCCGGAAAGACGGCGGATGTGGTCTCATTGAGCTTGAATAAAGGATTTCCTGTTCGCGCAGAGCGGACGAACTGGCCTCAAAAACTGAGATAATGAAATGACAGGGTGTAAAGAAACCTTGTCGTGGTGAGAGGAGTGATTGCCGATGAACACAGGAGTGCGGGTGCTGCTTACGGTACTGATCATCGCACTGGTTCTCGATCTGACAATGATCGGCCTGCAGGAATGGCTGGCATACTCTAAGTCACACAGTGAGGTGAATTCCGGAGAGAACGTGCAGGTTGCCGCAAGCAGCATAATCTTTGACAACTCAAATGCCGGACAGGCAGAGGAGGCAGCGCTCGGTAACAGTGAGGCGTATGCTGATGACAGTGAGACGGCCATGGGTGAAATGGCGCTTGCAGAGGAATCGCAGAGCCTGGATGACACGGATGAGGATCTGTATGCTGCAGGGCTTGACTGATCCGGTTTGACATAAAGTACAATTGAATAATCAGGGGCAGCGCTGCTGCCCTTTTTTCTTTTTGTGCAAAATTAATAAAAAATGACGCCATATTTATACTTGATTGCTTTGAAAAAAAGTTGTTGACAAATGAACGAATCTCGTGTATCATATCATCCGTCGCCACAAAAGGCGTACATTGCATGTCTGGGAGCATAGCTCAGCTGGGAGAGCATCTGCCTTACAAGCAGAGGGTCACAGGTTCGAGCCCTGTTGTTCCCACCAGAATGGCGCGGTAGTTCAGTTGGTTAGAATGCCAGCCTGTCACGCTGGAGGTCGAGGGTTCGAGCCCCTTCCGCGTCGCCAATGCCTAGGTAGCTCAGTCGGTAGAGCAGGAGACTGAAAATCTCCGTGTCGGTGGTTCGATTCCGCCCCTAGGCACCATTTGCGGTAGTAGCTCAGCTGGTAGAGTGCCACCTTGCCAAGGTGGATGTCGCGAGTCCGAATCTCGTCTACCGCTCCAACGGCGTCATGGCCAAGTGGTAAGGCAAAGCTCTGCAAAAGCTTCATTCTCCAGTTCGAATCTGGATGACGCCTCCACACACCATAACGGTGACAACCACTCTTTAAGAGTGGTTTTTTTTATTTTCTCAAAAGAATTGACATTGCAGGTGATTGGGCTTAAAATCCACGTCATGAAACAATCGGACATTGTGCCGAAAAACGGAAAGCAGTTAAGGTTCATAAGCAAAGAAAGCATGCAGCAAAAGCTGAAGGAGGATTCCCCACAATGAAAAATATTGGATATTATAATGGTGTAACCGGCCCGATTGAGGAAATGCAGGTCCCGATGAATGATCGCGGATGCTATTTTGGTGATGGTGTGTATGATGCAACGTGTGTGGTGAATCATGTGCCCATGCATTTTGATGATCATATTGATCGGATCTACCGCAGTGCAGGCCTCATTGATATTACGATCCCGATGGAAAAGACGGAGATGAAACGCATCCTGCAGGGGCTGGTTGACCAGGTAGACGGGGACTGTTGTATGCTGTACTGGCAGGTGACAAGGGGCGTTGGCATGCGCAATCATGCATTCATCGGCGCAGAAACAAAGCCGAGCCTCTGGGCCTTTGTGAAACCGGTTAAGATGCGGGATCCCTATGGCGCTTACAAGTGCATTACGGTTGAGGATCGCAGGTTCTATTTCTGCAACATCAAGACCATTGATCTCCTGCCCTCCGTTCTGGCCAGTGAGGCGGCGGCCAAAGCCGGATGTGACGAGGCAATTTTCCATCGAGGAGACCGGGTTACCGAATGCGCACATTCCAATGTGCACATCATCCGTGACGGGAAACTCAAAACTGCGCCGTGTGATGACCTGATTCTCCCCGGCATCGCAAGAAAGCACATTCTTGAGATCTGCAAGGAGCTGGATATCCCGGTCATTGAGGAACCCTTCACCCTTGAGGAGCTGATGGCTGCGGATGAGGTCTTCTTCTCCAGCTCCAGCGCGCTGACCAGCCGGGTTAAAGAAATTGACGGGGTGCCTGTTGGAATGCGGGACGAAGGGACATTTGGCCGCATTCGGGATCGGTATCAACAGAAACTGAAAGAGGAGTGCGGCATCGCCTGAGGAATGCCGGAAACGAAAGATGTTTATCGCTTACTTTCTGCTGTTTGTGATTTTTAACGGGAAATTGACGCTGGAGGTAGCGCTTTTTGGCCTCGCCTTTGCTGCGCTTCTGACGCTGTTTTGCTGTCGGTTTCTCGGATACAGCCTTAAAAAGGATCTGCGCCTGATGCGCGGTCTCGGCAGTGCCATTTCATACGGCGCCATGCTGGTGCTTGAAATTGTGCGCGCCAATCTCACGGTGATGCGTATGATCCTGACGCCGGGCTTTGAGCCGGAGCCACAGCTGGTCACATTCACCTCTTCTCTTGAGGACGAGGGACACCGCGTTGCGCTTGCGGATTCCATTACTCTGACGCCGGGGACGATTACCTGCGACCTTTCAGAAAATCGGTTTACGGTCCATTGCCTTGACCGTGAGCAGATGGAGGGGATAGAGGAAACGCCGTTTGAATCTGCCCTCAGGCAGATGGAGGAAAAGACAGCGCAGCGGGAAGCACAGGAAGCGGAAAAGCAGGAGGCGGAATCCCAGGAAACGCCCGTAAATGAATCAATGGATGCGGATGTTCCGGCTTCAGAGGAAGATGCAGATCCGGAGAAAGCGGAACGTGAGATGGAAGCTGGAATGCCTGTAGAGGATTGCCCGGACGCAGCGGAGGAACAGGGGACATCGGCTGAGCCCATGGAAAGCGGAGAGGAGGGATAACATGGAGATAGCGTATCGGTATTTTTGTACAGGCTCTATGATTGTCCTGACCATTTTATCCGCAATGGTGCTGATTCGCTGTATCCTCGGTCCCCGAATCTCGGATCGGATTATGGCGGTCAATATGATCGGCACACTTGGAATCATCATGATCGGGACGCTTACGGTCTTCCTCGGTGAGGGGTATCTGGCGGATATTGGGATGATCTATGCGATTTTAAGCTTCCTGGCGGTTGTGGTCCTTTGCAAGGTATATACGGGCGTTTACCGGGAACGGAAACATGCCGAGCGTGAGCAGGGAGGAAAATAATGGAAACGGTACGGTTTCTTTTGACGGCAATATTTATGACTGCCGGCCTTATTTCCTGCATCATCGGTGTGATCGGGGTCTTTCGGTTTCGTTATGCCGCCAACCGCATGCATGCGGCGGCAATCAATGACACGCTGGGAATTGCACTGTGCATGATCGGACTGGCCATCAGCGCACCGGACTGGGCCTCTGCCCTTAAGCTGCTGCTGGTCGTGGTCTTTTTCTGGATCAGCGCACCGGTGGCCAGTCATCTGCTTTGCCGGCTTGAGGTGGAGACCAATGGGGAGCGGGAGAAGTACATGACCTGTCACTCGTATACGGGGCCAGAGGCAAACGCGGAACCAGCGGAAGAGGCGGCTGTTTCAGAAACACCGGAAACAGCCGGGCCGGAGGATACGGAGACTGTTTCAGAAATAGCAGAAACAGCAGAACCTGAGGATACAGAGGAGGGAAAGGCATGACAGGCGTAACACAGCTTTTGCTTCTGTTCCTGATCGGATGCGCGATTGCGGTTTCCCTGACCCGGGATCTTCTTACCAGTGTCATCATCTATATGTCCTTCTCAGTCGTGATGTGCATCGTCTGGATTTTCCTTGAATCGCCGGATCTGGCCATTACCGAGGCAGCGGTGGGAACGGCCATTACGAGCCTTCTGTATTTCCTGACCCTCAAGAAAATCCATGCCATAGACGCACGGAATGAGGCAAAGAAAAAGGACGGGGGTGCCAAAAAATGAGCGAGAAACTGTCCTTTTTAAAGCGGGTAAACGCCTGGCTTGAAAATGATACGGACCTCCTTGACAGGGAAATGATTGAGGCGGAGACCCGCCTTCCGAAACGGGAATCAGAGGAGGAACGGGAATGGCGTCGCCGGAGACGGGAGGAGGATGAGGCAGAGCGGCAGCAGGTGGTAGAAAACCTTAAGCACATCAACGAGGATGTGACGCCACGCGTCGGACGGGGCATATATGGGGTCCTTTGTGCCCTTGTCTGCATTTCCATGATCTCACTGCTGCTTTATACCGTCACGATGCTCCCGAGCTTTGGGAGTGAGACGCATCCAATACAGAATGAAGTGTCACGGCGGTATATTGAATCGGGTCTTGAGGAAACCGGTGCAGTCAATATCGTGACCGGCATGATCCTTGACTACCGTGCCTTTGATACCCTGGGCGAATCCACCGTGCTGTTTTCAGCCGTCATGGTGGTGCTGCTTCTTTTGCGTCTGGATCCGGAGAGCGGGAAATACAGTACAATGGCGGAGGAGATCCGGAGGACGCCTTATGCGGATACTTTCTATGAGCCAAAAAATGATGCCATTTTGCAGCATACGGCCAGAATTCTGGCCCCGATTGCGGTCTTACTGGGCATCTATGTGGTTCTGAACGGCCATCTGTCTCCGGGTGGCGGATTTTCCGGCGGAGCAATCATCGGGGCAGGCCTTGTGCTGCATGTGACAGCCTTTGGCTTTCAGGACATTCGTCGGTTCTTTACCTATAAGACATATCAGCGGATTGTGGCCTCAGCCCTTTTGACCTATGCGGTATGCAAGGCCTATTCCTTCTATACCGGTGCAAACGGACTTGAAAGCGGGATTCCGTTGGGCACGCCCGGTGCCATCCTGTCAAGCGGCCTCATTCTGGTACTCAATATCTGTGTTGGCTTTATCGTGGCATGTACGGTTTACGTGCTTTACGCGATATTCCGAAAGGGAGAGGTGTAACATGCTGAGTCAACTGTTTGTTAATTATGAGGAGACGGCAGCGGTCATTCTGTTCTGCATCGGGTTTTCGACACTGCTGTTCAACCGGAATCTTGTCAAGAAGATCATTGGAATGGACATCATGGATTCCTCCATCTATCTGTTCCTGGCATCCCAGGGCTATATTGCGGGACATAAGGCACCGATCATTGTGGATGGAATCGAAAGCACAGCGGCCTATATCAATCCGATTCCGGCAGGTCTGGTTCTGACCGGAATCGTAGTCTCCGTCAGCGTCTCTGCCCTGATGATGGCGCTGGCGGTTCGCCTGTACCATCAGTACCATACGCTGAATCTGGATGAGATTCTGCGCCTGGCCGGGAAGGAGGAAGTGTGATGACAGTTGCTCAAAACTTTCCGGCGCTGACCATCCTTCTGACCCTGATGGCTGCGGTCATCACGTCGGTCCTGCACCGGCGCGCCGCGACGGTGCTGACCACCCTGCTGATCGTGCTAAACCTTCTCCTGAATGCCTGCACGATGGCCTTTACGATTCGCACTGGCCAAAGCTATGTCTACCTGATGGGCCATTTTCCAGCTCCGTGGGGAAATGAAATCCGGGCAGGCGTCCTTGAGTGCGTTTCTGCCGTGATTCTCCTGGCCGTGATTCTTCTGTCGTTCCTGGGCGGCCTTGACCGGAGTCGCAGCCAGATTGAACCCACCAAATTCAATCTGTTCTGTGTCATGGTGGACCTTACCATGCTCTCGCTCCTGGCCCTCATCTATACCAACGATCTATTTACTGCATTCGTGTTTATCGAAATCAGCACGCTGGCAGCGGCGGGTCTGGTTATGGCCAGGCAGAACGGCCCGGGCCTGGTTGGCGGTGTTCGTTACATGATCATGAACCTGCTGGGCTCAAGTCTCTTTCTGTTTGGCGTCGTGATCCTCTATACCATCACCGGGCATCTTCTCATGACGCCGATTCACGAGTCGGTCCTGTCTCTTGCGGAACATGGGGAGTATCGGATTCCTCTTGATGTGACGCTGGCCATGATGTCCGTGGGCCTTGGCATGAAAAGCGCCATGTATCCCTTTGAAAAATGGCTGCCGGGCGCCTATTCCAATTCGACGCCTACCGGTGCTGCGCTCCTTTCGTCCATCGTTTCAAAAGGATACATTTTCCTTCTGATCAAGATTTACGTGAGGGTCATTGGACTGTCGGTCATTGACCAACTGGGCGTTCCGGATGTGCTCTTTGTTTTCGGCGCTGCCGGAATGATCATGGGATCGGTGAATGCCATCCGTGCAAAGACCCTTCGCATGATGATTGCCTATTCCTCGGTGGCCCAGATCGGATACATCTTCCTGGCCATCGGCATGGGGACGCCCGCGGGTATTGTCGCTGCACTCTGGCATCTCCTGGCGCATTCTGCCACCAAATCCATGCTCTTTATTTCGGCGTCTGAGATTAACGAAGCTTCAGGCGGCACACACCGGAGGGATATGGCAAAAGGTGCCTTTTACCGCTCGCCGCTTGCCTCCTTTGCCTTCAGCATCGGGGCGCTCAATGTGGTGGGGCTGCCGCTCCTTTCCATGTTTGTGACCAAATTGAGCATCGGACAGGCGGCGGTTGAGACCGGCGGCCTTCATATGCTGGTAACCCTTGTGGCGCTGGCCATTTCCACGCTGCTCAATATCGCCTATTTCCTTAAAACGACGGTCTCTCTCTACATCAAGACGGAGAACGAGGAAAGGCATATGCCCGGCAAACTGGCCATTTTCTGCCTCATTGGCTTTATCCTTCTGAATCTTTTCCTGGGCCTGTTTTCGGGGACCCTCTATCCGCTGCTCGAGTCGGGGCTCATGCAGTTCCCGTGATCCATCTCAATCGACAATTTGCTGTGCCTGAGCCATACCAAATACGCGGTACTTCTGTCAGTAGCAGGTACCTGACAGAAGTGCTCGGCAAATGGGCAAACACAAATGTACCTGCATAGGAGAGATGCCCATCGCGTAAGCGATGGTTCTGTCAGTAGCAGGTACTTGACAGAAGTGCTCGGCAAATCAACAAACACAAATGTACCTGCATAGGAGGAATTATGAACGCCTTATTAATCATTGCTCTTCTCTGGCCGGCAGTGGCCGGCGCACTCGTCTGGTTTGCGCCTATGGCCAGGTCAGCGTCTGCTAGAGGGAAAATGGTTGTCGGATCCCTGCTCCTTGAACTATGCCTGGTCATCCTTGCCTGTTTTTTAAATGGGGCGGGAATCATGCTGCTGCAGATGACGCCATCTTTGCAAATTCTCCTCCATCTGGACATCGTCGGCTGCATTTTCTCGGTGCTTATGGCGACCATGTGGCTGCTCGGGTCCATCTTTGCACTTGAGTATTTGGAGGGGGATGCTCATGAGCGCTCCTATCAGGCGTTCTATCTGTGTGTGCTTTCTGCCCTCATTGGCCAGTGCTATGCGGGCTCCATGATCACCTTTTACGTCTTCTATGAGCTCATGACCATGCTTTCGGTGCCCATGGTGGTTCACGAGCGCACACCCGAGGCGGCAGCGGCTGGCGTAAAATACCTCATTTACTCCATTTTCGGTGCCATGATGGGTCTCCTTGGGATCTTCTTCTTTAATCAGACTCTGGGAACCGTGACCTTTGTTCCGGGCGGCGTTTCCGGCACGACTGCCTCCGGCGCGCTTCTCACGATTACCTTCATGGTCATTCTGGGCTTTGGCACCAAAGCCGGTATGTTCCCGCTCCATGGCTGGCTGCCGACGGCACATCCGGTGGCCCCGGCGCCGGCTTCGGCCGTGCTCTCCGGCGTCATCACGAAGGCGGGCGTTCTGGCCATTCTGCGCGTCATCTATTTCCTGGTGGGCCCTGGCGTGATTGCAGGCACCTGGGTGCAGTATGCGTTCATGATTCTGACGCTGATCACCGTCTTTATGGGCTCCATGCTGGCGTACAAGGAGCCGATCCTCAAAAAGCGGCTTGCCTATTCCACCGTTTCTCAGGTCAGCTATGTGCTTTTCGGCCTTTCCTGCCTGATTCCGGATTCCTTTGCCGGTGCAACCCTTCACGTAGTCGCGCACTCGGTGATCAAGGACTGTCTCTTCCTCTGTGCCGGTGCCATGATTCATGCGACCGGCAAGACAAGGGTCAGTGAACTCAGGGGAATCGGCAAGCAGATGCCCATCACCACCTGGTGCTGGACCATTGCTGCCCTTGGCCTCATTGGCATTCCGCCTACCAGCGGCTTTGTGAGCAAGTGGGAGCTGGCCACGGGCTCTCTGATCAGCAACATGGGTGTCCTGTCTGTTCTGGGCCCGGTGATCCTGATCATCTCTGCGCTGCTGACTGCCGCGTATCTTCTGCCCATCACCATCTCGGGCTTTTTCCCGGGCAATGACTATGACTACACCACCGAGGGCTGCGAGGCGGGCAAACACATGACCATTCCCATGATTCTCCTGGCTGCCCTGGTGATTCTCACCGGCATTTTCGCATCTCCCATCATCTCGGCTGCGATGCGTGTGGCTGCCGCTGTCCTGTAAAAGGGGGACAACATGCTCAGTTTTGCTGTCTTTTTCCCCATAGCGGCAGGTACCCTGATGTTCCTGCTGCCGGACCGCCGGGTGCTCCGGTGCATCTTAACGGAGCTGGTGACAATCCTGACCTCCGTTTCCGTATTCTATGCCCTTGTTTACCTCAAGGGCAGGAGCGAAACGGTTCTCCCGATTACGGGCACGCTTTCTCTTGCCTTTCATCTCGACGGAGCAGGCGCCGTCTTTGCTGCGCTTTCGGCCTTTCTCTGGCCGCTTGCGGTCCTCTATGCCTTTGAATACATGCGCCATGAAGGCGGCGAACGTCACTTCTTTCCTCTCTATACCATTTCCTTTGGCGTTACGCTGGGCGTTGCCTTTGCCGGCAATCTTCTGACCATGTACATCTTCTACGAGCTCCTCTCCCTGGCTACGCTGCCTCTGGTCATACACGGCAGCAAGCCGGAGTCGGAGCGCGCGGGGACGACGTACATGTACTATACCTTTGGCGGCGCTGCACTTGCCCTAATCGGAACCATTCCGCTTCTTTACTTTACCGGCGGCAGCTTTCTGCCCGGCGGCATATTGCCGCCTGAGCTTTCCGGCAGGCCCGGACTCATGCAGTTTTTGTTCCTTTGCTGCGCCCTTGGCTTTGGCGTAAAGGCAGCCATCATGCCCTTTCACAGCTGGCTGCCGAAAGCAGCCGTTGCTCCTACGCCTGTCACTGCGCTGCTGCATGCGGCGGCGGTGGTCAAGGCGGGTGCCTTTGCCTACATTCGCATCAGCTATTTCAGCTTTGGCGCCGAGGTTTTAAGAGGCACTGTGGCGCAACTTGTCATGATTCTCCTGGCCAGCATCACCATTGTCTACGGTGCCCTGTGTGCGGTTCGGGAGCATCATCTCAAGCGGCGACTGGCCTGGTCTACGGTATCCAACCTTTCCTATATCATGCTCTCTGCGTCTCTCTTTACCGAGGCCGGTTTAACCGGAGCATTTACGCATCTTCTGTTTCACGCCCTCATGAAGATCACGCTGTTCTTTACGGCGGGCGCCATTCTGGTCAGGACGGGGAAGACGGAGATTGAGGAAATGCGGGGCCTGTCTGCCTCCATGCCGGTGACCACCACGGTCTATATGATCGGGGCCTTTGCTCTTTCCGGTCTGCCCATTTTGCCCGGCTTTGCCAGCAAGTGGATGATCGGGACGGCGGCCATCTCCGCCGGTCCTCTGGGCTTTCTTGGCCTTGCCGCGCTTCTGACCTCTGCGGTCCTTTGCGGCATTTATGCCCTGACGCCGGGCTTTTCCATGCTCTTCCGAAGCACTGGGCAAGAAAGCGAACATGCGGATCCCGGGGCGGCCATGACAATCAGCCTTATCTGTCTTACGCTTGCGATTTTCCTTGCAGGTCTTTTCTCGAACACCATCATTCACCTGGTTGCTGCGGCTGCAGCTGCCAGCATGTAAGGGAGGGAAGATATGTTAGTCATCCCTGTACTTTTCCCCATGGTGGCGGCTGTCCTGTCCTATCTGGCCGGGCGGCGGAACAAGGACAGAAGGGACAACCTTGTGATCCTTTTCTGTCTGCTGGAGCTTGCCCTGACGGCGCTTCTGCTTGTCCTGGCCATTGGTGGGCGGACCTATGTCACGGTCATCCCGGGCTTTTGCGGTTTTGGCCTTTCGTTCCGTCTGGATGGATTCAGGGCGATGTATGCCCTCATCGGGGGCGTCATGTGGTCCATGACCTCCATGCTGTCGAAAGAGTATTTTTCGAGGCATTATCATAATCGGAACCGCTACTACTTCTTTTTTCTGTTTACGCTCGGTGCGACCGTGGGCGTCTTCCTTTCGGCAGATCTTTATACCACCTTTATCTTCTTTGAGATCATGTCCTTTACCTCCTATACCTGGGTCGCTCATGATGAGACCGTGCTGGCGATGCGTTCGGCGGAAACCTACCTGGCCGTTGCCATTATCGGCGGCATGGTGATGCTCTTTGGTCTGTTCCTTTTGAAACTGAATACCGGAACGCTGGTCATCTCAGAGCTCTATGAAGCGGCCAAAGCGGCCGATGCCCGGAGTCTCTACGTTTCCGGCATCTGCATCCTGATCGGCTTTGGTGCCAAGGCAGGCATGTTTCCCATGCACATCTGGCTGCCAAAGGCGCACCCGGTGGCCCCGGCGCCGGCCTCTGCGCTGCTCTCAGGCATTCTGACCAAGACGGGCATCTATGGTGTTCTAGTTCTCTGCTGTGAACTGTTCCGCGGAGATATGGTCTTTTCCAATCTTGTGTTGACCCTTGGCGTCATCACGATGTTTGGCGGTGCACTTCTTGGTGTCTTTTCTGTCAATCTCAAGCGCACACTGGCCTGCTCCTCCATGTCGCAGATTGGGTTCATACTGGTGGGCATTGCCTGCAGCTCTGTTCTGGGTGAGCACAATGCGCTGGCTGCCCGGGGCACGGTGCTTTATATGCTCAATCACTCGCTGTTCAAGCTGATTCTCTTCATGTCAGCGGGTGTCGTTTACATGAATCTGCACAAACTGAACCTCAACGATGTACGCGGCTTTGGCAGGCGGAGACCGCTTCTCCATTTTGCTTTCCTCATGGGCATGTTCGGTCTCATGGGCATTCCCTTCTTCTCCGGCTATGTGAGTAAAACGCTGGTGCATGAGGGCATTGTGGAGATGGCGGAGCATATGGGGGAAATCGGATTCCACGGCCTCGCGATGATGGATACCGTAATTGAGTGGATCTTCCTCATCTCCGGCGGTCTCACCGGTGCCTACATGCTGAAGCTCTATATCTGCATCTTCTGGGAGAAGCATCCTGAGTATCAGGTGGCCTATGATGAGATTCCGTTTTACATGAACGGCCTCAGTCGTCTGGCACTCTTCCTTTCCGCTATTCTTGTTCCGATTCTCGGTATCCGGCCGACCCTGACCATGGATCCCATTGCGGACCTTATGGCAGGGGCGACCCATCAGGGTCATTTCCATGGCGTTGACTATTTTTCTTTAACCAATCTCAAGGGCGCTGCTATCTCAATCACCATCGGCATTGTGGTTTATCTGGCGGTCATCCGTCCGCTGCTCATCCGAAAGGAAAACGGCAAAAGCGTCTATATTGATGCGTGGCCTACGCGCCTTGATATGGAGGACAGACTGTATCGACCCGCCATAGAGGCCATGCTCACGTTCGGCAGCTCCATTGCAAGAATTGCGGATCCCGCTTTCCTTGAGACAAAACTGTATGCTCCGCTGATTCGCTGCCTTACTTCTGCAGGCGAGGCCGTTGCCGGCCTTGGTGCGGGGGAAATCCTTGAGGATCGGGTGTATGCACCGCTCATCCGGGGCATTACCTTCATTGGCTTTGCCATATCCAAGGTCGTGAGCCGGGTCACGGATGCCATCGCGGTCATTTTGACGCGAACGATTTTCCGCAGTCATATCGAAAAGAGTGCAGAGCCGCATGTGGGCAATTCCCTGGTCTACGCCACCGGCCACGCGGCGGATACCGCGATGGAAGGACTCAACAGGACCATCTTCCGTTCGCATCCAAGGGACCACCATGCCGTTGGCCGCCTGGCGGGCCGCTGGCAGGTTATGAAAGAGGGACGGCAGACGCTTACGCATACCATGAGCTATGCCCTCCTGATGTTTGGCATTGGATTGGTTGCAACCCTGATTTATCTGATCTTCATCAAGGGATAGGCAGCTTTGTGCACCCGATGCACCGGAGCTTTGCTTTAAAACCAGCAGCTGCATATCGCGGCTGCTTTTTTATCCCCTGATGCCTATCCACGTATCGTAAGGAGACATCTATGTTAGAGGCAAAAGCATTTGAATCCATCATGATTGAAGAGCGGCGGTATCTTCACCGGCATCCGGAGCTGTCTGGACAGGAAGAGGCAACGATTGCCTATATCCGTAAGGCTCTGGAAGAACTTGGGATGAACATCTATGAGGTCCCCCGTGGGGGAATCATTGGGGTGCTGCATGAGGACAGAACGGTTCCGGCCATCCTTCTTCGCAGCGAACTGGATGCGCTTCCGGTGACGGAAAGCGAAACGAATCTGGCCGGTTCACGAACCTGTCTTTCCGAGAGGCGTGGCGTCATGCACGCCTGCGGGCATGATGCGCACATGGCAATGCTCCTGTGCGCCGCCCGTGCGCTTGCCAAGAATCCGCCAAAGACGCCGGTGCTCTTTGTGTTTGAACGGGGGGAGGAGGACAACTCCGGCATCGGTACGCTTCTTCGGTTCATTGAGGCATCCTTCCCGATTGCCTTTTGTTATGCCTGCCATGTTCGCTGGGATACGCCCAGCGGAACCCTGGTCCTGAAAAAAGGTGGAGCCATGGCGGGCGGGTTTGGCTTCGAGGTGGAAATACGGGGACACGGGGGACATGGTGCCCGGCCGGACCTGGCCAGCAGTCCTATTGACTGCTTTGCGGCCATTCACCAGCGGCTCCAGCAGCTGCGCATGACAGATACCCGTCCGGATGCTGTCCTTACGTATTCGCTGGGGACGGTCCATTCCGGCGAAACCAAAAACGTGATCCCGGAGTCCCTGATCTTTTCGGGAACGGTTCGGACCTTTGATACCGAGGAGGCAGGGGAACACTTTGCCAATGCGATGCGGGAAACCATCCGGGAGATGAGCCGGCTGTATGGCTGTACCGCCAATATCCTGCACTTTCCAAGGCCACTTTACGAGACAAGAAATCACGAGAGCGTGCGTCTGTTTGCAGAGCAGGCACTTAGTCGCGTGCCGGAGATCTCGTTGGGGGATACGGAGCCCTGGATGGCCTCGGAAACCTTTGGTGCGTACTTGAGGCTCTGGCCCGGGGCTCTTGCCTTTCTTGGCATCCGCAGCGAGGGAAAGGGCAGCGGCGCGGGCCATCATACACCGGAATTCGATGTGGATGAGGACGCTCTTCTCACCGGAGCGTCAGC
>JAFUZM010000210.1 GCA_017476605.1 Clostridia bacterium
CTATGCGGAAATGGATAAAAAATCATCCTACACTCTCGTTTTCTCGGCAATAAAAAAGCAAGGGATCCGAGATTTACTCGGATCCCTTGCTTTTCAAGCTGGGACTGTCTAAAATTTGTCCTTGACTTTGGAACCACATTACTATTCCTGCCGGGGAATTGTTGATATAGTAAGCAATGTGACTTGATTTCCATATCGGAGCAGCCAGCTTTCTGAAATCCAAGCTCTTATGGACTTGCTGCAGCATGGAGCATCGTTTATAGAGAATGAGGGTATTGGTCGCAAACTGGAGTTGAACGGGATTGCAAGGCTGTGGTATCATATATATGATGTATGCTGGTGAAACCTATAATCGCTATCTCTATAATACAAAGCAGGATTATTATACGGACAAACCTGTGAAGCTTCCAAAACCCGAATTTTACATGCTGTATACCGGGGAGAAAAAATACAAGAAAAAAGAACTGTCTTTGGCAGAGACATACTGGAATGGGGACAACAGTAGCCTGGATCTGAAGGTGAAAGTTCTCTACGGAGATAATCAGAATATGATTCTGTCGCAGTATGTGAAGTTTACAAAGGTTTACAGGACGAAGAGACGGGAACTTGGAGAGAGCAGAGAAGCGATTCTTGCCACATTGAAGGAATGTAAGGAAAAGGATATTTTGAAGGAATATATCGAGAAACATGAGGCGGAGGTAATAGGAATCATGATGTCACTGTTTAATATGTATATCGCTTTGGAACTACATGACCACAGGATAAAAGAGGAAAGCAGACAAGAAGGCGTATTAAATACCCTTACCTCCTTTGTAAAAAAAGGGATCATCTCAATTCAGGAGGCTGCGCAAGAAGCCAATATGTCTGAAACTGATTTTTGCAAGATAGCCGGATTGAATGCCGCCAATTGATATGGATCGCCTATAATCTGAAGGGCAGACGTTCATCAATATGGAACGTGATGCAGATAAGTGGATACAGGGAGAAAGCAACTTGAAGGATGCATATGCCATGCCTTGAGTGCGAAGAACAGCAATACTTTCACTTTCCAAATGAAACGTATGAACATGGCTTGTTTGATGTAGCGTTGAACGGCATGATCTCAAGCCATTTCTTTCTTTCACGATCAAATAGCACAGTTTCCCATCCTGTATTTTAGGACGGGAAACTGTGCTATTTGGTATTGCTCACATGCTGTCAAAACGAAAGGAACAGCATTTCTGCAGTCCAATAGGGATAACTGTATAGTGTGGAGATGAAAGCAAATCTCAAAGTGCTTCATTTCCTGTTGGGTTTCGAAATTGCCAGAAGGCAATTGCAGATGCGGCGGCAACATTGAGGGAATCAATTCCTGCAGCCATTGGGATAATGGCTAAATGGTCACAGGCGTCCAGTGCGAGAGGAGATAATCCGGTATCCTCTGTACCAAGAAAGAGTGCTACCTTTGAAAAGTGCTGGAGTTTTGGATCGTCCAGAGGAATGCTTTCCGGTTTCAGCGCCAAACCGATGGTGGTAAAGTCATATTGACTTGGGAGGGCATAATCGGAAAAGTCGGTCATCTGAGCCCAGGGAAGAATGAAAATGGATCCCATGGAGACACGGACTGCACGGCGATGAAACGGGTCACAGCAGTTGGGGGAGAGCAGAATTGCATCTGCGCCAAGAGCGGCAGCTGAGCGAAAAATCGCCCCCAGATTGGAAGGTTCGGTGATTCCCTCGAGAACGGCGATGCATCTGGCGTTTTTTAGAACCTGTTCCGGGGAACAAGGTTTTGGACGCTTCATGGCAGATAGCACCCAGGATCGCTGAAGGCGAAAACCGGTGATTGCCTCAAGAACGTCATCATCCGCAGTAAAGACAGGACAGGAACAGCGTGCCAGGATCTCACTCCCAAGTCCATCTAAAAACTTGCGGCGCATGAGGATGGATTGCGGCTCATATGCATGATCCAGTGCTGTGTGGATGACCTTGGGCCCCTCAGCGATAAATATGCCCTTTTCAGGTTCCTGACGGCTTCGCATCTGGGCATCTGTCAGGTGAAAATAGGGAGCTGCCTCCGGAGCATTGCAGTCTGTCAGCTCAATGATCGGCATGAAAACGCCTCCAACTTAATCATGAAATTTCGAGGAAGAGTATGGGAAACAGGCTGATGCAACCCGGAAAGTGGACTCAGATCTGACTCTGTGCCAGGTCAACCGCCGCGATGACACGATCACACCAGGCATCAAATGCGGGATCTTCAATCTGACATTCGGCAGGATGGCTGAGAATGTAGTCAAGGGCGATCCGGGCACCGCGACTAAAAGGAACGGTGGTGGTCATGGCCGGTACGAGTCGCTTCAGCTTGGCATTGTCAAAGATGACAGAGGTGGCCTTATCGCCAATCAGACTTCCTTCAAAGTCATAGTCGTATTTTTTGCCGGCAGCGGCAAGAAAATCGGAGGAGATATGGCGAATGTTCAGGGAAACTCCGAGGGCATCCGCGATGACGGCGTGAATCTGATTCCAGGTCAGAATCTCATCTCCGGTAATCTGGAAGGCTTCCCCGATTGCCTGAGGATTGCCCATGAGGCCGATGAATCCTACTGCAAAATCACGGTTGAAGGTCAGGTGCCATAGAGAGGAGCCATCACCGTGGATGATGACGGGTTTGTTTTCCTGCATGCGCCGGATGACCTGCCAGAAGCCGTTCTTTCCATGAAGGGCAAGAGGAAGATGCCGTTCGTCATAAGTATGACTGGGCCGGATGATGGTCACTGGGAATCCTGCGCTACGATACTGTTGCATCAGGTAGTTCTCGCAGGCGATTTTATCGCGGGAATACTGCCAATAGGGATTGGCCAGGGCAGTTCCCTCTGTGATAAACGGACTGGCGGCAGGCTTGTGGTAGGCGGATGCGGAGCTGATGTACATGTACTGTCTGGTCCGTCCTGCAAACAGACGAAAATCCCGGGCAACATCCGCCTCGGTAAAGCCGATGAACTCGCAGACGACATCAAAGTTCATATCGGCAAGCTTTTTTGCTGCATCCTGTTCATTGCGGATATCTGCAACGATGGAATGGACGTTTTGTGGGAGAACAGAACGGTTTCCACGATTTAAAACCCATACCTCCCACATGCTGTCAAGGGATAATTGTCTTACGATCTCGGAACTGATCGTTCCGGTTCCACCGATAAATAGTGCTCTCATAGGGTCCTCCTCAAAAGGTCGTTCTGTATTGTGCAGTGAATGAAGCTGTTTCGACGTGGGGGTCGTTCTCACTGTGGAATATGGGTATTTTCAGTCCTCGAATCCTTACTGCAAAAATGATATCATAAACCCGTGGCTTTTTCAATTTCTGTGAATGTGTTTCATGACCTTTTTAGAATGTCACTAAACCGATCCGTTACTTTATCGCTGCCAGGCGCCTAATGCAAGCGGAAGCCCCTACAAGTGCCAGACGATCATGAGCAGAGGACAGCACTACAAGATGTGGAATTGCCTGGAACAGCAGAAGGACGTGAAGGGGAACAGCTTTGCCGCAACGTTAGAGAAGAAGACCTGATTGAAAAGATTTGCAACGATCTGAGATGGTCCGAGGAGGATGGCAGTTAAGATTCAGAGAGTAGATATGTACAATGACAGGACTGAGGTTACGATGACTGAGGAGAAGACAGCCGGAAAAGGATCCGAAAATCGCGTGTTCACAGTTTTTCAAACCATGTTAACGCTTTGCCGCTTGCAATTCGGCATCCCAGGGCTTATACTTATCTTAGGATAGGTAGCCGGTATCCTCCTATCTATTGAACCCTTGGAAGGAGTTGGCCTGTTTGCGGAGCAAGCAGTTTGTCAGGTGACGAGCACTGACAAAAGCCACTACGCCGAAAGACCAAGTGCTCGTCAGAGGAGGCGGTTGAGATGACTGACACCAATGAAATCCTGCTCCGGCAGATAGAAAAATTGGTGCGCCACGTAGTTTGTTTGCGCATAGTAGAGGGTGGAACCCCCTCCGAGAAAGGTGTGCAGCCGCACCGCTCGTAAAGCCTCATGGGCAGGCAACGGTAACGTTGTCGGTTAAGCGTTGAGGAATAGGCTGTAGGGTCAGTATTGAGCGCCGAAATCTAAGTTCCAGAGGGTCGACACATTCAATTTTGTGGAAGACAACAGGGCCGAATCCGTTAACGGCGAGGATAGGTCACCGGGCGGCGTCTGAGAAGATGATCATGCAGCACAAACATGCGTAGAAACGTGGGAGGACCTACAATCTCCTATGCAAGTGTGAGCATAGGAAGTGTAAACGACGATAAAAAGGAGGATACATATGGATTGTAGGTAGTCAGATGGCCGGATAGTACCGATGAAAGCTGAAAGACCTGAGAAACGGTCGGGGATGCCGGAGGGAAGCCGAGAGGGGCAACATCCTCTGTTGCCCTGCCACACAAAAGAGAAATATCAGTCAAGTAACATGGACCATACCCGAAGATGGAGAAAAGATGATAAACTTGACGAGAATCGCGGAAATGTCGCGTGAAGATCCGAAACTGGTATTCACGGGTATAGCTCAAGTGATTAACGAGAGCTTGCTTAAAGTATGCCACACGGAGATGGATCCGGGAAAAGCCGTAGGAATAGACGATGTGACGAAATCAGAGTACGAAAAGAACCTGGACGAAAACATTGCCAACCTGATGAACAGAATTAGGACCAAAGAATATAGGTCTAAGCCTGCATTAAGGGTAAACATTCCGAAAGACAATGGGAAAACGAGACCCCTGAACATATACTGCTACGAAGACAAACTGGTACAAGCTGCCTTGAAGAAAGTGTTAGAAGCAGTATTTGAACCAATGTTCTATGACGAGATGATGGGATTTCGACCCAAAAGGAGCTGTCACAAAGCAATTGGTCTCTTGAATCGAATGATAGAGAACAACTATACAAACTATGTCTTAGATTGTGACATACGGGGATTCTTCGACCATATCCAACACGAATGGTGCTTGAAGTTTATAGAATCAAGGATTAAAGATCCAAGAATATTGAGGCTAGTTAGCGTTATGCTCAAGGCCGGGATAATGCAAGGAATGGAGCTTGATCCGACTGAAGAAGGATCTGGTCAAGGATCTATCTGCAGTCCAATCATAGCAAACATCTACATGCATTACGTACTCTTATGGTGGTTCAAGGAGAGAATAGTTCCGGAACTCAGAGGGTACGCAGGGATCGTTATTTACGCTGATGACTTTGTGGTCTGTTTTCAGCACAAAGACGAAGCTGAGAAATTCTATGACAGATTGCGGAATCGGTTGAAACACTTTGGACTACAGATTGAGGAGGAAAAGAGCCGCCTGATTGAATTTGGCAGATTTGCTGAAACAAATGCCAGAAAGAAAGGGCATGCAGCAGAGACCTTCACATTTCTGGGTTTCACACACTACTGTTCCAAGGCAAGGAATGGTAAGTTCCGAGTGAAGAGGAGAACCAGCAGTAAGAAGTTCAAGAAGAAGTTAAAAGAGCTGAATATCGAAATATGCGTTAGAGTGAAGTTTCAATTCCCAGTCAAAGACCTGATAGACTGGTTGAACAATGTACTGCGGGGATATTACAACTATTATGCCATTACGGACAACTCTCCAATGTTGGGGGCGTTCGCATTTCGTGTGAGAAGGATGTTATTTAAATGGCTGAATAGAAGAAGCCAGAGAAAGAGCATGAACTGGGTTGAGTTTAACGAGATGTTGGTGAAATACCCGCTTGTTAAATGGAAACTCAAGAATGTATACGCGATGTAAGAAGCCATTAAGCTTTTGTGAGGAGCCGTATGCGAGAAAGACGCACGTACGGTTCTGCAGAGGGGCTGTGGGCGCAAGCCCACAGTCTACTCGATGAATAGCAAAATGCAGCTCTTCTGCAGCAGGTCGAGGAGTACAAAGTCCTCATTGCGAATAAAGACCTTAAAGATGCAAAGAAGGATTACAAGGATCGTCTGTTCAAGTTCATCTTTGGCAATCCGGAGAATAAGCCGTGGACTTTATCGCTCTACAATGCGATCAATGGCACAACGTACACAAATCCCGATGAAGTTCAGTTTAACACAATCGGTGATGCGGTGTACATGAGGATGAAGAATGACGTTTCCTTTATCATCGCTTTCGAGATGAATTTGTGGGAGCATCAGAGTTCTTACAATCCCAATATGCCGATGCGTTTTTTTATCTATGGTGGGAGGCTTTACGAGAAGTACATTGCGACCAGTGATTACTATCAGTACAGCAGCACACTTCAACCAGTTCCTAGACCGATCTGTATGTGTTTTTATAACGGTACCAAGGAAGAGCCTGAAACACAAGTACAAAAACTAAGCGATGCTTACGATGGGGAAGGTGACATCGAAGTTAAGGTTATGATGTTGAACATTAACTATGGGAAAAACCAACAGTTGATGGTTGCCTGTGAGCCGCTAAAAGAATACGCATGGCTTGTAGATGCCGTTAGACGGCATCAGAACGAGAAGATGGATTTGGATGCTGCGGTTGATGCAGCACTGGACGAGATGCCGGAAGAGTTTGTTATCAGGACATTCTTGTTGGAGAACAGAGCGGAGGGAAAGAGCATGTTCCTTACCGAATATAACGAAGAGAAAGTCATGAAAAAAGAGCGCCAGGAAGGCTTCCGGGAAGGTCGCCAGGAAGGTCGCCAAGAAGGCTTCCAGGAAGGTCGCCAGGAAGGCCGCCAAGAAGGCTTCCAGGAAGGCCGCCAGGAAGGCCGAGATGAGAGGAGTATAGAAGTTGCAACAGCCCTTCTTAAGGAGGGCGGAATGCCAGCTGCTTTTATAGCCAGAATAAGTGAGCTTTCTGAAGATGCTGTCTGGAAGCTTGCAAAAACCCTTGGAGTGGCGATTATTTAAGCATGGATGGATGCTGCGGTTGATGCAGTACTGGACGAGATGCCGGAAGAGTTTGTTATCAGGACATTTTTGTTGGAGAACAGAGCAGAGGTAAAGAGCATGTTCCTTACCGAATATAACGAAGAGAAAGTCATGGAAAAAGAGCGCCAGGAAGGTCGCCGGGAAGGCCGAGATGAGAGGAGTATAGAAGTTGCAACAGCCCTTCTTAAGGAGGGTGGAATGTCAGTTGCCTTCATAGCCAGAATCAGTAAGCTTTCTGAAGATGCTGTCAGGAGACTAGCAAAGTCCCATGGAGTGGCGCTTTTTTAAGCATGGATGAACAGATGGCCCACCTTGCGGCTGTTCTAATGACATATACTCTGTCAGTGGAATAGTTACAGGTGGGCCTTTTTTTAAGACAAACCATTTTTACATTTTGGATAAAGAATGGTTATGTGTAGAGACAGCGAGTTGCCGGTATCTCGTGTATCGGAAGTCGCATCGATCACAGCCGGTGCATAGCGTCCCCTGCCGCAGAAACTGTAATCCTGGCAGACTGGCGCTTTCCACCTCATCAAAATGACAGAAGATTGGGCCGAGTTCAGGGCAACCATGGGTCGCAAAAAGATGGTGAAAAGGGCACTCTGTTACATCAAAGCCAAAGCCATCCCTGCCGCAACTTACCGCCGTTACCGTAAATCCCTTTCCATTTCCCATGACCATGACCTTTGGAACAAGTGCGCGGACAACGGAAAAAGAACCGGGTAACGCCATAATGTGGCGCATCATTTTATTTGCCTTTTCGCCTGCCTGCACCAGGCAGGCATCCATCTTCGTAAGAAGGGCCTGCGAGCTGCCTGCGGGTTCTGTCTGGTATAGTGCAAGGGCTGTGTACAAATCACTCATGAGATAATGCAGCAGAAAATATGCCGGTCCTGCTGTCAGGTCTGTGCGCTGCTGGGGATATTTCTCAATCAGGAGATGTACAACTGTATGAATTTCATCCAGTCTCTCTTTTGGCAGGGACCGGAGAAGAGGCAGAAAATCGTTGTGCCGGAGCATGTCCCGGGCAATAAAGCGCCACCCCATCACTTTTTGAAATCAATGACGTCAAGCTGTGACATCCCGGTGTTGTCCGCAATCGGCGCCAAGATCCGATAGAGTAGTCCGAACCGCTTATCCGGTTTGATATATCCCGTAGACATTTTCTTCCATTGAACACGGGCAAAACGATCACTCCAGCTCTTCAGCTCTTCCACTGGATGATCCAGTGCAAAGTTTGCGCTGATGTCGATGCCTGAGGACTTGAGTGCTTTGAGATCAACATCCCTGCCTCTTTGATTCTGCCCGTCAAAGGCAATCCGCCCACCGGGGAACCGCTCAGCCATTGCGCAGAACAGTTTTCTGACATCCTCTTTTTTGAAATACAGGAACACGCCGGAAGCGATAAAAATAACGCCGTGGTTCTCCTTAAAATCAATCTTGTCAAACCATGCAAGGTCATTCAGATCCGAGGCGATGTTCTTTTCCCGCTCGGTCGATGGGAGCAGCTGCTCGCGAAGCTCGATTACATTCGGAAAGTCGACGTTGGCAAAGCGGCATGTTCCATTGTCCGCCTGATGGCCGGCGGTATCAAGACCACACCCTAAATTGACAACCAGGGCGTTGGGGTGTTCCCGCAGATATTCTTTCACTTCCCACACCAGCGCCGCCTGGCGGGTCGCAGCTGCAAGAGAAGCGATCTTTCCCTTGACCCCGGAGGCAGCCTTTTCCAAGGCTGAGAAGTCATACTCTACCTGATCCATGATTTTCTCTACATCATGATCCTTGAAAATGTCAGGATACTCCCTGACGGCCCATGCTTTTCCGAACAGCGGCAGGACAAGTGTTTCCTGGACACTGTTCTTTTCGACTTTGATTTTCTTACTCATTCCTGTTTTTCCCTTTCCATTCTGTTGTTTCTTTGCAGGAGATTGACCATCCCGCCTGTAAAGACAGACTGAATATCCTGCATGGTTTTCATGATTTCCTCACGAGTCGTTCCTTCCAGTGCTGCCTGCCCAAGCAGGGAAAAATAGTTCTCTACCAGCAGCTTTTGTGCCAGCGGCTGCAGTGGAAGCTCTTTCATTCCTGCTGCCTGTGCCATAAACCGAAGATCCTCTTCCATCATCCCAGCCAGGAAGTTTTCGTACCGCGTTCCATCCGAACACCTGAGAAGCAGGTATGTTTCATCTCGGTGCTGGAAAAGAAAATCCACAAGCAACGGCATGCGGGCAGAAAACACATCGTTCATCTGCTGGAGCTTCAGATCATCCGGCAGAGCATTCATTGTTGCTGCCGTCTCCTTTAAAAAGGTGAGGATACCGCTTGCGGTTTCTTCGACCAGCGCATGAAACAGTTCTTCTTTTGAACTATAGTATCCGTAAAACGCCCCCAGAGTAAAGCCGGCATCTGAGACGATCTTGCGAAGCGAGGAACGCTCATATCCATTTGCCATAAAGTGATTTTTGGCACTTGCGTGGATTTTCATGAGAGTATCCGAAATCTCCATATCAAGCCTCCATATATCAGTGATATATATCACTGATATATTTTAACGGCCTGGGGAATTCCTGTCAAGCTGTGCGGCAATCTGCAACAGATGGAAGGTGCAATAGCCTTTTTACCCGGGAAAAAACCTATCAGGCAGAGGTCTGCTTTGAGAGGAAGAGAGGGAAGCGGAAACAAAATTAATTTTTGAAAAATTATGAATTGCCTTGCAAGAAATGCCAAAATCGGGTATCATGCAGCCATCAACAATACGAAAGAGGGAGTGATGCACGTGACCATACTCAAAGTGTTTACCACAGTTGTATTTGAGTCCAGCCTTAACTATTCACTGGTCTTCATGCTTCTGTACATTCTTGGTCTCATCGGAATTTTTAAAAAATCGGGAATTAAATGGTGGTGGTCACTGGTCCCCTGTTACAGGGATTATCAGCTGGCAAGATGCGCAGGACGTGAGTCTGAGGGACGTGTCTATTTTCTGACGGCGGCCAGCATGGTGGTGTTGAATCTTATCACAATGTTCTTTTCTTTCCATGAGACAGAAGAACTGAATGGACGGGACTTGCTGATCACTGTCCTGATATTGACCATTGTCATTATTCGTTTTGTCTATGGACTGCGTATTTATCTGGGACTGATTGAGGTCTATGGGGTCCGTAAGCGCTGGATTTGGCTGTGCATCAGCAGCATGACAAACTGGATTCCATTATGCATCTGGGGATGGAAAAAAGAGTATCAGCCTGCATGGAAGGTGCTGGATATCCAGGAGGAAATGCGGCGGCTGGCAACCCGCGGAAGTGCGACTGTCATGGATGAAGGGCTTACCGTCAACCTGAAGGATCGTACCGTAAGGGATTTCCTTGAAAAAAAGATCCTGCTGCGGGACATTCACATGTCCATTCCGCAGGGGCATATGGTCCTGCTGCTTGGCGGCTCCGGTGCAGGTAAGACCACCTATCTCAATGCAGTCAATGGCTATGAGAAGGCCAATGCCGAGGTGATCCTGAACGGGATTGACATGTACAAGCATTATAAGAAGATGCAGTACGAGGTCGGTTTTGTTCCTCAGACAGAGATGATGCGCGGGAAGGACACCGTGCTGGCGACCCTGATGGACGCGGCAAAGCTGCGCCTGCCAAAGGATGTATCGGCGGAGCAGCGGAAAAAACGCGTTGAGGAGGTCATGGACATTTTCGGTCTCAAGCCGGTCAAGAATAATCTCGTAGAAAAGTTGTCCGGCGGACAGAAAAAGCGTCTGTCCATTTCCATGGAATTCATCTCGAATCCCTCGCTGTTTATTCTGGATGAACCGGACTCAGGCCTGGATGGTGTCATGGCACGCGAACTGTTTGAACAGCTCAGGAAGATTGCGGATACCGGGAAAATCGTCATCGTCATTACCCATACACCGGATCGTGTCATTGACCTGTTTGATGACGTCATTGTTCTTGCAAAGGACAGCGCCAGAACCGGACGCCTTGCCTTCTACGGGAGCATTGAGGAGGCTCGCCGCTTCTTTAACCGCGACAGTATGGAGCAGATTGTCAAGTCTGTGAACCGGAAAGAGGAAGGCGGCGACGGTCTGGCGGACGACTTTGTAGTAAAATTCGCGGAGGTGCAAAATGGCTGAGATGAATGCAACTCGTTCTGCGCGGCAGCTCAAGATCCGGCATCTCGGGCGGGGAAGCCAGGTGTGGATCTATTTAGGGAAACAGCTTCGCATGTTCCTTTACCAGAATGACTGGAAGGTTCTGCCAATGGCAGCATTGATTGCCGGCCTTGTGGGCATGGTCATTCGTAACCGAATGTTCCTCAATATGGAAGGAACCCTGATGGGCTCCTTTGCCATGGTCTGTGTCTGTATCTGGAACGGATGTTTCAACTCCATTCAGGTCATCTGCCGGGAACGGGATGTCATTAAGCGTGAACACCGCTCCGGCATGCACATTTCTTCTTATGTCTTCTCGCACATGCTGTATCAGGCACTGCTCTGTCTTCTGCAGACCGGAGTTACGCTATACGTGACAAGTCTCGTGGGCGTCCAGTATAAACTGGGTGTGCCACTCTTTACACCGATGTTCATCCTTGACTTCGGGATTTCCATGTTCCTGATTACCTATGCCTCGGACATGATGTCTCTGTGGATTTCCACGGTGGCACATTCAACCACGACAGCCATGACCATCATGCCCTTTGTCCTCATTTTCCAGCTCGTTTTCTCCGGCGGAATGTTGACACTGCCGGACTGGACCACGCCGCTGACCCATCTTACGATCTCCAATCCAGGACTGAAGGTCATGGCCAGCCAGGGTGGCTATAATGAGCGCAAGGTGGTGACCATCTGGAATCAGGTAGTGAAGATGGAAAACAAAGAGGTAGAGGCAACGGTGACCCTTGGGGATGTCTTCAACCTTCTTTCCATGAAGGATAACGATGTGATCGCTGAGCTGCGCGCAAAGAAGATGGATGCAACCCTGACGCTTGGTGAACTTCACGATATCCTCGAGAATTCCGATACATGGCAGCAGCTGAAAACGGAGCACATTCCGCTTGATCTGACGCCGCGGGATGTGATTTCCGTTATCCTGACCTCAGAGAGTATGGCGGATTTAAGAGCCACGACCATCGGCATAACGGGCATTACGGTTGAGACTCTGCTTGAGACTCTGCTTGAGATTATTCAGAATTCAGAAGGCCTCAAGGATACTCTGGATACGCCGCTTGGGAAAAGCAGGACCATTGGTGAGCTTCTGGACTCCCTGAATGCGGATGGCATTATGGAGGAGTATAAGGACAAGACCATCGGCGGAGAAATGGAAGCCGGAACAGCCATAGACTGGCTCGCGCAGAACCAGGATGTGCAGGCGCACTTTGGCGACAGCTATACGTTCAAGGGGACCATCGGGAGCATCATCCGGATGCTGGGCGAGGACAATGTAAGAACACTCCTACAGGAGAGAATCAAAGATGCCAGTTATAATGCTGACTATGAGAACAGCTCCTCCAATATCCTGGGCTACTGGTTTGCACTTGTTCGGTTTATCATCGTCTTTGCCTTCCTTGCAACGCTCTTCCTTGAAAACGTCGACAAAGACAAGAGATAAAGGACGAATCCTTTTGAGAAGGATAGGAAACTCCCCAATCCCATAGCGAAAATGAGCAGCGAATCAAGGACAAATTGCCCAGTGATTCGCTGCTCATTTGTGTAGAAATTGTTTGTGTGTATCCATTCAGCGGAGCCATCCGCATCATAATGAAAGAGCCTAAGAATCCGGATGGATACTTGTCACACCGGAGGGTGAACTCAAAGAAATGTAACAGGAAAAGCATAATACTGATCTTTGCACGTGTGGCAAAGTACTTGTTACCACGGAGAGAAGGACAATCGAGGGATCAGGGAAACATTCAGTTTTACTGTGGCAGAGCTGGCTTGAATGGTTAGGCCTGAAATCAGGGACTTTTCCATTCTGGATTTTCGTGTTATAATTGTGTTGGTCAACGGGTGAAAGCCTAAACGGTAGGCGGTTGGGTCTCAGCTCCCATGAGGGAGTGGACCCTCTTTTTTTGCGCATTTCAATGTTGGTCTTGTGCCCTGCATCATGAATAATCATCAAGCTTTGCACAGCAGACGCCTGCGGCATCTGGCCAATCCCATGAGAGAATA
>JAFUZM010000211.1 GCA_017476605.1 Clostridia bacterium
TGCCTGACAGGTTCGATGGAGCGCCGTATGCGATGAAAGTCGCACGTACGGTGTGGGCCCAGGGAAAAGGGGGCGATAACTTCAAGCCCTTACCTATGGGTAGACAATTCTTATCAGGAATTCTTACAATTAGTTTTTCTCCCTCACTCAAAAGAAGGCTGCTGTTAATCTCCCTTTCCACGACATTATGATAGGGATTCTCTTCAAATACCACATCCAACAAAACTCTTATTTCTTCTCCACTTCTAGGAGAGTCAAAATAAAACCGAAAGTGCCTCTTCTCAATATTGTTTTCCTTTTTTCGATTGTTTTCTTCAACTCTTTTAAACGGGAAGATGACTCCAGCCCTTTGAATGTAATCATCAATATCCGTTCCTGGTTCCACAAGAATATCTATGTCTGTACTCAACCTGTGCGGATCTTCCAAAAGGATAATTAGAGATGTGCCTCCTTTGAAAATAAAAGGCAATCCCACATTTGATATTGACTCAAGGAGTCCAAAAGCAAAAATCGTTCTTTCAATGATTGATGGATCTGCTTTTGTTCTCTCTCTGACTTCACGAATGTGATCTGCAGTATAGTTTTCGCTCGTAAACATCCTATTTGTCTCCCTCCAGGTACTTTATTATTTCTTTTTCCTTATGCCTTCTACGCGCATAGCGCATCATTTTGGGATTATCCACGGCATATCTTCTTTTGACCTGCTCAAAAACATCCGGAAGTTCCGCTTTGCTAAAAGTCGAAACGATGAGCTTATCTGCGCACATATCTACTAGCATTTTCTCAAGCATGATGCAATGGGGTTCATCATTTCTCAAGGGTGCTTCAGAAACCATGTCTGTAATGACAACGGTTCCTGTTTTCCAATAAAGGTTAAAATCCTTCTTGCTGGGTTTGTATAGCAAATTACTTAAACCTTCGTCCTGAAAATAGCGAAAAACGTGGATGCTGCTCTCTTTCTCGACCTGTAAGAAAATAGTATTTTGTCCTACAAGATGATTCAGAAAACTGTTCATCAAAACCGTTTCAAACACAGTAAATGCAACATGTGGATATTTTTCACTTAGTGTTTTTCTGAGTAAAGATGCCTCCTCAGAATAGTCTGGTGAAAAAATGCATCGAATCTCCCCGTCTGGAAGAGAATACTCACCATATCCTTTTCTAACCAACGCACCCCGCTGAAGTAATTTATTGATAGCCCAATGATATCCACTTTTACTTAAACCCGGTTTCTCCAAGCTCAGCCAATCAACAATCGTCTTATGTGAGTATAGCTGTCCCTTAACCATTTTCTTCGTGATTCCTTCATACCAATCCACAGTCTTCATCACCTCGCTGAACAACGGCACTTTGTAAAATATTTGCCGATATTCAGTATAACATATTTTTCGTGTGATACCAACTGATTATCGGCATTTTTTTATTTTTTTGCCGATATTTAGTAATATTATCGCATTAACGTCATTAGTGGATATCGGCAAATTTCTTTGTTTTTGCCGATATCCAGTTCATCATGAAATTGAAAAAGCCAGGACCATGGTTACTCATCAGCAGCCATACTCCCGGCATTCCCGCTCCCATTCCTCATTCGTTAGCATCTGCCTGACCTGTTCCTCTATGCTCATGGCTACGGTTGACTTTCAAGCTCGATGACGATAATACGCGCCACCGACTCCGCTGCCTCGAAGGTGTATCCCTTGATCTGTATCTTCTGGATGACCAGCATCAGATTCCTGCAGGTCAGGTTTCGCTCAGCATTTGACAGGCATTTGGCCCATCCAATTGCCCGCGATTATGGAAGACGTACAACCGGCGGAAGCTCTGTATCAGACTCCACGCGAATCTGCCGGATCATGGGCATCACAAGCGGCTTGTTCCAGGTTTCCTTTCCGCTCGTCTCCACCTCAGCAATGGCATCCAGAACATCAAAGCCCTCAGTCATCTGTCCAAAGGCTGCATACTTTCCATCAAGACGCTCTGCCGCCTGATGGCAGACAAAGAACTGTGTTCCGGCCGTATTGAAGGCATCATCCCGTGCCATGGAGATGGTTCCCCGGATATGCCTGAGGCCCGTATCCACGCCATTTTCCAGAATTTCTTCTCCGATATTGACATTTCTGCATCTCCATTATTCATTTCCTTCAAAATGTGTGCATTTCCCTCTCGCCTGATGCGAAGGCCCAGCCATATGACACGACACCCTGCTGTGGCGAACATCCGTAGGAGTTTTGCAACAGCTTGAGAAAGATCACCCGGAAATAGTTGAAAAATGAAGCAGCAGAAGAAACAGCAAGCCAAGGTTCGTTTTTGCATTCGCCGATTTGTTAAAGCCATTATGACTGCTTTGCTGCAGTTGGCTGTTTCCCTGCGGAATTGACGATGATGATTCCCGCGCTGACCAGCAGGAGAGCACACACGCCGTTCACAGAAAAGGCTTCCCGTCCCTCGCCCAGGAACAGGGCGGACAGCAATACGCCCATGACCGGGTTGATGAACCCGAGGATGGATACCCGGCTGACCGGATTGTACTTGAGCAGCACGCCCCATAAGGTATAGGCGCCCGCGCTGATAAATCCGAGATAGAGCAGATTCCATATGCAGCCTGTTTCGTAGAAGATCAGATGACCGCCCATCAAGGAGCCGATCAGAAACAGCACAGCACCGCCCAGAACAAACTGATATCCGCTGAGAATCACAGGGTTTTCCTTTTTGGAGAAGATTTTGATCATGCAGCTCGAGGCGGCATAAAAAAGATCTGCAGCGAGCATGGCGCCCTCGCCTGCCCAGGTCAGAGCGCCTCCTGAAAGAAGCGCATTTCGTCCTCCCATAATGACAATGATGCCGAGGAATCCAATGATGCATCCGATCATCTTTTTCCATGTCATCTTCTCAAAGCGGAAAATATAGACCGCGAAGAGGATCGCGATGAAGTTCCCTGAAGCATTGATGATTGAGCCCCGAACGCCAGAGGTGTTGGCCAGGGACATAAAGAAGAAGTAATACTGTCCTACAGTCTGCACCAGTGCCAGTGCCGCAATACTTTTTAAGGAACCTCGCTGCGGAAACAGAAACCGTTTGGCGACCAATGAGCCAAAACCAATGGTCATGACGCCTGCAATCATAAATCTGGCCCCAGCCAGCATGATCCGGGAAGCAGTATCCGCAGCAGGAATTCGGAAAAGTTCATAGGCAATTTTGATCGCAGGGGAAGCGCTCCCCCACAGCACACAGCAAAAGAACGCCGTGGCAAACAAAATCGGGAATCGGGCCCAGATTGGCGTTTTTCCCTCTCTGGTTGTCTCAGAAATTTGCATTGTTTTCATATCCTTCCGTAAAATAATCCACAGCTCCATTGGAGCCATGGAATCGTAATTATTATAGGCATCCTGTCAATCTTGAGAAAAGACGTTCTCTTCACACATTTTGTCCACATCCGTACAGCGACAAATCTCGCCCCACATCGGAATGGATCCGCTATTTGAAGCAGTTCCAGCCAATCTTCCATCTGATCACCCGGAGCAGTAATAATGGACCGCATCATTCGCCAGCTTTTCAAGTGCCTTCTCTGACGAACTTGCTCCGTTTCGAAAGCGTAATCTTCTTTGGATCATACTTTGGAAGAGTCGTGGATCTGCGGCTCACCAGAACCATTTTTACACAGTCCTTAAGTAAATATCACATAGGCAGGAGGCATTCGCACACCAGCTCCCCAGTTCTGAATCGTTTGAAGCGAAATCTGATACCGCCTCGCTAACTCTCTCTGCGTTTCGCCTGCCCGAATCCTCCTGTCACGAATATCCAATGAATCAGCTCGCGCCATTATAGCACACCCGTCGAGTGTATGTATCAACAAGCTCAGCGAAATTGTTGGGAGCGATCTGTTCGATTTACAGTCATCTCTGATATCAGAGTACGATAAGATGGAACCTGTAAACTTCCAGTTCACAATAAAAGGGACACATTCAGAGAACCGATACTTTCCGGCACAGATTCATACCGCTTTCCCGCAGAAATTCCGAGCCCTTTGGCAGCTGAAAACCGCCTCCCGAGCCAGTGCAGTAGGTCAACGCGCGTTAGTTGACAAACAATATAATCTAGATTATACTAATCCAGATTCTATTGTCAGAAAGGTGTGACATGAATGCTATTGGCGCGAGAGAAAGAATTACAATTGTTGGAACAGCTATATTGTTCTGATCGCTTTGAATTTCTTATCCTGTACGGACGTTGGCGGGTGGGCAAAACACGCCTGCTTCAGGAATTCGCCAACACCCATCCTGTCATCTTCTTTTCTGCCCAGGAGAAAAACGAGACACTGAATCTGAGAGATTTCTCGGCTGCCGTCAGGAATGCCCTGGGATACCAAGCAGAGCTGCAATTTGACCGTTGGGATACCGCTTTCACCTTCCTGACTGATCAGGCAACAGATCAGCGTCTGATTCTGATTATCGATGAATTCCCCTATCTTGCCGAGAGTAACCCGTCCATCAAGTCCATCCTGCAGCACATCATCGATCTGCAGTGGAGCCAGAAAAACATTTTTTTGATTTTGTGCGGCTCATGGGTCTCTTTTATGGAGAAGGAAGTGATTGGCGCAGACAGTCCGCTGTATGGACGTTCAACGTCCCAGTTTGAGATGAAACCTTTTGATTATCTCGACAGCGCCAGATTCTTCCCCGATTTGTCACAGGAAGATCTGCTGCTCACATATGGAATACTGGGAGGAATTCCCGCCTATTTACGCGCATTTTCCCCCTCTCGATCCATTCAGGAGAATATCAGCCACAACATTCTGCGAGAGAGTAGCTTCCTTCGAAACGAAACACAGAATCTGTTAAAAATGGAGCTCCGTGAACCTGCCATCTACAACAGCATATTCGAAGCCATTGCCTCCGGGGCAAGCCGGATGAATGATATCGCGATGGGGATTCATGAAGAGCAGAACAAGTGCGCCAGATATATTCTTCCTCTTCAAGAAATGCGCCTCATACAGAAACAAACTCCCTGCGGAGAAAAGGAAACAAGCAGACGAACTCTTTATCAGATATCGGATCCCTTCTTTCTGTTCTGGTACCGATATGTTTTTAGGAACCGCAGCTATTATGATCTGCTGGGAGAAGAGGATGCCGCGGCAGAAATCGTTCTCACCCTTTCCGATTATATAGGAGAGATATTTGAGCGAATCTGTACACAATATTTGGTTAGACGAGCAAAAAGTCGGACTCTCCCCTTTGTCCCCGCCCAAATAGGAAAATGGTGGGGCAACAATCCTGTGAAGAAAAAACAGGATGACATCGACATTCTGGCTCTGGATCGTTCTGGGGAAAGAGGCATCTTTTGCGAATGCAAACATCGCAATCAATTATTCGATGAAAAAGAGCTGAATGACCTTCTGGATGCTTCAAAGATATTCTCTCAGATAAAAGACCACACGTATATCCTGTTCAGCAAGAGCGGGTTTACATCGGAGGTTCAAAAAACAGCCGCTGAGCGAAACATTGAGCTCATTACTCCCTCAGATCTGTATGGACTGCTTCCAGACTAAATCGCATTTTCAGCGATGAAAACCTTCTCCCTCCGTGTCATAGGACAGACGCCAATCCATGCAGGCAGTACGGCACATATGCATCAGAAAGTGACAAATACCCGGCTGAAATCCAGCTGTCAGCAGGCATGAAATTTGAGACGGTTCATGCAAATTGAATGAGACTGAAAACGAAGGCTTAATCGCAAATTAAATGAGACTGTGCTATTTCATGAGTAGGTTTTAAATTGAGCGGAGATGGGAAAATAATAGGAGTAA
>JAFUZM010000212.1 GCA_017476605.1 Clostridia bacterium
CTCATACATTTCGGTTTCCTCCATTTCCGTAAGGCGGATCATAAGTTCTTAGTCCTTACACATATGAAGGTAATTTTTGAGCCGTTTTAAGTCACTTTTTCAAAAAAACTTGAAACTCGCAAGCAGGGCAATCCTGTACAGGATCGCAATCTGCTTGTTAAGGGCGATGCCCCCAATCCCCCAGATCACAGAGCGGAGCTCTGTAGCTTGTCTGCATTAAGTCGGATCATTGTGTTTCTTCGGGTGCAATAAAAGAAGCCGCCATGCAGGCGGCATCAGTGTTTATAGGGGTAAGAGTGATCCTGTTATTTTGAACTTCAGCGCGGTTCCTCAGTGGTCTTTATTCGATAAAATGAATCCGCGATTCATCATAACGATCCTGTTGTTCTCTCTCTTCTGCTGGATAACCAAGAGGAAAAAGGCCAAAGGCATGAAGATCTTCGGGCATTCCGACTATCTCTTCAACAGCTTTCATCCGGTCTTCAATGGGTGCGATGCCCAGCCAAACACCGCCAAGTCCCTGCGCGTCCGTTTCCAACCAGAGGTTTTCCATGGCAATGGACATATCAATCTGCGCGAAAGGCGGCAAAGCACATTTATCTCTGTACGCGGATACGATACAAACCGGCGCGCCTTTCACCATCTTTGCGTAGCGGTGAACTTCAGATAAAGCGGCCAGTTTCTCCGGGTTGGTCACGACATAAAATTCCCAGGGCTGCTGATTCACTGCAGACGGAGCCTGCATAGCAGCCCGGAGGATCATCTCGATCTTTTCCTTTTCAACGGGGCGATCCTGATACTTGCGAACACTGATACGATGGAAAATACTGTTCATGTGGCCTCCCTAATTGTTTTTGTTCTCTGCTTTAGCGATCCAGCAGGAAAGTGGCTGCTTCATCTGCGACATGGACAAGCCATGCCAACGGGAATTGCTGGTATGCGTTACTGACATCCCTCACGGTTGTAGCGCTGCCATCAGAAAATCCCATGTGGCAATTAATCGCGGCAGCTTCCTCGGTGGTCAGCTTCATAAACTGCTGGATCAGAAAGACTGACTTGGATCCATGACCGCCGAAATGAAACTTCTCATCGATCACGTAAACCGGCACTTCGCGCCAGACACCGTCGATCTTCTGGTTGCGTTTGTCCACCTTGTAGAGATTGACTTTGCAGGCGTCATGAAACAGGGTGGAGATCGCTAAAGACTCTTCAGAGGGCGCGGCGGGCATCAGAAACGTCAGCTTTTTCGCGTATTGATAAACATCAATAGAGTGCTGACAGAGACCTCCCGCGTATCCGCCATGATACTTTGTGCTTGCAGGCGCAGTGAAGAAATCGGCCTTACAGAGCCAGTCCAGCAGATCTTCAATGCCATCCCGATGAATTGAAGCGCGGCAAATCGTCAGAAATTCCTGTTTCTGTGCTTCCAGATTCAGCTCCATACAGAGGCCCTCCATCCTTCAAAGCGTTACAAATCAACGCCGAAAGGATAACACAAAAGCAACTCAAAGTCCAATAGAAAAGGCCGGTAGCGTTTGCTTGCGCTGCCGGCGGATAATCAGTCATCATCAAAAATGATGTCCAGCTCTTCCTCTTCGTCTATCCATTCATTCTCATCCGTTACTGTTTTGCCAAGCATTTTGGTTCCGCATTTGGGACACAACGGGCTTTCTTTCGGAAAGCGGGCATGGCATACAGAGCATTCATATTCATCAGTCTCTATCACATGAGGATGATAAATCCAATGAGGTGTCGCAGTTTTCTTCTGTTTTGCATTTTCCTGCTTCCCGCCGCCGACAGCGGCCAGCAAGATCAGCACAGGTACCAGAATCCACAGCCATGTCATCGCTGCCGTCCTCCTTCCTCAAAGAATAGGTTCCGTCAGAACATCACAGAACAGAGTCAACATCAACAAAGCCTATGTTTTCATTCATTCTATCCACATAAACCGGAACTGTTTTGCCGATCAAATCTTCCCGCAGACCGGACTATATGTATCTGCTTTTGTAAATATGTTCTTCTCCGTAGGGATCAACATAGGAACACTCGATCACCGAAGGATGTCTTCCATTCATGTTGACGTTTCGTATTTCTTTGATTGAACGGATGCGCGCATCGACATAATTCCCGCCGTAATAGGCTTGCCGCAGGCGATGCCTTCTCATAAGATCACAGGAAAGGAAGCCCAGCCCCAGCACAAGAAACAGCATTCCCATACCAATGAAAACATACCTGAACATCGTCAGATCACCGGAAACACGTAGTGAACGAACATTGCCCGCCACCAATCCAATCGGCAGGAAGATGAAACCGATCGGAGCAAAAACAAACCCCAGAATTCCCCATACAGTCCAGCCAAACTTCTTCATGCGCGTTTTTCCTCGCTCACAATGAACGTATCAATACGTCAGGGTCAAATCATTTTCATTGAAAAAGACGTTAACGCCGCCGTAACCATATTTCCACTCTTTGAATACAATCCCCAGAATCGGATTGTTCTCCTTGTCCGGGCTGCTTGCATATACAGTGGACTTCATCGGAAGGAGTACAAGCGTTCCGTCCTCCAGTTCACACTTTTCATTACCTTTTGTAACTGGATAGTAATCGCTGCTCTGTTTGAATGCAGCTATACAGTAACCC
>JAFUZM010000028.1 GCA_017476605.1 Clostridia bacterium
TATAGAGAAAAAAATATTTCAAATATTGAGCCTAAAGTGCCCATTGATGATAATATCACTTATATGTTTCATTATGGTTTGTATAAAAGAGCTAGTTTTGGCAGGTTTTAGGTGGAGAGTTTTGTATATTCAAGGTTAGTTGAATACTGGAAATAATAATATTCTATAGTAAAACAAGATATTGCCGAAGAGTATAGGATGCAAAGAAGTGAGTGAGGAAACAGGACAGGAGGTAAGTGGCTGGTACTCTAAGGAAAACAATCTAAAAAATCTGACAACCCCCCTTGACAAACTCTGTCCGAAATAGGCGTAGGAGGCGCAATCCGCCGCGCAATTAGCGAGGGAATCGTAAAAAGGGAAGACCTTTTTGTGTCCACTAAGCTCTGGCCGACACTTTATGAGGATGAGACAGCGGTTGATAAAACTCTGGAGCGTCTTGGACTTGATTATGTGGATCTCCTGTTCATCCATCAGCCCTCTGGGAACTTTGTATCGGGCTATAAACAGCTGGAGAAAGCATATCAGGACGGTAAGGCAAAGTCGCTGGGTATCTCGAATTTCCACGACGAGAAGCTGGAAAAGCTTCTTGCCGAGACAGAGATTCGCCCTCATGTGATCCAGCTGGAGGCGCATCCGTATTGTACAGAGAAAGAGATCATGAGTCGTTTGTCGGAATACGGCACAAAGCTTATGGGCTGGTATCCGCTGGGACACGGCGATCCGGGCCTTGTGAAAGAGGAAATCTTTACGAAACTTGCAGACAAGTACCACAAGAGTAATGCACAGATCGTGCTTCGCTGGCATGTGCAGATGGGCTTCATCACGATTCCTGGATCTAAGAATCCGGATCATATCCGCGACAATGCCGATATTTTTGATTTTGAACTGACAGAAGATGAGATGGCAGAGATCGCAAAGCTGGACGGAACAAAGAAGTATTATCATGCGGATGCTGCGCAGGAAGAAAAGTACGCCGAGATGCATCTGCCGTTTGAAAACTAAGAAACTATAGACTGCAGGGTCTTAAAACAATACCAAAATACAAGGAGGATTTATCCATGGAATACGTGACACTGAACACAGGAGCAAAGATGCCGCTTGAGGGATTCGGAGTCTTCCAGATCCCTGATGCAGCAGAGTGCGAGAGGGTCGTTTATGATGCCATTAAGACCGGCTACCGTTTGCTGGATACAGCGGCGGCCTACATGAACGAGGAGGCTCTTGGAAAGGCTGTTAAAAGGGCAATCGCAGACGGACTTACCACTCGCGAGGAGCTTTTCATCACCACAAAGGTTTGGGTACAGGATCAGAAGAACGAGGAGACGGCTTATGAAGCAGTGAAAGCATCCCTTGCAAAGCTTGATCTGGAGTATGTGGATCTGGTTCTCCTTCATCAGGCACTCGGCGATTACTTTGCAGCGTACAGGGGAATCACAAAAGCCTATAAGGAAGGTCTTACCAAGGCTGTTGGCGTATCGAACTTCTATCCTTTCGTTCTTGAGAACTTCTGCGCAAATGTGGAAGTAATTCCTGCGGTCAACCAGGTGGAGCTGCATCCGTTCTTCCCTCAGGAAGATGCACTGGCGGTCATGAAGGATCACGGAATCGCACCCCAGGCTTGGGGACCGCTGGCAGAAGGAAAGCACGGTATTTTCACCGAACCGGAGCTGACAGCAATCGGTGAGAAATATGGAAAGACTGCCGCGCAGGTTGTTCTCCGCTGGAATACTCAGAGGGGTGTATCCATCCTTCCGAAGTCCACTCATATTGAAAGAATGGAGCAGAACTTTAACATCTGGGATTTCGAGCTTACAGAGGACGAGATGAAGAAGATTGGAGAGAAGGATCTTGGTCACAGCGAGATCATCAACCACTTCGATCCACAGCTCGTTAAGATGCTGAATGGCATGAATATTCACTAATCTAAGAACACAAGGCGGGGGCGAAATGTTCCTGCCTTATTGCGAAGCGAAGGGGGCAAATTTGCAATGGAAGCATTTACATACAGTTACCCGGTAAAAGTTTATTTCGGTGAGAAGGAGGCGGAGAAAAATCTCCCCGCAGAACTTGCGAAGATTGGAGAAAATGTGCTGCTTGCCTATGGCGGCGGTTCGATTAAGAAGAACGGTGTCTATGACGAACTGATGTCGACTCTGAAAGCAGCAGGAAAGAGCGAAGAAGAGCTGGCAAATGCATTTGTTGACGCACTTGCTGCGTTTATCAAAGAGATCGGGCTGCCGACTACATTTGCTGAGATGAACATTTCAGAGGATACGGATTTCAAAGCGATTGCTGATACGACGATACTGACCGGTGGCTGTGCAAAGAAGTTTACGGCAGATGAATTATACGAAGTTCTTCTGGAATGCCGATGAGGAAAGAGGTACGGATAGATATGAAAAGAGTAACAAGTATTCTGCTGGCGTTACTGCTTGTTCTACCCCTGGCTGCATGTGGAGTCACAGAGAGCGGGGCGAATACAAGCGCAGCAGAGCAAAATGATAATACAGAAATAACCAGCGCCGGTTCTGATGAGACTACCGGGACACCCGCTACAGAAGCGAGTTCTGAGAGTACGGAAGGAACGCAGCGAACTGACAGCAGGGCATCGGATACATTAATCGTATATTTCTCCGAGAGCGGAAACACAGACACTATCGCAAACTATATACATGATGAGATTGGAGGGGATATGGTACAGATCATTCCCACGGTGGAGTATCCGCATGTGTATGAGGAACTGGCCGATTATGCCAAGGCGGAACAGGATAACGACGAACGCCCGACATTTGAAGAGCTGGGCGTGGATCCGACTTCCTATCAGACCGTATTCATTGGTTATCCGATCTGGTGGTATAGCCTTCCGATGATCATGGAGACATTTTTCGACACCTATGATTTTTCAGGCGTTACCATTGTGCCCTTCAACACACACGAAGGCAGTAGAGACGGCGGTACCTACGACATGATCCGTGACAGGGAACCGAATGCAGCCGTGCTTGACGGACTTCTGATCCGTGGTGGGGATGTCGGAAATGATGAATCAAAGACAGCAGTGAAAGAATGGATAGCCGGACTGGACTTGGAATAGGCTTGCCCCGAAATTTGCAGAATTAAATGATGGTGTCCGCTCAGGCAAAGCTGGAGAAGGACATCTGGGAACTTGAGTATACGGAACACGGCGCACCGACGGAGTTTATCCCGATGGCAGGATTCTGGAAGAACTGGAACGGATACCGGACTTTGAGGGTATTAAACAAAAAAGAGACTACCCTTGCAGCACAGAAACAGGAAGCACGATAGCATGCTATTGACATATGAATGATAGCATGCTATTATTAAAAACAACTGAATGAAGGAGAAGACCTATCATGTTGGAAGATCATTGTGGTATGTTGATAAAAAAAATAAACGATGCTCTCAGTAAGGATGCGAATAATCGTCTGAAGAATGAGAATCTGACAACTACTCAGATCGGAATGCTTATGATATTGTCCGAAAAAGGTGATGGTAGCCTTTCGATGAAAGAACTGGAAAAGGAGCTGCATGTTGCCCAGCCTACAGTAGTAGGGATCGTGTCCAGATTGGAGCAGAAAGGGTATGTTTGCTCATTCGGGGATCCTAACGACAAACGCATCAAAATCGTACAGATTACTGAAAATGGAAGAAAACAGTGTGAAAACGCTTACAGTGTGATGGAGGATACGGAACGGATGCTTATGTCAGGAATGACAAGTGATGAGAGAAAACAGTTGATCAGACTTCTTAACAAGGTTTATTTCAATCTGGAATGAAGTTTAACCCGTCATAATGGAGGGTGACCATTTGATCAAAATAATAGCACGCTATCAAAAAGGAGACGACATATGAAAAAGGATTCTATGGAGATATTCGAGAATGCACCGATACCGAAGGCTGTTCTTAATAATACGATACCAGCGATGGCAGCAATGCTGATGGTTCTGGTCTACAATCTGGCGGATACATTTTTTATCGCACAGACACATGATGCGATCATGGTTGCAGCGGTATCACTTGCCACGCCGGTATTTCTGCTGTTTATGGCACTTGGCACCATATTTGGGATCGGCGGAACCAGTGTGATTTCCCGTGCTCTTGGAGAGGGGCGAAGAGAATACGCAAAAAAGGTATGTGCATTTTGTATGTGGAGCTGCGTGGCAGTCGGCATTATTTTTCTGGCTGTAATCATTATCTTCATGAATCCCATACTGAAGCTGACAGGTGCAAGCGAAGAAACATGGGAGTATGCAAAGCAGTATCTGCAGATTGTGGCTCTTGCCGGACCGTTTGTACTGATTTCAAATTGCTATGCAAACATCATCCGAACAGAGGGCAAGGCCGGAATGGCGATGATAGGGCAGTTCATAGGGAATTTCCTGAATGTGATACTTGATCCAATCCTGATACTTGGCCTCGGATGGGATGTCGCTGGTGCGGCTTTGGCAACTGCTATCAGCAATGTGATCAGTGCGGTTTATTATGTTTCATATTTTAAATGGGGCAAATCTATCCTGAGCATACACCCAAGGGATTTCTCATGGAAGGATGGGATCATGAAGGGAGTGCTGGCTATAGGTGTACCGGCCTCTCTTGGTGATATACTTATGAGTGTGTCAGGCATGTTGATAAACGGACAGATGGCAGGATATGGAGATATGGCTGTTGCGGGAATCGGCATTGCAATGAAGGTTACGATGATCACCGGCATGATTTGTATCGGTTTCGGACAGGGCATGCAGTCACTCTTGGGATATTGCGTGGGAGCAAAGAAATGGGACAGGTTTAAGAAATCTCTTCGGTTTTCGGTTATCCTGGCACTTGGACTTTCTACTTTGATGACAGTGATCTGCTATCTGTTCACAGATCAGATCGTTAATGCCTTTCTTTCAGAGCCGGAAGCTTTCAACTATGCCGTAAGCTTTTCGAGAATATTGCTTACAACAAGCTTTCTGTTCGGAATGTTTTATGTGTTATCCAATGCATTGCAGGCTATGGGAGCAGCAACAGCGGCGCTAATCATAAATATCAGCCGTCAGGGGTTGATTTACATTCCGGCTCTTTTTATTCTTCAAGCTATTCTTGGGGTGAATGGTCTTGTATGGGCACAACCGGTAGCAGATGTACTCTCAGTCGTATTGGTAATTGTCCTCTATGTAACGACACTTGGGAAGATGAAGATCGATTGATAAAGGCTCAGCAGCCGGATCGTCATAGAGATTTTGAATTAAAACTTCAGGAAGATTTGAATGGCTATATATGTTTGAGATGCCAATTAGGCATCTCAAAAGTTATTAGCTAAAGAGGTCGATTCGGTTTGTTTTTTCACGGGAGCAAATCAGGAGAGCTATGATTGCAATATGATCGGACTTGGGTTAAAATAATGATCATAGGATAAATCATTTCATAAATTTATCAGAGCCATCTCTATGCTAGAAAAAGGAGGGTGTACCTATGGGCATATATCTGAATCCAGGAAATGAAGAATTTCGCATGAACAGAGAACATAAATATGTCGATAAATCAGGACTTATTGTGTTCATGAATGATAGAGTGAATACTTCGGAACAGCTTGTTTCATTTAGCAGACCGAGGCGCTTTGGAAAGTCTTATGCGGCTCAGATGTTATGTGCATATTATGATGCAGGTTGTGATTCATCGTCCTTATTTGATGATCTTATCATTGCAGATGCACCGACGTATAGGACGTTTCTTAACCAGTTTAATGTGATTTATCTGGACCTTGCAGTCTTTCTTTCGGATGTCGGTTCACCGGAGAATATTCCTGCCTTTATAAAGAAACAGGTAACGAAGGAGATTTTGCAGGAGTTTCCGAATGTAAAAGAAGATGAGGTATTTGCCGGAACACTCATCCATGCTGTGAAGGAGAGTGGCAGAAAGTTTGTCGCAATCATTGACGAGTGGGATGTTCTGATAAGAGATAAGGATGTATCACAGGCTGCACAGAAGGAATATTTGGAATTTCTGCGTGCACTTTTTAAGAATAGCGGTACGACGAATCAGATTTTTGCAGCGGCATATATGACAGGTATTCTGCCAATTAAGAAGGACGGTACACATACTGCCCTTTCTAATTTTGATGAATATTCCATGCTTGAACCGCAGGAACTGGCTGAATATGTCGGATTTACCGAGGCAGAGGTCAGGGAATTGTGCGAGGAGGCAGAGGGCAGAGCAACACAGGATTTTGATAGAAATGCTGATGCGGGTAAGCAGAACCAAAATGATCCCGTTCAGACAGGAACATTGTATGCACAGATGAAGCAATGGTATGACGGCTATGTACTGGATGGTGCCGGTTCGGTATATAATCCCAATTCTGTTATGAAAGCACTTAAGCATCATAAATTCAAGTCTTATTGGCAAAAGACTGCTTCATCGGAGGCGTTACTTGATTATATCGGATTAGATTATGCTGGTTTATCCAAAACGATTGCTGAGCTGATTGGTGGGGGAAGTGTCAAGATCAATGCTGATCGTTTTCAGAATGATATAGTAAGCTTTAGATCGCAGGATGATGTGTTGACATTGCTGGTTCATTTTGGATATCTGACATACAATGAGGAAGAGGAAACTGTAAATATTCCGAATGAAGAGATACTTCGTGAATTCACTGATGCAGTTAAAGAGGTTGAGCTTCCGGAAACGGTACGACGAGTGAAGGACAGCAGACAGTTATTGGAAGACATCGTTATGCTTAAGGAAGAAAAGGTCGCAGAGCACATAGAACGGATCCATGACGAGGAGACAAATCCGTTATACTATAACCGTGAGGAGGATTTGAAGAGTACGATTCGTCTTGCGATGTTCTGTTATCGCGATTATTATATTCGATTTGAGGAGTTGCCTGCGGGTAAGGGTTATGCAGATATGGTGTATCTTCCAAAGAAGCGATCCAATTATCCGGCCCTCGTTATGGAATTAAAATGGAATGAGGATTCCCAAGGTGCGATCTCACAGATCAAAGACCGTAACTATCCCGCATCGATTAAGGATTATGGCGGAGAGATTCTCCTTGTCGGAATCAGTTATGACAAGGAGGCTTCGGGAACTTCAAAGAAGCATAACTGCAGGATAGAGAAATTCGTAAAATAAGGGCAACTTCCAATCTTCAAATATTTGAAGATTGCAATCTCCGTAATATATGTGTTTTTACTACGTGGGTTAAATCAGTTGTTTCAGGGAAATTTTTATATGCATATGA
>JAFUZM010000213.1 GCA_017476605.1 Clostridia bacterium
AATGAAAGCGAGATGCTTTCAAATCAAAATGATGAAATTGCTCAAAGAGCAGGAGGATATGAACATGACTGAAAATATGATGGATATCGGCGATATCGAATTTGGCGCAGAACTGACCCTCGACGAAATGAACGAAATCTCCGGCGGCGCCTTCCGCAAGCCCGCTGCCAAGGCCGGCTACACGATCTATCAGATCAAGGCCCATGACACCCTGATCCGCATTGCCAACAAGTTCGGCATCAAGAGCTATAAGGAAATCCTCAAGTGGAACCCCAAGATCACCAACCCGCGTCTCATCCGCACCGGTGACTATCTCTACATCAAGAAGTAAGAAAAGATCATCACATTCATTGTGCTGAAATCACAGGTTTGGAGGGATTACCATGAAAGCCAGAATCGCACTGTTCCTGTTCACGCTCGCACTGCTTTCTGTCATTGCACTGGATATGATCAAAAACACGCATCCCGGTCTGAGCTGGATGGTCACTTTCATCCTTGGCGGCGTCGGCATCGCAGCGCTCTGCGGCGTCCTGCATCCTTTTCGAGGACAGACCGCGGCAGCCTGACCCACACCTTCCCGGGGGAGAACCCGGACTCTGAAACCTGATTCAGCCGCACCCATCCTGAAGACAGGACATCAAATACAACGCCGGCCCATCTGCCGGAAACATCGCACATTCGTACTGCTCATTCTGAGCGTCTTTACCGCCCTGAACGGAAACCCCGGCGGCTGGACTGCCACCGCGGTACTGGGCGCTTTCTGCCTTCTGGAAGGTCTTGATCTTTCTCTCACCATCCGGAAGCTGCATTGCTGCAAAACACAGGCATGAACCGATCGGAGGAACCTCTTCTGACACAGCGGACCATTCCAGGGAAGGATTGGCCGCCGGCGAGAAACGCACGGAAGCACCGCCGGGGCTGACAACCGGAAAATGTCCATCAGAACAGTTCCATCTCCGTTCTTCTCCGGATTTTCCGGGCAGAACCGCCGGGGAAATCAGGCGAGGAACGGAAACAAACTACACCATCCTTTCATTCAAAGGCTGACCGCTTCAGCCACACAAAAAGGCTGCGAAACCCAGACAGATCTGTCAGGTTTCGCAGCTGTTTTTTTGCCTTTCGTACTCTTCTTTACTTGGAAATCCGGTCTTTCGGGACCCAGGCGCGGTGGATCAGCTTGCTGCCCGGCACCATGAATTCAATCAGATACCAGCTGCCGCTGGATGACAGGATATCCACATAGGTGCCGGAGGCAACCGATGTATACAGAATGCGATAGTCTGAGCCCGGGCCAAACCATCCCGGCGTCTCCCGGCTGACATACCCGCTTCCCTGTGCACGGTAATCCCCGCTGAGGTTCACAGCCTCTGCGCAGTCAATCCTCTTTTTGCCGGTCCAGGCGCGCACCCATTCTCCGCCGTATTTGAATTCCACTTCAACCCAGGCCGTGCCGCGGGTGACCTCGTAACGAAGCACCCGCACCTGTGTGCCGACACCGAGATTGTAGGTATGGGTTTCGTCATAGTCCGTGGACGGTCCGCAGCGTGTCGCCAGCTTCTGCTTCGTGGTTCCGGTGACATAGTATCCCGTATTCTGCTGCGGCACAGGCGTTGCGCTGCTTCCGGTATTGTACCCGCCGCTTTGCAGGGCATAGACGGAGGCCACAATGCAGGGACGCACGCCGTTGTTGCCAATCGTGACGCGGTTGGTGTCATAGACATTGCCCCGGGTGCCGACAAACTGCGCATTCCCGTTTGCGTGTGTCACATCCATGCGCACCCACCAGCAGCCCTTTCCGGTGCTCTGTCCGATCTGCACGCCGCGGCCTGCCGCATACGGTGTGGTGTCGCAGCCGGTGTCACACAATCCGTAACTGAGCACCTGGTTGCGGTTGGGCAGAAAAACGTAGTCGAGCGTGCCGGAGACCAGCGACTGGATGATGCAGCTTTTCTCCGACTCATTGAATGCGCTCTGGTAAAATGAACTGTTCAGCCACCAGCGGATGTCCGAGTTGCCCCAGGCGACAGCCGTCTCACGCGAATGATACTGGACGCAGTCGAGGAGCTTTCTGGAAATGAGCAGCGCGCTGTCCCCGTCAATGTCCAGCACATCCCAGACAATGGGCTCCGACCCGTTCTGCCAGCTGCCGTCCTGCTCATAGTGTCCGAAGGACACAGAACTCCCCACGGTGATCACGGAAGAGGTATAGCCGTTAAAGCTGTCCGCCCCGGCACATGTGCAGAGCAGACAAAAGCACAGCGCAAGATACAGACAGAGTGCTTTTCCTGAACGCAGCACAGATGGTTTCATTTTCCTTCCCCCTCATCTTTTTCCCGGACAGCACCGGAGATGTGTTGTTTGTGTGTCAGCTCCTGGGATGCACGGTTTTCCTTCCCATGCTCCTCCCTTTCCCCGGTCCTGCTGTTTTTCTCTTCTCTGATTATCTCATATCCGCATTTTCTTCGCAATCCTGTGTTTTTCCGCTCCATGCAAAAAGCAGTGAAAGCCATTGCATTCATTTCCATAAGGAACTATTCATTAAGCCCCAATACAATCTGAGTTTTTGAATTCTTTGTACTATTAATTCTCTTCTTTGACTACAAGCTTGTTCTTCCTGGGTCTCCCACGCTTCCCATTGTTTGTTTTCCGAACCACATATTCTGGGGCACAATCATCGGGAATGTCGAATCCGAATGCCTCGCAGATTTTCACCTGATTTCCAACAAACGGTGTAATCATAGGCTTGGTATTGGGATGCTCGATATATCGGATCGGACGCATTTCATCCAGAATTGACTGAAGAGAATGGAAATCCTTGTTCAGTTTTGTTTTCCGAATATAGGCCATATAGCAGCCGATTACCTGGGATACGAACAGAATCAGAAGTCTTCCTTCTTTTCCGAGTTCTGACCAGTTGCGCTGACGATCAGCGCCCATGATTCCTTTCATCATGGAGAAGTATTTCTCCTGTTCATCCCTCAGTTTGTAGTGATCCTGAGCTGTCATGGCATCGAAGTCAACACCATGGGTTGTGTTAGCGAAGAACCCAGACTCTCTTCTGGCTCGTTTCACCTTTTCCTCATTCAGGGAGAAGCTTTTCAACAGTCTGGTTTTTTCGTCATAAGCAAGCCTATAACACGAACGGTACAACAGCCGGCGTGACGTACGGGAACAATGGTCAGGTACGGTATGGCTATGACTCCTTCAAACGGCTCACAGATGTCAGCTTTGACGAAGAGGCCAGTGTGCGCTATCATTATACGTATGGTAATAACGGAGAAGTGGCCCAGGTGGAAGACAAAGTTCTGGGGACGACGATCCGGAGCGAATACGATCTGGCCAACCGGCCCATGCGAAAAACAACTACAGATGCCAGTGGCGAAATATACGCTGCGGAAGTAAGCTATGACTCGTACAACAATCTGCAAAGCTTCAAAGAACGTGTTGCTGGAGAAACCGTTTATGAGACAGCTTACGAATACGACGCTGAGAATAAGCCGACGAAAGTCACATACAGCAATGGGCTGGAGGTTCAGTATCTGTATGACGGACTGGGACGGGTCACAAAACGAAGCGTAATCCATGGTACGGACAGTCAGGAAACATCCTATACTTATGTACACGGAGCAGGCGACAATACGACGCCGCTGATCCGCCGAATCACACAGCTCGGAGAACGGATGCTGTATACCTATGATGAAGTGGGTAATATTCTGTCCGTGGAGTATCCGGACCGGCAGCCCGAGACAATTCCCACAACTCTGACTTTGCGCACGGAAGACAATGAACCGATCTATTCAAGCGAAACTGCCGAGGTCATTGTCGGCTGCGCTTCGGTATACGACGGAAGTACTGATACCGCGAAACCAGTCGAAGATGAAGACGGAAAGCCGGTTGAATATGGACTGACTGTGGAACAGGATACAGTGAACCCAACCGTACTGACGGGTTATGAAGACGGTCGTCAAAGCAACAGGATCAGCTAAAGGTATGATCCTCTGGGACAGCTGATCCGGGCCAATGATCCTTTTGATCCAACAGCAGGAGGAAAGGGAACAACCTGGATTTACGGCTATGACCAGGGCGGGAATATGCTGAGTAAAGCTGCATATCCTTTCACGGGAGAAGAAACAATCTCAGAAGCAGCTGTTCATACAGATACTTACACATACGAAAACGCCGACTGGAAAGATCAGCTGACAGCTTATAATAATGTACCGATCACCTATGATACGATTGGCAACCCTTTGAATGATGGAGAATGGACATACTCCTGGCAGCATGGAAGGCAGCTTGCCAGCATGAGCAAGGCTGGCGAAACCGTCAATTATGTGTACAACGAAGATGGGCTCCGAGTGCAGAAGACGTCAACCAGCACCGGAACGACAAAGTATACGTTGCATGGGAAGAACATTGTACATCTGATAAATGGAAACGATAAACTGCATTTCTTCTATGATGCACAGGGCCGGGTTGCCGTGGTGAATTATAACGGAGCGTCCTACAGGTATATGCACAATCTGCAGGGAGATGTAATTGCACTTGTCAACGATGACGGAAATAAGGTTGTTGAGTACTGGTATGATGCATGGGGAAAGCCAACTGCCAAGAACGGCATAATGTCTGAAACATTGGGAAAGATGCAACCATTCCGATATCGTGAGTATGTGTTCGATGAGGAGACAAATCTTTATTATCTGAGGAGTAGGTACTATAGATCGGAATGGGGTAGGTTTGTAAATGCAGATATATTACTGAAACAATCATCTTTTGCATACTGTCGCTGTAGCCCTGTTCGATACTCAGATAGGGATGGTCAATTTGAGGCTGATGCTTATACAATAACACAAGAATACTATGAGTATCTAGAGAAGGTCTATGATTATTCGATAGCGCATGAAGATGATCCTTTAGTTATCCCCGTGGATATCTTTGATGAAAACATAATAGAATTTGCAGAATCAGGCTATACATATGATCAGTATCCTTGTGCTTATTCAATTGCCGAATGCTTGAAACCAGCAAAAAGCGCAACAGGTATGACACATATGCAAAGGGATTATGCTGTTGCAACAATTTCCATTAAGGACGCAGGTGGAGAAGGCGAACATTTATTAGACTATTCAATTCTTGCCATGTTTGATCCAAGTAGGCGACCTCCTAAAAAACCCTGGCATCATGGAGGAATACTCATTTCATACCCTGTTATCTATGAGTCATGTAGTAGTCATGGATTCGGTATGGGATCATATGCTGATCAAAATAAAGCAGGCGGTTGGACTCATATGTTTTGGCATAAAGGCGTTAAACTGTCAGGAAAGCTATTACAGCAGGTAAAAGCTATCCTGTATTCTGTAATTGATAACGAGGAGTAATAGCAGGTGAAAAGAGGACTGTGCATCATTTCCATGATAATGCTGTTGATTATGAATGCGAATGCTGAAGAACATATACTTGGCTTGCAAAGCACAGGTATACGATTAGTTGTTTATAACGATAAGGGCAATTATCGTTATGGGATAACCAATCAGTCAGGTGATAATCTGGGAATCACTTATTCCTACATCGGAGTTTTCCAGGATGGCTATGCTGTTTTTAAAAACGATCGTTATGGAGTTTTGAACCTCAATGGAGAAACTATTATCCAGCCAGTTTATGATTTTATCACAACTTCTATGGATTTTAGGTAGGAAATTCATAGTTCTTTCATGGGAAAATAACATATGATGTGGAAAATCAGCATTAGATCTTCTACAAGCGGCCATTTGAATCGTTATTTCATGCATCCAGGATTTGCACTTTTCAT
>JAFUZM010000214.1 GCA_017476605.1 Clostridia bacterium
GTCAATTTACTTGTCGGGCTACAGGCCCATAAAATCATCGACTTTCGCCGCCATGGCTATTATACGCCTTGATCCCTTGCTTTACCAGCTCCCCGGTTTCATTTATCGTGGCGCCCAGTTTATGGGCATGGGGATTTACTTTGATTACTTTGATTTCGTCATCATACACGATTTCCCGCATTTCATGCTTGTCCCTGCATTCCGGATACGGACAGTGGGAGCACTTGTTACTTTCCGGGCAAATGATCGTGGGCCGAAGCTTTCCGGGGATCAGGCACCGCTTATTCCGACTTTCCTGCGAATGTTCCGTGTTAATCTTCTTCCAGAAATCCTCAGCCAACTCTTCATTTTCAGCAACGAAGTACAGTACCTGATACTTTAAAGGGCTCGGGCCAAAGGGAAGGGTCCATCTTGCGGTTTTATTGACCCCGAAGGTCTTCAGATCATTTTCATCTTTGACCCGGACAGGAAACAGATAGAAATTCTCCCCGTTCTCATCCGTAAAAATCTTGTGCCGGAAGTTGGCGCTCTGGTCGGTTCCGTCCGGGAAAGCAATACCATTTTCAGTTTTCATTTAGGTTTTCTCCTTTTCTCAGATGTTCTGAGACGGAGAAAACCGGGTACGCCAGACTCATTCTGTAGCCACCTCTCTACGGATGTCTCCGTCTCGGTGGCCAACGGACTACACGCTGGCTCTTCAAACATTCCCTCCCTGTGGTGGTAGTCCCCGCGATCAACTGGGCACCACAGTTTGGGTTGCATCATCATCTCCTGGCCGGGAGATGGGTCTTCCCGCACAGACCATAACCGGAGCGACCGGCTGGGTCATGGGCGGTACAGGATAGGATCGGATCGGAGAAAAAGTTCCCCCTACTTAAAGGACAAAAAAGAAACCCCCTCTGCCTATCGGACAGCTTATACCTGATTTTTCCGGTATCCCCAGTTCATAGGGGAATCTCGAGAATTTTTCATCAATTGTTTCACTCCCTCGTCCTCCTATGCCTTGAAGTGGGGTGATTTTTATAACGGATTCAAAAATAAAATGCCGGAACAAACGATCTTCTCCTGCCGGGTATATTTCTACCCGGTACGGTACGATCATTTGCTCCGGCATTGTGAGTGGCTCATTCTATTTGTTTCGCCATCGTCATCTGACGCGGCACGGTGGCCCTCTTCGCTCGGTAGCAGTGCGGCTGGTTAACCAGCCCGTTTGTCTTCTATGACTTTCATTGTCGTGTTATCTATGAGGAATCGGTGTCCGCACTTCTTACACTTAACTCCGCAGACCCCTGTTGCTCCCTCAAACACATGGACTAACGGCTGCCCGCAGCACGGACATTTGGGTTTCCATTTAATCTTCAGCTTTTCTGCCATTCTGCTCCTCCTCAATCGCTCCAGTAAGTACCAGCTTCGGTTCTCTTCCATCCTCCAGCGGCGCTACGTACTCATCCAGCACTTTACCCTCATCCATAGAAACCAAGATTACGGAGATCTCATCCTTTACCACGATATGACCCATCAGGATCTTCATGGCATTGAAGAGATCTTCGCTGTCAACAACCAGAGAGACCCGCTTTGCCTTCAGCCCCCGGTAATACATTGCCATGATTCTGTCAACCCAGCCTTCCATCATGGCAATCGACACTCTTGTGATCTTTTTTACAAGCTTGTCTTCAAACAGCCAATATCCTTCATCTCCAGGAAGGGCATCAGTCTTAATTGCATAATCACACACAAGGAAATCACCCGACAACTGTGGCCTGAAATACTTCTCAAGACGCACACTATAGCCTCTCAGCAAAAGCTCATCTGCGATGATTCCATTGCTTTCTCCACGATGCCGCTTGTCAACGGGTCGCCGCTCTTCCGGGATGGTTAGCCCCTGAGCCTTCATGAGTTTTTCGATCGTCACACCACTTTCAGGGGACGCTTCGTAGGCGATGCTTGCCAAAGTGTACGGGCGAATTTCAGTCACTTTTCCATTTAAAATTCTGGAAAGGTTGGATTGATTCATACCCATATCCTGAGCGAACTCCCGCATTGACCGGTTCCCCATAGCAGCTTTGACAAGCGCTATCGTTGCCTCAGTGTCAACTTTCTCGGTACGCTTCATCAAGCTGGCGCGGTGCCCCATGTTCATTTCCTGTTCGAATTTATCCAGCAGACCTTTTTCCTGTTCAGACGTCAGCTCTGTTCTCGGCTCATTCATCTCAGACATTGTTTCCGTCTCCTTTCTTGCAACATCTGATCGTTGCATATGCATCATATCATATTTACATATGCATTGTCAATAGTTTTTGTTGCATTTGCATCACCTCGATTTCGATAGCTAGTTAGCTCGTTAGTTAACAAAGCAGTGAAAAATATACAGCGGGTTGCGGGAACCCGCTGGGGGAATTATAGGAGCATTCCGAAATCCATCAGGGATGAACCGGGCATAAAGCTGTGTACCTCATTCTGCCGTATATAACCCATATCTTTCAGACGATAAAGTGCGGCTTCATGAGACACATTGCATTCGCTGATCAGATCCAGGATGGTTTTAATAATCTGGCTGCATCGGCTTCCTGTTCTACCGTTCACCTCAAACAGATACCTGACAGCCGATCTGGGGAGAAGCAGAGCGGAGGACGTTGCGTTCGCCTGCCATTCCATCCGCTCATTGTCTGTCCAATTCCGAGGATCTGTGCTGTTCCGGTTGAAAATGGAGTCTGTCCGGCATCTGATCATCGGCACATCCTCTTCTTCCGGTTTCAAGAGGGCGAAGAGCGACATCTGATTGGGGTCGCGGTAGAAGCATTGAGTGTGGAAAATTCCGTGCCCAGCTTCATGCCCCTGCGTGAATCGAAGGCGGTGTTCCTGTTTCTCGTCCTCAATGAGCCGCCGATCGATGATCACGGTATTTGCATCTGCGTGAATGTACTCTGCGCGGCGGGTGTATGGATCATACACAGGAAGCTTGTCGGTTTCGTTAAAAACCGTCATTCCCAGATAAATCCCGTTGTGGGAAAGATACTGGAAATCCGGGGTCATGCCCATGTACAGTTCCAGAAAGCCTTCAATATCGAATGGCTCCGGGCTGTTCACGGCGCTTCTCTGATAATCTTGAACGTAACCTTCAGCGATAGTGTTGATTTCCTCCCTGCTGAGAACAGGGACTCCGTTGTCTTTTTTCCGAAAATACGGTCTCTCCATCTCCGACTATTGCCCCTTCCGTTCTTGTAGTTCTTGAATGAACCGTTGCCACTCTTCCTCTCCGGCATCCAGGTCGCGGGCCGTCCGCAGTGCGGCTGCGACATACTGTCTGCTCATAATATATTCAGGAAGGTCTGGAGCGACAGATTCCCGTTTCTTTCCAGCGAGGTCAAACATAGTCTGCTTGTCTTCGGTGGACAGACTGAGGATATCAGCAATTTGCTCCAGCTTGGCGAGGTCGGGCGGATTGCGACGCCCTTTCTCAACGTCGCTCAGGAAGGGTGCAGAAAAGCCAAGCCTCTCCGCCAGCTTCCGAAGTGTGATTTTGCTCTCCTCGCGTTTCCTCTGGAGGAATTCTCCAAAGGTTGTGGTATTGGTTTCCATTTCCGTTCATCTTCTCCTTTAATCTCGTTGTGGGGGAACAGCGAGACCGAATGCAAACTTGTTAGCATGTCGGCTTACAGGAGTATATCATGCGGATATGTACCTGTCAAGAGCATGTGTATTTGAAAATGAGTGGTTTATTGAACCTTCGTTTTTTCCTGATAAAGTCTCATCAGCCACGTCACGCAGGCCGCTTCATCAGTTTCCTTGATTGGCATGCCGTAAGCCTTCATGACAGCGGCATCATTGGCTTGGTGAGCTTTCTTTAATTCCGGTGGCATGGTCAGAGGATCATAGAGATCCGCAAGGCTGCTATCGGGATAGAGAGCACGTGCGTCAAGAATCGCTTGTGCGGTCTGCTCTATTTTCTGCTTCTGTTCTTCGGTTGGTTCCGGCCAAGGGAAATTATTATAGACGATGTCCTTGGAATAACGATAGTCGCTCTTAAGGCGTCCGCAGACTGTACGCATCCATGCCATATGGACATTGGATGTAAGAATACCCAAATGATATAGATTTGCATTTGGAATAAGGAACACAAGGTCGCTACAATATATATCCGGAGTAAAGAAGCCCATCGGAACATAACGCCTACGCTCGGATGATACTTTGGGAACAACAACATAATCTGAATTAGGAATAGTCGTCATTCCAAATTTTGACGGATAGTCTGCTGCCTTCTTTGTTCCAGCACGATTGCTCTTCAATCTGAATTCACGTACAGCTTCGACTCTCTTCATACATTCAGGCATAGTCCTCAGCTTGCTTGGACTACAGTCGCCAAGATAAAGGCAATATCGAGGATTTCGATTTATAAATTCCTGTGATCCATACCACAGATGAAAATACTCCTTTGAAGCCGGTTCTTTAATAATGAACCTGAATCCGTGAAACTGGATTCGGCACTCGTTATCTGAGTCGAAATTCGTCCCGACCCACCGGGAAGGTTGCCCGGCCACCTACATTGATCATTGAAGAACGCTTTCGGATGCCCAAAAACCACAATCTGGGCAACAC
>JAFUZM010000215.1 GCA_017476605.1 Clostridia bacterium
GAGTATACAAAGACACACACATGTATGATAGAGGAGTATAGGAAGGACTGACAGAGGCATCTGGAACGAGCGGATGGGAACAGTCGGATGGACGGATAATGTAAATGCGCTTTTGTCATGGCTTTTCATCGGCTTGGAAATGATGGAGGAGATTTAGAAAAATGAAGAAATGGCTTGTTTTGATTGTATGCCTTTTTCTGGTAGCCTGCGCTGTGGCCGAGGACAATGGACCGGTGGCGCAGCCGGAGGAATCCATAGCTCCGGCGTACGTCTCCGGTGGCTGGATGACACGGGAGGATGCCACACTGAGTGAGGAAGATCTTGCCTGCTTTGAGAAGGGAATGAGTGGTCTCGTCGGTGTCAGCTATGAGCCGCTGCTTTGCCTTGCCACGCAGGTGGTTGCGGGCACAAATACCTGCTACCTTTGCCGGGCAACGGTTGTGTATCCGAACGCCGTTCCCTATTATGCCCTCGTGTATCTTTACCAGAATCTTGCGGGTGAGGTTTCCGTTCTGGATATCCAGCAGCTTGAACTCGGTGTTCACTGAGGAAACCTCTATTGTGTGTAGCCTTGCAGTGTTCCGGCCAGCATATGGAATCGGCAGAGGACCATATCCGAATCCGGGAAGAGGATCCGGAATCATGATCTCAGCCGGATGACGACAGATGCAATGGACCGTGTGACGATGGCAGGCAGAAACCCGAAAATGAGGAAACAGCCCGGAAACCTGACTGTGTTTCCGGGCTCGTTTATGCAGCAATGGTGGGCCTGAAGCCTGTGAAGAGGAAATGAAGATGAAGTCGATCCTGGAAATGAGCCTCAGAGAAAAAGTTGGGCAGATGTTTCTCATCCTGCCGGACAGCCTTGAGGGGAAAAGTGAACTGGCCCAGCTGTCGGGGCAGGTGCAAAATGGAACAAGTGAGGTAACACGGGAACTGCGTGAAGTGTATGACAGATATCCGTGTGGCGGATTTACCTTACTTGCCAAGAACATTACGGGGAAAGAGCAGCTGATCCGGTTCACACGTGACCTGCATTCTCTTGGAACTGTCCGTCCAATGATTGCAATTGATGAGGAAGGGGGACGCGTGGCCAGAATCGGAAACCATCCCGTGAACTTCCATGTTCCCCAAATTCCGCATATGTCGGATATTGCAGAAACCGGAGATCCGGAGAAGGCCTATGAGGTCGGGCAGACGATTGGCCGATATCTCAAAGCCTATGGAATGGATATCGACTTTGCGCCGGTGGCGGATGTCAATACCAATCCGGAGAACCCGGTGATCGGAAGGCGGACATTTGGAGATGATCCCGAGCTGGCGGCAAAGATGGTGGTGCGGTGCTACGAGGGACTCAAAAGTGAGGGAATAGAAGGGTGCCTCAAACATTTCCCGGGACACGGGGATACCAAAACGGATTCCCACAAGGGGTATGCGGAGACCACAAAGACCTGGGAGGAGATTCAGGCCTGCGAAATGATTCCCTTTATGGCAGGCATTCGTGCAAAATGCGGGATGATCATGACGGCACACATTACGGTGCCTGCGGTAACAGGTACCCTGCCCTCTACGGTTTCACCGGAAATGCTGACGGGAAAGCTGCGGGGAGAGCTTGGATATACGGGACTGATCATCACGGATGCGCTGAATATGGGCGCCATTACCAGCCAGTATGATTCGGCAGAGGCAGCCATCCGCTGCATTCTTGCGGGGGTGGACATTGCCCTCATGCCCTACGATTATATGGCGGCGTTTGACGGGGTCATGGATGCCGTTCACCAGGGACGCATTCCGGAGCAGAGAATCAATGAAAGTGTTGCGAGAATTCTTTCCTATAAGGAGCAGCTTCAAAGAATCTGAAAGCGCCTGAATCTGACATGGAGAGCGCTTGGGGGGAATGTTCATGAGAATGATCTTTGTACGTCACGGGGAACCGGATTATGAGAGAGACTGCCTGACGGAGGAAGGAAAAAGGCAGGCAATGGCTGCTGCAAACCGGCTGGCTCATTTTGAACTGTCTGACATCTATTCCTCTCCGCAGGGACGGGCGATGGAGACGGCAGAATATACCGCAAAACGGATCGGGAAACCGGTACATAAGCTTGAGTTCATGCGGGAAATCTCCTGGGGCGGGCCGAAAATTCCTGAAAACGGGCATCCCTGGACACTGGGAGGCCGGATGATGCTGGAGGAAGAGGACCTGTTTGCGACGGACTGGACCCGGCATCCGTACTTTGAGGGAAACAAGGCAACAACATGTTTCAGGGAGGTCACCGAGAAGCTGGATGCGTTTTTGGAATCGCAGGGATATGTGCATGAGGGAAAGCGATTCTTTTGCAGGACCGACGAGAAAAAGACCATTGCCCTGTTCAGCCATGGTGGCTCCGGTGCCTGTGCGCTTTCGCATATTCTGGGACTGCCCTTTCCCTATGTTTTGGCGGTCATGCCGTATGGGTTTACCTCTCTTACGGTCATTGATCTGCCGACAGTCAAGGGAGGACCCGTATATCCCTGGCTGGAGCGATTTAACGATGTCACACATCTTGAAAGGGCTGAAGCCCCCAGACTGCAGAGGATATCGGAGGGATGATTCCCTTCTTATTAAGCGTCGGCACAGGAATAAAGAAAAACGGCAGGGCATGTGCCCTGCCATATGGCTCGGTTACAGGATGACGCGGTTCTTTCCACTGGTTTTGCCTTCATAGAGCTTTTTATCTGCATTGTCAATCCACTCGTCGATGCTCTGTCCGGGGACAAACCAGGCGGCGCCGATGGTGACTGTGAGGTGAATGTCTGTCCCCTCATATTGGAAGTGGGAGGATGCGATGGACTGTCTGAGCGCTTCAAGAACCTCGTGAGGGTCGGAGGTGCTCTTTTCACCGGCCAGGAGAAACTCCTCGCCGCCCCATCTGCATTTTGTAATGTGCGGGGAGATGTTGCGGATCTGGGTAGCGATGGAGGTCAGTATGTAATCCCCGCAGTTGTGCCCATAGGTGTCATTGATGGCCTTGAATCCGTCGAGATCGGCAATGGCTATCCAGTACCGGGAGTCATCGCTCATCTTCCGGAAAAAGTCGGACATGAAGTATCGGTTGGGAAGACCGGTTAATTTGTCATGCAGCACCTCTTTCGTCAGTTCTTCCTGGGAGCGAGAAGCGATGAATACGAAATACTGGAGAATGGGAAGGACGATGGTGAACACAATTATGGCCCAGGCGATCCGATAGAAGAAGGCAAAGGATTCAGGCAGCTGATAGGGAGCCGGGCGAAGATTGTTGATCACAAGGGGAATGAAGTAGGCACACAGTGCAACGGGAACAAGGAAGATGCTGAGTGTATAGGAAATATGCATGGATCGCCCGATGTACTCCGCATAGAACAACAAAACGCATATTCCGATCAGTGTAATCTGAAAGTCACTGTTCCACCCGACCAGGGTTTCAGCCAGCCCCATGTACACACAGATCTCAAGGAAGGTTGAAACGACGAAAGCATGGAGATGGCCGCAATAGATGAGGATAAGCATTACGCAGTAGAAAGCGGTGCTGAACACGTTGATATAGGCCATGGGCATGACGGCGCATAGCCTGAAGATGAAAAACATCGCCGCATGAATGATGAGAAACAGTGCGGCCATGAGAGCGGATAATTTCTGAAAGCCTTTGAATGAAAAAAAGCTGTGCATGATTCTCCTCAGAATGATGTGTTCCCATGATAATGCAAAACAAGAGAACTGGATTTTTGAGAATTGTATCACAGATGAAGGGAATCCGTCTAATGCAAATCGTAGGGATGTGTCAAATACACGATACATTCAGGCAGCAGGGACCTGGCAAATCAATAAATCCGGATGGTCCTGTGGAGGCGGAATGCGTCCCCTGACGATACGTGCGGTCGATGTACGGACAGATGCCTGAAAAGAGGCTGACAAAGCAAAAAATGAATAAAAATTCACAAAAATGAATAAAATTTCAAAAAAGCTATTGACATTCGGGTTTTCCTGCGGTATAACTAGTACCGTTCACAGAAAAACGACACCAAATCCGATTTCAAGGGGGACCCGAAAATGAAAAAGACATTGATTTTTGTTATGACCGCGATTCTCGTTCTGGTCAGCGCATTTGCTTTGGCAGATGGAAAGACACTTGCAGATATTCAGGCCAAGGGAGAGCTCGTGATTGCCACCAGCCCTGACTTCCCGCCGTTTGAAGCACTTCAGGGAGACGGCTCTGTAAAGGGCATTGAGATTGATATCATGGAAAAGGTCTGTGATGCACTCGGCGTAAAGCTCGTGATTGAGCAGGTTGACTTTGACTCCATCCTGCAGGGCATTTCCTCCGGCACCTATGATGTGGGCGTTTCCGGAATCTCTGTCACCGAAGAGCGCAAGAAGAACGTCCTGTTCACCGATCCGTACTGCCTGGCCGCTCAGGCGATCGTGGTTGTCGAGGGCAGCGATATTGCCTCCAAGGCAGATCTTGCCGGCAAGCTGATCTCCGTTCAGACCGGAACCACCTCTGAGCTGTCCTGCCTGGCTGAGGGATACAACGTTGAATCCTATACGCAGAACGTCGACGCCGAGCTGGCTGTGCTCAACAACAACGTGGATGCTTGGGTTATTGATGATCTGACCGCGGCTGAGATGGTAGCTGCCAACAATGCACAGAGCGACAAAAAGCTGGTCATTCTTGACGAGGCACTCAGCACCGAGCCCTATGCATTCGCATTCCAGTTTGGCAGCGAGGACCTGGTTGAGGCGGTCAATCAGACGCTGAACGGCCTGGTGGAGGATGGAACGGTTGCTGCTATTTTCGAGGCCTTTGATGCCCCGTATACCTCTCCTCTGGCAAAGTAATTTGACAGACAAAGCTGAATATACAGAAAAGATGCGACGCTGTCGCATCTTTGTCTGTATCTGAAAGGAGCGAAAACGCGTGAATTGGCTTGCAAAGATGCATCAGACGTTTATTGAAACGGGCTACTGGCGCCAGATGCTGATCGGTCTTCAGAATACACTCAAGATCACAGTCGGCGCGATCTGCCTGGGCGTCATTATCGGTGCAGTGATCGCAGTGCTCAAATACTTTTCCGAGGGGAATAAGAAACTGCGGATAATTGAAATCCTATGCGATGCATATACCACCATCATTCGCGGAATTCCGGTCATGGTGCTGCTGCTGATCTTCTTCTTTGTGGTATTTGCCGGCTCCCGGAACAAACTGGGAATCTGTATTCTGAGCTTTGGCCTCAACTCGGCGGCGTATGTCGCTGAGATCATCCGAAGCGGCATCAATGCGGTAGATCATGGACAGATGGAAGCCGGGCGCAGTCTTGGCATGTCAAAGCTGCAGACGATGCGCAAGATCATCATGCCGCAGGCTATCCGAAACATACTGCCGGCGATTGGCAATGAGTTTATTGCACTGGTCAAGGAAACCTCGGTTGCCGGTTATGTCGGCGTCATGGACCTCACCAAGATGGGCGAGCGCGCAAAGGCGATTACCTTTGATGCCGTCAACCCGCTTCTGGTCGTGGCCGTGACCTATCTGATCATCGTCCTCGGACTGACGCGCCTTTTGGGTGTGGCGGAAAGGAGAATGAACCGTGATAAACGTAAGAAAGCTCTGTAAGCAGTTTGATGGTGTCACCGTCCTTGACAAGGTGGACGTGGACATCAATAAGGGAGATGTCGTCTGCATTATCGGGCCCAGCGGTTCCGGAAAGTCGACCTTTTTGCGGTGCCTCAATATGCTGGAGACGCCCAGCAGCGGGGAAATCATCTTTGAGGGGACAAACCTTACGGATCCCAAGGTGAATCTCAATCTGCACAGGCAGAGAATGGGCATGGTTTTCCAGCAGTTCAATCTGTTCCCGCACATGACGGTCATGGACAACCTGACCTGTGCGCCGATGATGCTCAAGAAAGAGCCGCGGGAGAAGGCAGAGAAGCGTGCGCAGGAGCTGCTCACGCGGGTCGGACTGGGGGATAGGGGAAGTGCCTGGCCGGCACAGCTTTCCGGCGGACAGCAGCAGCGCGTCGCCATTGTCCGTGCCCTTTGCATGGAGCCCGATGTCATGCTCTTTGATGAACCCACCAGTGCCCTCGATCCCGAGATGGTTGGTGAGGTTCTGGACGTCATGAAGAACCTGGCCAAGGCAGGGATGACCATGGTGGTGGTGACCCATGAAATGGGCTTTGCACGGGAGGTGGCCAGCCGCGTTCTTTTCCTGGCAGATGGCATCATCATGGAGCAGGGAACCCCGGTGGACATCTTCCAGAATCCGAAGACAGATCGTCTCAAGGGATTCCTGGCGAAGGTGCTGTAACATAGCAAAACGAAAAGGAAGGGAATCGGCCTTTGGCCGGTTTTGGAGGAAAGGCAATGGCAAGCTTAAAGGGAAGAAGCTTTCTCACTTTGCTTGATTATTCACAGCAGGAAATCAATCAGCTGCTCGACCTGGCAGCAGATCTCAAGGCACAGAAAAAGGCTGGGAAGAAGCATCAGCTGTGCAAGGGAAAGAATGTTGCGCTGATCTTTGAAAAGACCAGCACCAGGACCCGGTGCGCCTTTGAGGTGGCTGCCTCGGATCTTGGCATGAACAGTACTTATCTGGACCCCAAGGCATCTCAGATCGGGAAAAAGGAGTCCATCAAGGACACCGCACGCGTCCTTGGACGGATGTATGACGGCATCGAATACCGGGGATATGGCCAGGAAATCGTCGAGGAACTGGCCGCCTATGCCGGCGTTCCCGTATGGAACGGCCTCACCAATGAGTATCATCCGACGCAGGTACTGGCAGATCTTCTGACCATTCGCGAGCGGTTTGGTCAATTGGCCGGACGCCATCTGGTGTTTTTCGGCGACTGCCGGTACAACATGGCCAATTCCCTCATGATCGGCTGTGCCAAGATGGGCATGCAGTTTACGGCCTGCGCACCCGAAAAGTACTTCCCGAATGAAGAGCTTGTGGCGGACTGCAAAAACATTGCCAAACGCACGGGAGGCTCCATTTCCTTTGAAACGGATCCTGCAAAGGCGGCAGAGAATGCGGATGTGCTGTATACCGATGTCTGGGTCTCCATGGGTGAGCCGGAGGAAGTCTGGGCAGAGCGCATTGCTGACCTCTCGCCGTATCGCGTGACACGGGAACGGATGGAAGAGGCCGGCGATGGCGCGGTGTTCATGCACTGCCTGCCGTCTTTCCATGATCTTGAAACCGAGATTGGCAAGGACATTCACGCGAAATTCGGCCTGACCTGCATGGAAGTGGAAGACGAAGTCTTTGAAAGCAAGGCGTCCATTGTCTTTGATGAGGCTGAAAATCGGATGCATACCATTAAGGCAGTCATGGCGGCGACGCTCGGAGGAAAATAATGGCGTATCTGGTTTTGGGAAACGGTTCTGTCTTTGAAGGCACCCGCATCGGAGATACGGGAAATGTGACCGGCGAACTGGTGTTTACGACGGGAATGGTGGGGTATCTTGAAACCCTGACGGATCCCAGCTATGCAGGACAGATTGTCGTGCAGACCTTCCCACTGATTGGTAATTACGGGGTGATCTCAGAGGATTTTGAGGGAGCCCCGGCGCTTTCCGGATATGTGGTCCGGGAAATATGCACAACGCCCTCAAACTTTCGTTCTGAGGGCGATCTCAATGTCTGGCTGAAACGAAACCATATTCCGGGCATTGCAGGTGTGGATACGCGGGAAATCACAAGGCAGATTCGTGAGCAGGGGGTCATGAATGCCATGATCTGCGACACGATTCCGGCGGATACGGCGGTGCTTCAGCAGTATGCGGTCACCGGCGTGGTAAAAAACGTGACCTGCCGGCATATCATGACCGTGCCCGCCGATGGCACGCAGCGTTACCGTGTTGTCCTTATTGATTATGGCGCAAAGCGGAACATCATCCGGTCTCTCACAAGGCGCGGATGTGAGGTCGTGGTTGTCCCGTCGGATACCAAAGCCGAGACGATCCTTGGCCTTAACCCAGATGGCGTGATGCTTTCAAACGGCCCGGGCGATCCGGCGGAGAATACCGATTGCATCCGGGAAATCGCAAAGCTGATCGGGCATGTGCCCATGTTTGGCATCTGTCTTGGACACCAGATGTGCGCACTTGCAATGGGCGGGAAAACGATCAAGCTCAAATATGGTCATCGCGGTGGCAATCAGCCGGTGACGGACCTTGAGGGGAACAGAACGTATATGACCAGCCAGAACCATGGCTATGCCGTTCTTGCGGAGAGCCTTAAGGAGGTTGGAACCCAGACCTTTGTGAACGCCAATGATGGAAGCTGTGAGGGGATGCGTTATCCCGGAAAACGGTGTTTTACCGTGCAGTTCCACCCGGAGGCGCATGCGGGGCCTGAGGATACATCGTTCCTGTTTGACCGCTTTATGGACATGATGGCAGAGACGGAGGGAATCAGATAATGGGACGGGATCAAACCATTCGCAAGGTGCTGGTGATCGGCTCCGGCCCGATTGTGATCGGCCAGGCGGCAGAGTTTGACTATGCCGGTGCTCAGGCGTGCCGCGTCCTGAGGGACGAGGGAGTCAATGTGGTCCTGGTCAATTCCAATCCGGCCACCATCATGACGGATAAGCATCTGGC
>JAFUZM010000216.1 GCA_017476605.1 Clostridia bacterium
CGACGAAGTTGATGCAGATTACCAACAGGAAAATGACGATTCCAGCGGGGCGCCACAGCCAGGGCTTGCCGGTCAGAACGGACAGGGATTCCGCGCCGTTCAGGATGTTTCCGAGGGAGGGGGTCGGGGGCTGGACGCCCATGCCTAGGAACGAAAGGGCAGCCTCATCCAGAATGGAAACCGCAAAGACATTGGTTGCGTAGACGAGGACGGGCGCGATGGTATTGGGGAAGATCTCCGAGAGGAGAATGTAGGGGCTTGGCATGCCGGCGGTAATGTCGCTTTTTACGAAATTGGTTTCCCTGAGAGAGAGAACATTGCCACGGACAAGGCGGGCAACCCCCGGCCAGTCGACAAAGCCCAGAATCAGAATAATGGACCACATGCCGGGCTTAAAAATGGCAGCGGCAACCAGGACGAGAAGGATGGTGGGGAAGGACATGACAATGTCCGTGATGGACATGATGATCTTATCCCAAATGCCGCCAAGGTATCCGCTGATCAGCCCGAGAAAAACCCCGATGGAGGTTGCAATCAGGGTAGAAAGTAAACCAACGAGAAGGGAAACACGCATTGCATAGAGGATGCGGGTGAACATGTCCCTGCCGATTTTATCCGTTCCGAGGAGATGATCCTGTCCCGGGGGCTGCTGGAATTTTCCGGCCGGCTTGGTCGGAGAATAGGGCGTCAGGATCGGAGCCAGGATGGCGGCACCGACTAATATAAATAGAAGAAAGAGGCAGAAGACAGCCATCTTGTGCTCGTTAAAGCGCCGTAGGATGATGTGAGATTTGGATTCGCTCATGCTTGGCCTCGATTAATACTTAATAGTGGGATCTGCGATGGCATAGAGAATGTCCGTAATGAGATTTGCTGCCAGAACGACGACACCGGAGAGCAGACAGATGCCCATGATGACGGGATAGTCCCGGCTGGTGATCGCATTCATGGTAATGAGTCCGAGACCAGGCCAGGAAAAGATCTGCTCAATGATGATGGACCCGCCAAAGAGAACGGGAATTTCCATGCCGATGACCGTGATGATGGGGAGAAGGGCATTGCGAAGAGCATGCTTGTTGATCACAAGACGATGCCCGATGCCTTTCGCCTTTGCGGTTCTCAGATAGTCCATCTCGAGAATCTCGAGGACAGCGGAGCGGATGTACCGGACATTGTTGCCCACGATGGGAACGGCAAGGATAATGACGGGCATGATCATGTGTCGAATGATATCGAGTGCATCGCCCCCGGTTCCGGGGGTATACATGCCAGAGGATGGCAGGAGGCCAAGGCGAACGGTAAAGAGATAAATGAGAAGAAGCGCAAGGAAAAAGCTGGGAATGCTGGAGGCACCAAAGGACAGCCCGATGAGGGTGTAATCCCGCTTCTGATACCGGTGAACGGCGCTGTAGATCCCAAGAGGAATGGCGATCAGCATGCCGATCAGAAGAGCGGTACCGGTCAGAAGGAGCGTGGGGGCAATGTGACTGCCGATCAGGTCGGCCACCGGCTGATAACTCTTATACGAGTATCCGAGGTTCCCGTGCAGCACCTGATTGAGCCAGGAAAGGTACTGAAGCCAGACGGGCTGATCCAGTCCCCACTGAGCCGCGCGTATGGCCAGACTCTCGCGGGTTACCCGCGGGCCGACCATCATGTCAAGCGGGCTTCCTGCAATGGACATGATGAAATAGTCGATGATCGTGATGCCCAGGAGGACCGGAATGGCGAGCAGGATTTTCTTTATGATGTATTTAAGCATCGGCAGTGTCCTCCAGTGCACGCGTGCAAAGTGAGATATGAGAGGGCTCGGAAAGGGTGATGGGCTCGCCGGTATAGGAACTGCACCGGGGGCCGGCCATGGGACAGCGATGGAGCAGCGGACAGGTTCCCTCCCGGATGCTGTCGTTGATTTCTCCCTGCAGCATCATCTTGGGTCTTATACTGGTTTCAACGGAGGGAACAGCATCAATCAGTGCGCGGGTATAGGGGTGGGCAGGATGACTGAAAATGTCCTCGCAGTTGCCGGTTTCCACGATTTCCCCGCGATACATGACCGCGATGCGGTGGCTGATGTACCGGACGGCACCAAGTCCGTGGCTGATAAACAGATAGGTCAGGTTGTTCTTTTCCTGAAGCTCCTGAAGGAGATTCAGAATCTGTGCCTGAATGGAAACATCCAGCGCGGAGACGGGCTCATCCAGGATCAGGAGCCGGGGGCTGAGGGACAGGGCACGTGCAATGCAGATGCGCTGCCGCTGGCCGCCGGAAAATTCATGAGGATAGCGGTTACGGACATTGGTACCAAGACCTACATCAGCGAGAAGGGTGTCAATCCGTTCATCAATCTCCTCGGGAGGACAGATGCCATGATGGAGCATGGGTTCTCGCAGGATATCTCCAATGCGCTTTCTCGGATTGAGCGTGGTTCCGCTGTCCTGGAAGACCATCTGAAACTGAGGACGCAGACTGCGAAGCTTCTGTGGAGACATATTGTCGATCCGGTTTCCATCAAAATGGACCTCGCCCTCGGTAAGCGGTTCGAGGCACATGAGCATGCGGGCAACGGTGGATTTTCCGCTCCCGCTTTCGCCGACGATGCCGAAGATCTCGCCGGGCATGACAGTAAAGCTCACATTCCGTACGGCGGTAAAGCCGTTTGAGGAAAAGAGCTGGCGACCTGTTGTTGCAAATGTCTTCACCAGGTGTTTGGCTTCAAGAATTGGTGTCACTGTAAACCTTCTTTCCGTAGGTCGGACAGCGTGAAAAATGCCCGGGAGCGACCTCTTCGAGCTCCGGCAGTTTCCGGAACGGGCAATTGGAGACCGCACTGCAGCGAGGCGAGAAACGGCAGCCATGCAGGCGGTCATAGCGCTCGGGAATATTGCCGGGGATGGAGAGGAGATGATCGTGATTGTGGTTGATATCCGGAACCGCTCGAAGGAGTGCATCCGTGTAGGCATGCCTCGGATGTGTGAGCACCTCACGGGCAGGACCCACCTCAACGCACTGACCGGCATACATGACGATGATCCGGTCTGCAATTTCGCTGACCAGTCCGATATCGTGTGTGATGAGGAAAATGGCCATGCCGGTTTCCTCACGCAGGGAGCGAAGCAGATGGATGATCTGCAGCTGAATGGTGACGTCAAGCGCCGTCGTGGGCTCATCCGCAATCAGAAGCTTCGGGCCACAGGAAAGGGCCATGGTAATCATGACGCGCTGACGCTGACCGCCGGAAAGCTGGTGGGGGAACTTTTTAAGGACATCCGATGCATCTTGAATGCCGGTTCTGGTGAGAAGCTCAAGCGCGCGATGGTCTGCTTCTTCCCGGCTGATATGCAGATGTCGCCGCATGCCCTCACGCAGCTGATTCCCGATGGTGAACACCGGATTGAGGCTGTACATGATGTCCTGGAAGATCATGGAAATATCCTTGCCACGAACCTGGTCAAGCTGCTGCGCATTAAGATGCAGAAGATCCTTTTCGCCATAGAGAATCTCGCCGCTCAGGATGCGTGCCTGACGGGGGAGAAGGCCCAGGATAGACATGGCGGTGACGCTTTTCCCGCACCCGCTTTCGCCGACCAAGGCGAGAATTTCACCCGGGTATATGTCAAAGGTGACGTTATCCGTAACCACGACCTGATTGGGCTTTTTACCAAAAGCAATGGAAAGATCACGTATGCTTAAAAGAGGATTCAATGCGGCTGCCTCCTGCTCATCCTTGAGATAACCGGAAAAAATGAAAAACACCGCACCGTTTTCGGTGCGGTGTAAAAGGATTTATTGAATGTCCCAATTCTGCACGTCGACAAACGTTCCGAAGACGTCCGGCGTGACACCGCTCAGACGATTAGACACGGCACCCAGGGAGGAACGGACCCAGCCGGAAATCATGGGCACATCCTCCTGCATTGCACGGTCTACGATGAGGTACTGTTCGGCAATGGCGCCATTGTCACTCAGCGTCTGACTGAGGACCAGTGCCTCGCTGACGGCATCCGTGATATATCCGGTCCAGCTTCCCTCACCGCCAAGGAGCCATACAACATCGGTATAGGGGTCTACCGGCGCAAAGGTATACTCAACGCTCATGATGTCATGCTCGCAGTTGCCGGCGATCTCCATCAGGGTATCCAGGTCAACGGTGCGAATTTCAATATGGAGGCCTATTTCCTCAAACATGGCAGCAAAGTATTCAACTGCCTGGCCCCATGTGCTCTCAGAGGAATTGGTATACCAGGTGTAGGTGGTCTTGGCGCCATCTGCAGCTGCTTCGGCGATCAGCTTTGCTGCCTGCTCCGGGTCATAGCCGGTGAGGCCGAGAGCATCGCTGAAATAGGGAGAGCTTGATACGAGGAATCCGTCCACCAGTTCGCCGTTTCCGCCCAGAAGGGCATCAAACATGGAGGCGCGGTCCATACCAAGCAGGAGTGCGCGACGGATACGGACATCCGGAACATTTGCGGTATTGATGTAAATGGTTTCGTTGGTCACGGGCGTTCCGGAGACCGCAGTGATGTTGGAAAGGGCACGGACGGCATCATAGTCCTCAATCGGGATGCTGGCCATGGTCTGCTGGACGAGGTCGATTTCACCGCTCTGAAGTCCGGCAAGGATCTGAGCTGCAGAATAGACCTGGATGTTCAGATACTTGATTTTCGGCACTCCAAGGAAGTAGTTTTCATTTGCGGTATAGTGCACATAGTGGTTGAGGTCAGCCTCGGTGATGAAGTAGGGACCGGAGATGACGTCAGGCTTCAGGAACCAGGTAAGGGAGAGCAGCTCTTCTCTCGGGATATCCTTGAGCACGTGCTTGGGCACGGGCAGGAGATAGCGTCCGAAGTTGTTGTCAAAGGTATAAAGGGCAGTTTCCCACTTTGTCGTAACGGTCAGGGTCTTGTCATCTACGACCTTGATGCCGCTGATGTGCTCGGTACCGGGCTCAACCATACCGTTATCATCGGTTCCCTCGATCATGTACATGGCAAGGGAAATGTTGAAGCTGGCGGGATCCGCGCCGAGAACCAGCGTAAATTCGACATCCTCTGCTGTGATCGGTGTGCCGTCTGACCATACCGCATCATCCTGCAGGGTAATGGTAAAGGTCAGATTGTCCTCGGTTGTAATTGACTTTGCAAGCTGAGGAACAAAATTGAGGGAGGAATCCAGCTCAAGCAGCGGAAGGAAGGTCAGCGAGCAGGCATACTTTGGCACCTCGGTATTGTCAAGGGCCAGAGGATTAATGCTTGTCATGGTGTTGGTCACGCCAATGGTGACGGATTTGTCCTCGGCAAGTGCAGTGCCGAGCGCAAAAACAAGGACGAACGCGAGAAAAACAGAGAGAAGTCGATTCATAGTGGTTCTCCTTTAAGAAAGAGTCGATAGTATCCATTCGAAACCCGATGTTCAATGCATAAAATTTCGAATTTTGCAAATCATATCACAATGCTAGGTTTTCGTCAATTTCAGATTTCACATTTCTGCAAAATGAGAGGACAAAATCCGGACGACCGGGGAAGCCCTTGCCTGTGCTTATTCTTCGCTGCCCGCCTTTGCCCCCGGGAGAAGCTGGGGGACAAGTGCCTCAAGCAGAGCAAGACTTCCCACGTAAACGGGAAAATCAAACTGCTCTATCACCGTCTCCTCTCTGTAAAGCCTGGCCTGTATCTCAAGACATTCAGGCATTTCGGGGAGGATGCAGCGGCAAGTGTCATTTTCTGTGAGGGTCCACTGAGAGAGAATCCGCTCATCTGAGCCAAGAAGGTCAATTTCTGCATGCCAGCCTTCTGATTCCGGCACGAAAAGGGCTGCGTGCAGGAGCAAAGTTGAATCACCATAGAAGGCACCCCGCACGGGAAACAGGCTGAGATGAGGAAAAGAAAAGGCGGATGTCAGAATCCTTGTGACCTCCGGATCCTCCCATTCCTGCGGAGCACAGAGCAAAGGCGTTCCAATCCCCTGACGGGCACTTTCCGCATGGTGCCGCAGATACAGCAGGTGGAGATTGGCAAGCAGAGGGGGAAGGCCGGGTAAACCTGGACTGGTATGAAACAGGTCCTCAAAAAGGACGTCAAAAGTGCTGTCCTTTGGCAATACTCTGGGCTGCGAGATCAGGCCGGCCAGCTGCCATGCGGAGGCAATCCCTGAGTGAATGGGCGGAGGAGGATCCAGGAAGGAAACGGCCGGGTGCACATATGCATATGGCGGCAAATGCGTCATCTCTTTTGAAAAACACACACGAATTCCATTCTTCCAAAGCGTATTGAGGACGCTGAGAGAAACGGCATGAGAAAGGAATACGGATGTGAGATTCTGTGATTTTACAAAGGACGCAAGCTGTTCGGGCAGGAAGATCTCCTCATCCGGGAGAGGCAGCATCGGGACGATGCCGGGTTGCCTTCCGACCGGACAAATGCATTCATCCAGAACAGCGGAGCTGGCATCCATGAGCACAGCACGATAGAACATATTCCCGCTAAGAGGAAGCGAAACAGAAACACTGCAATTTCCTGCAGGAATTTGCAGGGAGGTTTCAAAGAGCCCCGGATCGGAAAGCGCGGATACCTTAAGCATGAGAGCAGTGCTCTCAGCGGTCTCCACTGAAAAGGTCAGGCTTGCGCTGCGAAAGGAACGGCTTGCCCCTGTA
>JAFUZM010000217.1 GCA_017476605.1 Clostridia bacterium
AGAATCCATTTCATCTAACGAAACCACGTGTTCCGTACAATAGCCAGAATAGCTTTCCGGGGCATTTGCATCAAATGGAATCCCTTCTATCCAATTTCTGTCAAAAAGATTTGCATAGCACATATATGCCTTATAATTTGTATTTTTGTTGACTGTATAACATAATTGATGTGCAAGTTCCGGTCCACCACTCGTATAATTTGCAGGTGCTAAAATATAAAATGTCATGTTTATCCCTCTTAATACTATATAATAATGCCCGATTTATAACAAAATTTTTATAATCATTCCGACAGAACCATGTTTTAGAGCGCTGGAATAATATCGATTTATAGGCTCTTTTGTATTTTCGGTCGATAAAAACAGCATATAACTGACCGGATTATTGTACATTGACATTTTCATATTGCTACCCGTCCGCCACCCTTGACTGAACCTGCTGGAAACGCTGAGCAGTCTACGCCGACGGTGAAGATGATGGGAACAGCCAATAGCACCACCGTCGGATACAGCAGTGTAGCGTTTCCATCAGAACCCGTCAAGGGCAAGCCCCTGCGGGGTGGCTGATATATTGCCTCTGGCTCCGAATCCGGGAACAGCCAAAAGGACAGCTTGAGTTGCTACTTATGTGACAAACTCCCGGCGACGCCGTTCTTCTCTCAGTCTCCGAAGTTCATTAGCCCGGGCTCGTTTCTTTGCGAGGTATTCAGCCGATGGCTGCGGTCGATTACTGAGCGGCACCACTATGTCTGAGCACTTCAGATAGATGAGAGCGATCATGTTATCAAGGTTTCTGAAGCCCCTTGCAACCTTAATAAGTCCCTTGATCGTTGTGTTTGTAGACTCGCTCTTTGCACTGTTAGCCTGACACTTTATGGCATTCAGGATATTCTCCTTGTGAAGGTTTTCTATTTTGTCAGCGAGTTCCTTCATAGGCTTGAGTCCTGAATTTTTGGCATCGTCAATCCACTTTGCAAGTTCGGTGGCTGCTTGATCTGGATCTTTCATGTGCAGGATCAGCCTGAGTGCTTCTTTTAGCTGGTATGCCCGGTAAAGATCAGGATAGTTGTTTTCTATCAGCTGTAGCTTTTTAACTTGATTATCCGTACAGTTTTCGGGATTGTGGCCCAGCGCAAACTTAGCACCTTTGAAATCGTCAATCCTGTCAGAGAGTTCCTTGAGGGAAGCCTCATGTTCCGGTGTGAGCTGTATCTTCTTCGGACGACCGACCGATCTTGGCTGATTGTTCTCTAATGCTTGTGCCTGTGCCGCTTCATACTCCGCAATAAAGGAGATGAGCTCCAACTTACGTGCACTAGGGCGTCCACGATGAGGCATTGCGGCAACTTCCCCGAGAGCATCATGATAGTCCTGTTTCGCTTTTTCGGCAGCAACTACAGCCTCTGCTTCAGCCTTAATGTACTCATCTCTGAGATTGTTGTACTCACGCCTTGCTTTGGCAGCTGTACGAATCCGGACTTCATCAAGTGCCTTGTTGATCCACTGCGCCACATGAAAGAAATCTATGCAGCGTGTGGCATTGGGAAAGAATTCTTTTTTGCAGGAGTCAATCCAGCTTGCGCCATCACCCGCTACGATCTCGATCTTTTCCTGTTCCTCAGGTGTCAGCAGTCTACAGAATTCGGCGAAGACATCATATCCATGACATTCATGGATCCATATGACACGGTTCCTATCCATGTCATAAACTACTGTGATGTACTTGTAGCCCTTCCTGTAAGCGGTCTCATCCACACAGATACGACGCACATCATCGTGGATGCGCTGAGATATATCCGGCTCAAGGCGTGCATGAGACGCTTTGATACAGTTACCGACTGTCCGCCAGTTGATGCTTAGATATTCACAGATGGCAGTTTTACTCATCTGGCAAACAAACCATGCCACCTCATCATTGAACGCCGCAGTGAATCGGCTGGTCCCATCTGCCCATGGAATAAACTCGTTAAGGGCACCATGCTCAGGGCACAGTATGCGCTGCGGTCTGTATAGGATGTATACTGGCATTCCGCCTAAGTTGGATGCCCTCCAACTGCTTTCTTCCTCCATCTTGTGCCCGTTCATCACGCACTTTTGTTTACAGATAGGGCAGAGACATTGGCTTCTCTTAAAAGGGCGAGCATGAACGAAGATGCTTGGCTGTTCGTAGGTCTCTCCGTATGCCTGATATGTGGTGATAGCCTCTTCGCATTTTTCTACATGCATGAGGTTGAGATTTAGCACATTCTTTAGTATAGTGATAGGTAGAGCCATTGTTTTACATCCTTTCTTCATCTGTATGTGTCGCAACATCAGATTAAAGGAGTTGCAATGGCTTTTTCAATATGAACTTGTCAATGTACTGTATTAGTTATCCTATCGACCCAAGGTGCAGATGACCGGATTTATATCTATGAATCCATACTATTGCTTTGGCAAATCAATGTCGCTAAATTCGTTTTCATATGATATAATGATTTCATGGAAACAATAAGCCTTGTAAAAGTAAATCCAGAAACCAGAAAAACAGGCTTTGACACCCAGCAGGAGAAGAAAATCCAACGCATCACCATTGATAAGCAATCCGGAACAGATGAAGCTTTCCTTCTACCTATGGACAAGAGCAGCAATCAAACAGTTCATCCATGACAGATACAAGATTGATATCCCTCTGCAATCACCAATAAAGGTGCCTGCCGTTTTATGTGCTACGAATAGAATATGAAATAGCAACGATTTATCGATTTCATGAGGCGGCTTGTATGAAATGTCGATAAAAAAATACGGTTTATCGTTGATAATCTTCGTGTACACCACAAAAACCTGGTTCAGGAGTGGCTGGAAAAACACAGGGATGAAATTGAAGTGTTTTTCACTTCGCCATATTCACCTGAGATCAATCCTGATGAATACCTGAACCACAATCTGAAACAAAACGTGCATTCTGGAAAACTACCGCATACCAAGGCTGATCTCCTCAAGCAAACACATTCCTTTATGCATGAATTACAGAAAAAAGCCTGTACCTCCAGCTCTGTTGTATACGCTCGGTCTACCTAAATATATGATGTCAGTATATCGTCTTATATGGAACTTGTCAATTTAGGAGCCTTTTAAAGACATATCAAACATAGATATAGATAAAACAATGATTGTTCCACTACAGATTTTGTGATAGAATGAAAACTATCATTCTAAGAAAATCATATTATAGAGGGATGCAATATTATTTTGAGGAGTTAATCATGGAGCAAATATCCGTACTATACAATGTGTGTAACGCCGTAAAGACCGAAGAATTTCTACAGAAAAATTCATCCGTTTCCATAGAGTCCGTCTGTATCTCTGAAAATGATACCCCGGAGGATCTGAAACTGTATATTGCGGATACGGAGAGCGCATATATTTATATCTATGATCCTGAATATATATATGGTGCAAATTATCTGCAGATACTGTCTGAGAGTCTGTTGAACCATCCCGATACGAGTATTGCCATAACTGCACACCGTTTCGCAGATGACACTTATCATCTAATTGCCCCTCCATACCGCGCATTCGGGCAGGGCTTATATGACCACATCTATTCGGGGCACAGCCTATGGGCTACATATGAACGGGAACAGATCAACATGATCGGCGGCGTTGGCTGCTGCCTGTTCCGAAAAAAAATTTTTGAACAGCTGTCAGGAGAAGAAATTCTGGATCTAGTCATGGCAAATTCCCCCGAAAAGCGTCTGCCTGCATTGAAAAGAATTTTTCAACAATGTCTAGTTCGATATGTAGAGGTCATACTCGCAGTACGGATTGCAAAGCCTGCAACAGAGCTGGAGCTCTCTGAGAAATACCAAAGCTGGCACTTTACCGAAGTAAGACACCCCGTTGCCAAAGGTTTTCTAAAAAAGGAGATCACATTCTTTCTCACAGATATGTGCGAATACTACAATATCCTCCCCATCGCGCAGGAGGCCAAACGACGCGGGTATGAGGTAATTTACACACAAAACAGGGAGCAAAAAGCAGAGATCGGGGTCTACTGTCAGCACGTCTGTTATCCGGAAAACTCAAGATTTTCGGTGATATTGCTGCACGACCTTGAGCAGGACAGCCTTCACTGGCCAAACCTCTGGGAGCTGGAGCCATGGAATCAATTTGAC
>JAFUZM010000029.1 GCA_017476605.1 Clostridia bacterium
ACCCGGATGGTCTGCTCCGCTGTGTGATAGTAGAGATAGTGCAGCTTGGATTCTACATACAGTACGTCGGACACATTGCAGCGGAACACACCCTCAGCAGTGGACAGGGCAAGCGGCAGATCCGCGTTCCTGGCGATGTACCGCCTGGCCTTCTGCATTTTAAGCCGGAAGTCCGGGTAGCTCAGGGGCTTCAGGAGATAGTCGACTGCCTCCACTGCGTATCCCTCCAGAGCGTATTGGGGCATGTTCGTGACGAACATCAGCGTTACATGGGCATCCCTCTCCCGGAGCTGCCGGGCGGCCTCAATGCCGCTGAGCTCCGGCATGTCAATGTCCATGACGATCAGGTCAAAGGTGAAGGCGTACTCTGCAAGGAAGACAAGCGCATTTTCAAACTCTCTGATCTCGCAGTCCACTCCCTCTTCCCGGAGATAATCAGAGATGTAGGTCCGGAGCTGAGTGCGATCCCTTTGGTCATCATCCACCAGAGCGATGCGCATGGAAGTCACCTCCTTCTTGTCATTTCATGGCTATTATAGCAGAATCATCCATCTGATCCAAACCATATCTGCCATATGAGACACCAAATCTGCCAGAGGGGTTTTCACCGATAAGAGAATGTGATAGGCTATCCCTGAAAGAACAAACACGCGATTTTCAGAGGAGGCACCAAAATGACAAGAGAAGAACGAAAAAACAGAAAACGCCGGGTGTACAACGGGAAGACCATTAAGCGGCCGAATCGGTTTGTTTTCGCACTGATGACGATTCTGCTGATGCTGGTTCTGGTATTCAATGGGGCAATCTATGCGCTGCGGGATTACCACGGCGTTGTGGAGAATATCGTATTCAGCAAGGCGCCCTCCGGTGAACGTTATGAATCCATCACTGAGGAGGCCAAGGCCATCACCCTCCGGGAGGCGGAGGAGGGCATCGTTCTGCTGACCAACAAGAACGAGACTCTGCCACTCCGGGAGACGAACATCAATGTGTTTGGTAGGGGCAGCTACTATTCCACCTTTGGTGGTACCGGCTCCGGTTCGGGTGGTACGGACTATGTGAGCCTCTACGACGGGCTTCGGCAAGCGGGCTTTACCCTTAACGAGGACCTGGTCAGTTTCTACGCCCAGAACGCCAAACAGGCGGTTTCCATGGGCCTGGTTGGCACGGACTTCGGCCTCTATGAGAACCCCGCCAGTGATCTCTCCCAGGACCTGATCAGCAAGGCCAGGAGCTTCTCCGACGTGGCGGTATATGTGATCTCCCGGGTAGGTGGCGAGGGCGACGATTTGCCTCTGGATACAGCGAACTACTACGGCGGCGAGAGCGGGCGGCACTATCTGGAGCTTAATGCTGCAGAGGAGAGCATGCTTTCCATGCTTGAGGAGAACTTTGGGACCGTGGTCGTGGTTCTGAATTCCACCAACGCCATGGAGCTTGGATTCCTTGAGGATGAGAAGGTGGACGCGGCCCTGTGGTCTGAGTGCTACGGTTCTGTTGGCACAGTGGCCCTGGGTGAGATTCTGATGGGCGAGGTGAACCCCTCCGCCAAAACCAGCGATACCTTTGCCTACGCTGTGGAAAGCAATCCCACGTACTACAGTTTCGGTGCCTATGATTACGAAAATGCCAGCTACGAGAACACCGCCGGTGCGGCGGGTACCGGTGATGCCCTGACCGGACTGGATCCCTATCACTACGTCAAGTACAATGAGGGCATCTATGTGGGCTACCGCTTCTACGAGACTGCCGGAGCCGACGGCTTTATCGACTATGATGCCACGGTGCAGTTCCCCTTTGGCTACGGCCTCTCCTACACCACGTTCACTCAGACTCTGGATTCCGTGAGCTTTGACGGAACCACAGTCACCGCCAATGTGACGGTGGTGAATACCGGCAGCGCCCCCGGCAAGGAGGTCGTTGAGCTCTATTATTCCGCCCCTTACACCCCCGGCGGCATCGAAAAGAGCGAGGTGGTTCTGGGCGGCTTTGCCAAGACGGATCTGCTTGAGCCAGGAAAGAGCCAGAGTGTCAGCATCACCATGAAGGCGGAGGACATGGCCTCCTATGACTATCGTGGGATCAAGGCTCAGGGTGGCGGCTATGTACTGGAGGCCGGGGAGTATGATATCCGGCTCCAGAGCGACAGTCACAATGTGATTGCTCAGCAGACAATCACCGTGGAAAAGGACGTCATCTATACGGACGCTGCTGACGGCAAGCGCCCCGGCGACGGGATTACGGCGGCAAACCTGTTTGACGACGTCTCGAATGACGGAAATGTGGTCTATCTGTCCCGGGCGGACTGGGCCGGAACCATGCCTACGGAGCGGGCTCCTGCCAGTGAGGCGGCATCTCCCGCCATCGTGGAGGCCCTGATGAACCCCAGAACGGTGATTCAGGACACGACGCCCGCCACCTGGAAGACGAAGAACAATGGCCTTAAGCTTACGGACATGAAGGGCGTTGCCTATGATGACCACAAGTGGGATCTGCTTCTGGATCAGATTTCCAGGGAAGAGATGACCGGCCTGATCGCCAATGGCGGCTGGCAGACCTCTGCCGTTCCCAGTATCGGCAAGGCCCGGTATCTGGAGTGCGACGGCCCCAACGGCATCAACAATCTGATGGCTGACCTCTTCTCCGGTATAAAGGGCAACATGTATACAAATCAGGCCACCCTGGCTCAGACCTGGAACCCGGCGCTGGCCTATGAGAAGGGCAGAATTTATGGTCAGGAGGCCAAGGTGTATGGCGTGGCGGGGATCTACGGCCCGGCAGCGAATATCCACCGCAGTCCATTTTCCGGACGGAATTACGAGTATTACAGCGAGGATGGGTTCCTCTCTGGTGTCATGGCTGAGCGTGAGCTTTCCGGTATCAAGGAATCCGGTGTCTACTGCTACTTCAAGCACTTTGCGGTCAACGATCAGGAGACAAACCGGGATCACGGCGGCCTTGTGACCTGGGTCAATGAGCAGGCATTGCGCGAAATTTACCTCAGAGGGTTTGAGATCGGTGTGAAGGGCGGAAATGCCACAGGCATCATGTCCTCCTTCAACCGCCTTGGTGTGACTCCCACGGCGGAGAGCCCGAACCTTCTGAACACTGTCCTGCGGGATGAATGGGGCTTCCGGGGTGCTGTCATCACTGACTGTGTCATGGCCTGCACCACTGAGGAAATCAACCGGGCTACCGTTGCCGGCAACGACTTCCAGCTCAGCTACGGTCTTCTCAGCAATCTCTCCGATGAGCTGAAGAATTCTGTCTCCGGTCAGACTGCCATGCGTCAGGCCACCAGGAATATCCTCTATATGATCGCAGGAAGCGATGCGCCGGAGCTCTATAAGGCCCACATGACTACCCTCGGGAAGATTCTGCTGACCATCTTCATCGTGCTCATGGTGCTGTTTATCCAGTACTATGTCCGCTACTTCCTGCGCCTCAGGAAGTGGAAAAATGGTAAGCCAATGGGTTCGAATAAAGCCTGATAGTCCCCGACTTTGCGAATAGACGGAACAATGCCGCCGCACAGATTCATTTTGTGCGGCGGCATGCTTTTTCCCGTTGCATTGAGAAGACTCATATCGGAAAGGACCATCCGAATCAGGCTTCATGGGAATAGCGGGTTCGGATGGTTCTGAACCTTAGATCATCCAGATCGGGACGATTACATTGTCTCTGTCAAAGGCGGTAAAATGATCTGCCATGCAGAGAATCGCACCGGTACCAAGTTGAAGAGGGCTCTTGTCAATAACCTTGAAAACGCGGGTAAGCCGTTTGTCCGGGGTGGCGGTCTTTTTGATCTCCAGTGGGCAGAGCTTTCCGTCGCCTTCGAGAACAACGTCGATCTCCTTGGCGTCTCGGTCACGATAGAAATAGAGGTATGGTTCCAATCCGGCATTCTGGTAACTCTTCATGATCTCCGATACTGTGAAATTTTCGAGCAAAGCGCCATTCATGGCTCCGCTCTCAGCCACCTCAGGGGAAGACCATCTGGTCAGATAGCAAACAAGCCCGGTGTCATAGAAATATACCTTTGGCGTCTTGATCGTGCGTTTCAGCACATTGTTGGAATAGGGATGTAACAAGAAGATGATTCCCAACGTTTCGAGAATATTGACCCATACTTTTGCAGTCTGGATATCAATGTCGGCATCCTCCGCCAGTGCGTTATAATTGAGAAGCTGGGAACAGCGAGCGGCAACGGCTGTGACAAAGCGGGTGAATTTCAAAGCATCGATGCTGCCGGAAAGGTCCCGGACATCACGCTCTACATAGGTGGAAAGGTAGGATGAGTAGAAGATATTCCGATCCGGTGTTTCTCCGCTGATCAGTCCCGGCATGGATCCCTTCCATAAGCGGGCAAACAGCTCCGGCGTAGAAACAGGTTGAATCTGATCCCGCTGGGCCAGCAGACGGTCCAGATTCGTCGTAAAAGGGATACAAGGCGCGCCGATGATCTCCCGCTGAGACAGTGGTGACATATGCAGCAGCGCAATACGACCTGCCAGCGACTCCTGAACGCCGCGCATGAGGCGGAAGATCTGCGAACCGGTCAACCAAAAGTCACCGGGATTGTGTTGCTTATCAATGTGAATTTTGATATACGTGAAGAGCTCAGGAGCATACTGCACCTCATCGATGAGTATGGGCGGAGTGTGAAGCTGAAGAAACAGGGCAGGATCGTTTTTTGCCATATCCCGCTCGGTAAGGTCATCCAGCGTGATGTACTTCCGCCCGATACTTTCCTTCTCTGCAAGTGAGCGAAGCATGGTGGTTTTCCCTGCCTGGCGTGGCCCGGTCAGCAGGATTGCAGAGTACGATTTACTCAGTTCAAGGATGCGGGATTCCATGTGCCGACTGATGTATTCCATATTATCACCTCTTTCAGCTGATTTTGTGATCAATCACATTATAGCCGAAGAAATGCGGGCTGGTCAATGAGAATTTCGGCAGATTTTTAAATTATAAAAAAATCTGCCGAAAAAGGAATACAGGAATGAAACGGATTGATGGCCTACTTTCCCTTGGCGAACAACACTTTTCAGAATCTGGATTTTCAGGATCTTCTTCACCGCGAATGATATGTTTGCATTTATCGGGTCAAGACAGAGAAAGTCCCGAAAGCCCATGAATCAAGGCTTTCGGGACTTACGGATGGTGCCGGCGGCGGGGGTCGAACCCGCACGGGTGATTAGCCCATTGGATTTTGAGTCCAACACGTCTGCCAATTCCATCACGCCGGCATTATATCGCTTTCTTTAAGCGAGGTCATTATACTGTATGAGCAAATCAAAGTCAATAGCTTTTTTTGACGGTGACCATGGAACGAAAAGGCGGCGATTTGCCGCCTTTTTGTTCCCGGTCATCGGGAAAAGACGCCGGCTCCGGTTATTTCATGAGTCCGGAGTCGGTAAACATTTCCTCGGTATTTCCATGGGCGAGGGTCTGGGGATCTACGCCTATGTCTTTGAGGCGTGTGCATCCATGCAGCATCCACGACATATCCTGGGCCACCGAGGTGTCGAAATGGCGGAGATCCAGCGAAGCCAGCTGTTCGCAGTCAAGGAACATGCAGGAGAAATCCGTCACCTGAGAGGTTTCAAAGGAACTGAGATCCAGAGCCTCCAGAGATTTCATGTTGCTGAACATTTCCCTCATAGAGGTGATATGGGAGGTATCAAAGGAATGAAGATCCAGATCAAGGATGGACCGGCACTGACAGAACATCGCCTCCATATTGGTTACACTTGCCGTGTTCCAGTGGGAAAGCTCCAGGGAATCCAGACTGCTGCAGCCATCAAACATTGAGAACATGGAGGTTACCCGTCCGGTATCAAAGCCGCTGACGTCCAGCTCCAGCAGAAGAGAACAGGACTCGAACATCTGCGACATGTCATCTACTCGGGCGGTATTGAAGGAATGCACATCCAGTTCTTCCAGTCGCTCGCACCCGGCGAACATTCTTGACATACTGAGAACCCGGGAGGTGTCGAAGGAATGGACATCCAGTTTTTCAAGGCGGCTGCAGTTTGAGAACATCCCCGTCATGTCAGTGACTCGGGAGGTATCCCATCCGCCGAGATCCAGTTGTTCAAGACTGCTGCAGCTTTCAAACATTTTCTCCATCGTAGTTGCCCTGCCTGTCTTGAACCCGCTTACGTCCAGATCTGTCAGTTTAGAACAGCCCCAGAAGAAGTAGGAAAAGGAGGGGATCCGAGAGGTATCGAGGCCGGTGAGATCAAGAGCGCGAAGCTCTTCACATGCGGCAAACATTCCCTCGGCATTGAGCAGCTTTCCCCACTTGACACCATGAAGGTTCAGCTCTTCGAGGGCACTGTTTCCCTCGAACATCCCGTTTGCGTCTGTGAGAGCGCTGAAATCTGCGCCGCTCAGATCGAGTTTTTTGAGATTTTTGCAATAGCCGAAGGCTCCATTGGCTCGCTGCACTTCGGAGAAATCGGCAAGTCCGTTGAACTCGAGACTTTCAAGGGAGGTGTATCCGAAGAACATGGAGCCGAAATCTTCCGGCATTTTTATGGGACCACCGGCACTGATGGACAGGATATTCTTTTCATCCGTTCCATCGAACCACATGCAGAC
>JAFUZM010000218.1 GCA_017476605.1 Clostridia bacterium
CAGTCGATGATTGCCCATCCGACACAGTCATCGTTCCACGCCCGAATAAATCCGGCTGGATTAAACCGTCCGGCCAGAAGATTGGCGGCCAGCAGCGCACGCTTTCTGCTTTTCTTGTTTCCGGTCATGCGGTAATTTGCGCCTGAGGAGATGAGCCACATGAATCCGACATCATGGTGCAGATGTTCAAAGTCGCAAAAGGCCTCGTCCAGCAGGTCCTCGACACGCTCTGCCTCATCGAGATACGCCGTATCGCCACTCAGGCGGTACATGGCCAGCATTTCCGCCGGCCAGAATCCATTGGTCCACCAGCAGATCCCATCAAAGGGACCGGGTGCCCACCTGTTCCCGTTCACGGTATAGGGAATGAACGCAAGGCCGTCGGCCTTTCTTCTGGCCTCTGGCATTTTGACTTTGAGGCGCTCCAGCAGTTCGCAGGCAAAGGGCTGAGCGCTTTTGCACATTTCGGCAAATGTCATATCATTACCCCTTTGCAGCGCCGGCCGTGATACCCTTGACAAAGTAGCCCTGAAGGGCAAAGAAGACGATCAGGATGGGCACGATGCCACAGACAACACCGGAGAATACGATATCCCATCGACTTGACATCTCGCCCGCAAAGCGGAAGATCTCCACGTTGATGGTCTTTGCGCCATTGGATGGCAACACCAGAGAAGGCATGAGGTAATCGTTCCAGATGCCAAGACCGTTCAAAATGACCATGGAGGCCGTGCAGGGCTTGAGCAGCCGGAACACGATCTGCCAGAAGGTGCGAAGCGAGGAGCAGCCATCAATCTGTGCTGCCTCCTCAATCTCCCTCGGAATGCCCGAGACAAAGGAGGTAAACAGAAGCGTACCAAAGCCCGTTGCACCTGCAATATAGATCACAATCGGCCCGGCCAGCGTTCCGAAAATGCCGATGGTATTGAGCTCCCGGAACAGCGCTACCATATAGGCCTGGAAGGGAATCATCATGCCAGCCAGGAAGAAGGTATAGATGGCGGTAGACAGCCGGCTCTTTGTTCTGGCAATTCCGTATGCGCCCATGGGGATAATCAGGATAATGAGGCATTCGGAGACCACCGTCAGAAAGATGCTGTTGAAAAATGCCCTTGGAAAGTCTGTTTTGGCAAACAGGTATTCAAATCCTCCCGTATACAGACTGGAGGGCAGTGCAATGGGGTTTTTGAGTATTTCACCGTTTGTCTTAAGAGCTGACATGAAGCTGATGAACAGCGGGGAAATAAAGAGCAGTCCCAGAATGACCAGAACGATAAAGAGAATCACATGTCCGGGGCGAACCCGGTCTTTTTTGTATTGTACGGCTCTCTGAGCCTTTGCATTTGTCGCCTGCATCACAGCTGCACCTCCCTCTTGCGGAGCATCGTGGACTGGAATCCGCCAAATACCAAAATGATGATGAACAGAATGACTGCCATGGCCGTGCCGTAACCCTGACGCATTTCACCGAACGCCACCTTGTAGACCATATAGGTGATTGTCTCCGTCGAGAAGCCCGGACCGCCGTCCGTCAGTATGGCAATCTCATCATAAATCTTAAGGCCATTGATGAGCGCCAGGGTCAGATTAATCGTAAAGGATCCGGCCAGCATGGGAATGGTAATGTGCCTGAATGTCTGGCGACCATTTGCGCCGTCAATGGCCGCCGCTTCCATCAGATCCGGGGAAATGCCCTGGAGAGCCGCCAGATAGATGATCATATAATAGCCGGCGTTCTTCCAGAGAAGCACGAAAATGATGGAGAGCAGAGCGTTTGGCATCGTGTCGATGAATTTCACGGAATTGAGCCCGATCGCTCCAAAGACAAAGTTTATGACACCAAAGGAATAGTTGAACATGATCCGCCAGATGAAGCCGGCAATGACGCCGGAGATCAGGACCGGCAGATAGAAGCCGGAGCGGAAAATGTTCTTGCCCCAGCGTACCCGATCCACGGCCACCGCCAGTGCCAGTGCAATCACATTCACCAGAACCGTAAACACGGCTGCGATGATGATGGTGTTAAAGGCCGCGGAATGGAAACGGGCAGAGCCAAAGATGTTGACGAAATTGTCAAACCCGATGAACCGCATGGAAGCATCCGTCACACCGTCATAGGAGGTAAAGGCCAGATAGACGCTCGAGAGCGCAGGGGTAATCACGAATGCGGTATACATGGTAAGTGCCGGGACGACGAACCAGAGAAGGCTCCGCTCCAGCATGCTCTTCTCCTCAGGCAGCCACTGAACGGCAGCCATGAGAAGCATACCAACAAGGCCCAGCCAGGCCCAGATTCGAACGCCCATGAACGGGACGGCATTGTCCTGATAGAGCTTTGCCGTCACCTTGGAAAGTGCCTCCTCCTGTGAGGCTGCCGCCGTGCGGATCGTCCCCGCAAACCTTTCAAAGTTCACAATCGCAAGAATCATCAGGGCGGCAGCCGCAATTCCGAGAACCGTAAACAGACGCTTTCTCCGCCGCCCGACGTCAACGCCCAGGTTTTCGGCAAAGCACAGGATGAACATCAGCAGCGCTACAGCAAGGCCAAAGGTCGCGCCAACCGCTGTGAATCTGAGCGGACCCGCCGCCTCAGCAACAGGCGTCGTGATGCCCTCCTCAAGTTTTGCCTTCCTGACAATGGATGCCAGCTGCGCCTTCAGCTGCGCAGCAGCACCGGGCATTGAGATGCCATTGCCTTTGAGACCGTTTTTAAGCGCCACATTTTTCCATGCGCCGATCTCAAACATGGGCATCAGGAAACAAAGTACCAGAAACATGGAAAGAACAAGCCGCATCGCATGCTGCCATGTTCGCTTTCCTCTTATTTTTGTCTCATTTGCAGCTTGCATCGCACTGCCTCCTTCAGAAAAGTAAAGCCTGCAATGAGCTTGGAGCACTCACTGCAGGCGGGTAGTACATTTACTCGGTTACGACTCCCACACCGGTCACAGGATTGAAGGACTGGATTTCAACGTCCCATTCAGCCTGCATTTCCTGAAGTCCCTGTTCAATGGTCTTGGAGCCGGTCGCCCATTCCTGAGCGATCTTGTAGGCAAAGTTACGGAAAGCGGAGGGAATCTCATTCTCGCCCCACTTGCTGTTCCATCCCTGCTCATTGGAGTCTGCTGCCTTCTGGGTGTCGATCATCTTGTTGACAATCTCACCAAAGTCGATCGCGATATCGTTGACCGGCAGGAAGGACATGGTGGTCAGATAATAGCTGTAGTTGTCATCGCGCATGCAGAACTTGATCCAGAGTTCAGCAGCCAGCAGCTTGTCGTCATCCGCTGCGCAGTCAGCGGAATACATCCAGCCGTTGAGGCCCGGGCCACCCCACATGTTGAGTGCGCCATCCTCGTTGTGAAGCGGGAACCAGCCAAACTCAAAGGAAGGATCCGCATCCTGAATGTTGGCGACCATATGGGCGCCGGAGAAGAACATGGCAGCCTTTCCGGTGACCAGGAAAGAGGCAATCTGGCTGTCTGAGGTGGACATGAAGCCTTCCTCAACATAGCCGTTCAGATAGATGTCGGCGTACTTCTTGAAGCCCTCGGCGACAAAGTCCTCGGTCCACTTTCTCTCGCCGGTGTACAGATGCTTCACAAAATCCTGATCTACCCGAGTCACATAGTTGATGTACCACTGCATCCAGGTGAATCCGACGTGCCAGATATCGGCTGCGCCAACAACCATCGGTGCCATGGTGCCATCTGCCTTGATGGCCTCGCAGAGCTTAATGAACTCCTCATAGGTCTGGGGCTCCTCAAAGCCCTTCTCGGTAAAATAGGCTTTGTTGTAGAAGAAGCCGAGAGGTGCATCCGATTTGGCCGGAACACAGTAATACTTGCCGTTGTAATCCGGTGCATTGTTGACAAGGGTCAGCAGTTCAGGATCAACCTCGGCGATCTTACCGGCACGTGCCCACATCGGAACATCGCGGGCTTCCATCAGGTCCGGGAACTCGCCAACGGCATCCAGGCTCTTGAGTCCCTCAGAGAAGGATGAAGAGGTGGGCGTCACGTTGGTGATCGTGATCATCGGATACTCTTTTTCAAAGTTGGCAATCAGCGTTTCAACAACCTCGTTGAACTTGACGTCACCATTGCCACAGAAAAAGGTGAGCTCCACATCCTCGCTCGGCACATCCTCGGCCAGGGCCGGAATGGCGGTGAGCATCAGCATGAGTGCCATCAGCAGAACGAATACTTTCTTCATTTGTTTTTTCCTCCTTTTTGTTGCGATCGGAGTTCCGATCTGTTGACACCATTATACTCACTCATAAAAATTCGAGCTGTACGTGAAAATTCTTAATTTGAATGCAACCTATCTTATTGACATCCGAAGTCGACGGGTATATAATGCTTAAAAACCAAAAACAGGGGTGTAATGTGCATTGGCGAAGAAAGCGAAACCCGTTAAGTTGAATGATACCGATCTTATTGAGTTGACCAACCTCAAGGAAATGGGGGATCCTGACATTTCAAGGCGAGCTGCTGTGATCATTGAGTGCGCAAAAGGGTTTACCAATAAAGAGGTCTCTGAAATCACCGGAATGAATAGGATGGACGTTGCTCGCTGGAGAGAGTCTTATCTGCAGAACGGAATTGATGGATTAAACAGTAAACACAGTGGCGGACCAGGTTCATCTGCGTCAAATGATGACTTTAATTCCAAACTTGAAGAGCTCCTATCAAATAAGGAAATAGCATGGACAGCTAATGACTTAGCGAAAGCGCTTGATTCAAACGAAGGCAGAGTTCATTACGCTTTAAGGAAAAGAGGCATTACCCTCGAACGCCAGCGTCAATGGTCCATTCAAACACAGGATGAAGTAATCCCAAAGATGGTGGATATTGTAGGGCTGTATATTACCAAATCAGAGCAGGTACTACTTGTCTGCTGTAGTTCAAATCCTATGTACAGTTCAAACGGCGAATTCATCACGCGGAACAAGGAACTATCCAGTGATTTTTCCTCCTTCGCAGGGAAGAGTATCTCACTCACCGAAGCAATTAATACGTCCATTGAACGTATACACGAGATTGCTCAGCAAAAGTCGCTTTCATTAATGGATTTTCTATCCGAAACAATGGAGATGATGCCAGCAGACTCAGACTATGAGTATCATCTTTATGTACTTTCGTCAGAAGAAAGGCCTTATCGAGGAAAGAAAATAAAAGGTGTTTACCTGTCAAAGCCTGACACTTCCGTTCAGTGGCTTAGTATTGTACAGCAAAAAGTAAGCGAGCTTGGAGATCGCAACCAGATATATGCTGCAAATGGCTTGTACAAGGCAATCCAGAGTTATATTGATAACGCAGAAGATGCCTCTAGCCCGTTAGTATGGCGAAAGAAACCTTCTATGATTAATTCAATTGAGGCTGGTGAAACAGGACAAGGTGAAGCGGTCGAGATTGAAAAGAAGGATTCCAGAGATTCGTTCTTATCAAAATTGAGAGATTTCCTTCAAGAAAACCTTGCCTCTAAAGGTAGAAGAAATGATGAACTGAAAGTTGGATGTATTTCTTTCGCGCTCATAGGCAGTGATCTCGTTTTTGATGTCAATCAAAGCGAAGATAATGTACTTTGTGTTCCCGATCTCCAATTTAATACTCTTCAAGAGTACACAGATACTTTAAGCAAACTTGAAAAAGAGATTCTAAAAGTAAGAAATATCTCCGGAAAACGCGAAATTGAAATGGCTGCAGAGCTGTTAAAAAAAACAGGATCATAACGGCCTGAGCAAATCTGTTGAGGTCGAAAGCGAGCTCGGCAGATTCAATGTCAATATGCCAATCAGCATTTTCAGGCACTTAAGAACATCTGAGCGTCTCAAATGCTTTGGCATGTTGGAAAGTATATGTTGTCAAGCTACAACAAGTTCCTATCGTAATGCTTGTGCGAGCATCAACCGAAATTACCATCGCGATCTTGACGGAACAGAAATCCCTTTGATGACGTTTTCCGATATTGTAATCAACGAGGGCAACAAAATACGCAAGGCATACGCAAAGGAAGCAGATGCTATTCTTGAACGGTTTGGGTTCAATCAGGACGGCAGTTGGCCAGAAGGCAAAGTGATGCCTTCCGAAATACTAAATCATCCCATAGATTATATCTTTCTTTCACCTTCTGCCATAATGAAAAACCGTTCTTTGTCACCAGCACCCGATATCATATACAAAGAAGGCGAATATGCAAAACCCGAAGAAGGGTATCATCCGCGGAAAAATGTCAGACGCGGTGCCAGAATCATGTATTCTGATGAGGATCGTTCCGAAGTGTTAGAGGACTATATTGTCTATATCAACACATTGAAAGAAAGAGAGCCTCTTCAAATGATTCGACATGCAGATGTAATCGAAAAGAACGCAAACGACATCGTTAATATTTATATAGATGGAGATTTAGTTGGAAAGCAGTCAGACGAACGAGTTCCTGGTGGCAAAGAAGAGCGTGAAGAGACAAAATCCAATGTAAAACACATTGAAATCCGTGTTGAAACAGATGATGGAGCAAGATATAACCTCACATGTCCTGACATCGACGAGGCATTTCGAGAATCAGTTGCTTTGCTTCTAGAAAGCGGCTTGAGCACCAGATACATGCACTTCTTTGTTGATGGTGAAAAATTGCTCAAAGCAAAGATAGGCCAGTATTTTGCTCCATGGTATCACCGTGTATTTCTTGACGAATATCACATTGCTGAGAAAATTGATACGCTGACCAGCCTTGGAATTATTAAGGACAGGGTCCCAAGTCCGTGGGAAGAACCGGTGCTATACATCACTGGCCCCAAGAAGGGACAAGTGCGAAAAACTCCCAAGACTGCTTTGAGCAGAACATATGCGTCAATGATCAAGACAGCCATTCACTATGGAAATGTTGACGAAGCCATTGACTACATCTTACATATTAAGCCCAAAGACATACACGACTCTAAGGCCCTGAGCGAACTGGTCGAGTATTTAAACTGCAGGAGAGAAATGATTACATGTTATGCACTTCGCAAGAAGGCGGGTCTTAAGAATTCCAGCAATTCGTCGGAGCTTTGCAATGAGCTTATCGTAAGCGAACGCCAGAAAGTTGATGACAGAATGCATTGGTGTGAAGAAGGTAGCGCATCCCTCGCAGCGTTGTCCGCCGTCTTTGTAAACCAAGCCGCTGAAACTTGGTTC